>JAXJWX010000030.1:0-7612 GCA_036307765.1 Paludibacteraceae bacterium | reverse complement strand
GCGTAAAGTGGTCTGTCGGCATGGTTAAAACATTAAAAAACAAATGGATACATTAAGTTACAAGACTGTATCAGCTAACAAAGCAACCGTTCAAAAAGGATGGGTTGTTGTTGATGCTGAGGGCCAAGTACTTGGCCGTATGTGCTCAAAGGTGGCTAAAATCCTCCGTGGCAAGTACAAACCAAACTTCACTCCTAACGTTGACTGCGGTGATAATGTAATTATCATCAATGCTGAGAAAGTGCAATTGACAGGCAACAAGTGGAATGATCGTGTTTACGTTAGCTACACTGGTTTCCCAGGTGGTCAACGTGAGATTACTCCTGCACAAATGTTGGAGAAGAAAGGCGCAGAGCGCTTGATTAAGAAAGTGGTTAAGGGTATGCTCCCTAAGAACCGCCTTGGTCGTCAAATCATCGCTAACCTCTACGTATTCGAGGGCGCAGAGCATGACAAACAAGCTCAACAACCAGTACAAATTGATATCAACACCCTTAAATAATTGAAGATATGGAAATGATTAATGCATTAGGTCGTCGTAAAGCAGCAGTTGCTCGCGTTTATGTACAAGAAGGTACTGGCAAAATCACTATCAATGGTCGTGATTTAGAGGTGTATTTCCCAAGTCCAATTCTTCAATACGTGGTTAAACAACCATTGAACAAGTTGGAGGTTGCTGAGAAATACGATATCAAGGTAAACCTCGATGGTGGTGGTTACAAAGGTCAAGCAGAGGCATTGCGTTTGGCAATCGCTCGCGCTTTGGTGAAAATCAACCCAGAAGATAAGCCAGCTTTGAAGGCAGAAGGTTTCATGACACGTGATGCTCGTGAGGTAGAGCGTAAGAAACCAGGTCAACCAAAAGCTCGCAAACACTTCCAATTTAGTAAACGTTAATATCCAAATAGCAGTGACTCCGTGGTGGCAATATATTGCACACCGCGGATTACTCTGTTATTCTTCCTGTGCGCGCTTCTCTGCGTAGAGGAGGCAGACGGATAAATTATTTAATAATTCAAAACTAATCAAACAAAATGAGAACAACATTTGATCAACTTCTCGAGGCTGGCTGCCACTTCGGTCACCTCAAACGCAAATGGAACCCAGCTATGGCTCCTTACATCTACATGGAGCGTAATGGCATCCACATTATCGACCTCAACAAGACTGCTGTAAAAATCGACGAGGCAGCTGAGGCATTGAAAGCTATCGCTAAATCTGGTCGCAAGATCCTCTTCGTTTCTACCAAGAAACAAGGTCAAGAGGTAGTAGCTCAAAAGGCACAAGAAATCGCAATGCCTTATATCACAGAGCGTTGGGCTGGTGGTATGCTCACCAACTTCCCTACTATCCGTAAGGCAGTGAAGAAGATGGGTACTATTGACAAGATGATGGCTGACGGTACTTTTGACAACATCTCTAAGCGCGAGAAACTCCAAATCACTCGTCAACGCGAGAAACTCGAGAAGAACCTCGGTTCAATCTCTGACCTCACCCGTCTTCCTAGCGCAGTATTCGTAGTGGACGTAATGAAAGAGCATATCGCAGTAGCAGAGGCTAACCGCTTGGGTATTCCAGTATTCGGTATCGTAGATACCAACTCTAACCCTAACAACATTGACTTCGTTATCCCAGCGAATGACGATGCTACCAAATCTATTGAGGTAATCTTGGGCGCTGTATGCGAGGCAATCAAAGAAGGTCTTGAGGAGCGCAAGGTAGAGAAAGCTGATGAAGAGGCTGCTGCAGCACAAGCTGCTGGCGAGGCTCCAGCTCCAAAGGAGCGTCGTCAACGCGTTCGCAAAGCTGCTCCAAAAGCAGAGGCTGAGAAAGTAGCAACTGCAGAGGCTCCAGCTGAGGCAGCTGAATAATTCAAAATTCTTAATTCTTAAATTAAAATTACGACAATGGCTGTTACATTAGCAGATATTAAGAAACTGCGCGACATCACTGGCGCAGGTATGATGGACGTAAAGAAGGCTCTCGAGGAGGCTAATGGCGACTTCGATGTAGCTAAAGACTTGCTCCGCAAACGTGGTCAAGCTATCGCTGCAAAACGTAGCGAGCGTGAGGCTTCTGAGGGTTGCGTATTGGCTAAAGCTGAGAACGGCTTCGGCGCAATCGTAGCTGTGAAGTGCGAGACCGACTTCGTTGCTAAGAACGAGGACTATGTAAATATGGTTAAGGCTATTCTAGAGGTAGCTATGACCGAGAAACCAGCTGACATTGAGGCTCTCAAGGCATGCAAGTTGGGTGATTTCACCGTAGCTGATGCTGTGACTGAGCGTTCTGGTGTTACAGGTGAGAAGATGGAACTCAGCGACTACGCTTTCCTCGTAGCTCCAAAGGTAGATGCTTACAACCACCTTGGTAATAAGCTCAGCGCACTCGTAGCTGCTGATACCGAGGATGCTAACGCAGAGATCCTCCACGGCGTTTCTATGCAAGTAGCTTCTATGTCTCCTATTGCTCTTGATGCTGATCACGTAGCTCAAGAGGTGAAGGACAAAGAGCTTTCTGTAGCTATCGAGAAAACCAAACAAGACGAGGTGAACCGTGCTGTAGAGCAAGCTGTTCGTAAAGCAGGTATCAACCCAGCTCACGTAGACAGCGATGATCACATCGAGTCTAACATGGCTAAGGGTTGGTTGACCCCAGAGCAAGCAGAGACCGCACGCCAAATCCGTGCTACTGTTCCTGCTGAGGCTGAGGCTAATCTCAACATGAAGAAAGTAGAGATGATTGCTCAAGGTCGTCTTGGCAAGTTCCTCAAAGAGAACACATTGGTAGAGCAACAATACATCATGAGCGAGAGCAAAGAGCTCGTGAAGGACGTTTTGAAGAAGAACAACGTAAACGTAATCGACTTCAAGCGCGTAACCCTCAACCAAGAGTAATAAAACTGACCAAACAGCCCTCCGCGCAAACGGGGGGCTGTTTTCTTTTTTAATCCCTGAAAAACGATGACACAAACACTCACCCCTCCAACCCAGAGAAAACGTCTTCTTTCGCTGGATATTCTGCGCGGTATTACTGTGGCAGGAATGATTATGGTCAATAACCCTGGCTCGTGGTCGCATATCTATGCACCGCTCCGCCATGCTGCATGGAATGGTTGTACACCTACTGACTTGGTGTTTCCGTTCTTTGTTTTTTGTATGGGTGTGGCGATGTATATCAGCCACAACAAGTCCAATTTCGATTTCAATTGGGCCACAGCGCGCAAGATTGTGGTGCGCGGTTTGCTGATTGTACTCATTGGTTGGGCATTGAGTTGGTATGGCATGGCGCTTCGCCAGTTTGTCAAAGGGGCTGACTTTGTGACAACCATGTGGACGTATCCTATTGAGCACCTACGTTACCTGGGTGTCTTCCCACGTTTGGGTATTGTCAGTATATTAGGTGGCTTACTGCTCTTGGCGTTCAAACCCAAACGTATCTTGTGGGTGTCGGGCGCTTTGATGCTGATTTACTGTATCTTACAGAGTGTGACCAATAGTTTTGAACTCAACGCTCAGAATATGGAATCCATTGTGGATCTCAAACTGCTGGGCGATAATCATATCTATCACATGACCAATGCCGCAGGCGAACGCATTGGTTTTGATCCAGAGGGTGTGCTATCGACTATCCCATGCGTGGCGCATGTGCTGATTGGTGCTTGGATGGGTCAGTTAATCATGACGGAGAAAGACCTCTGGGGCAAGGTGAAACGCGCTTTGTTGGCGGGTGCCATCATGATGATTCTGGGCTTCTGCCTGGATTACGCGTATCCTATCAACAAGGCGATGTGGTCTGCCAGCTATGTGTTGGTAACTTGTGGTTTGGCAAGTTGCCTTTTGGGTATTTTGACTTGGGTGCTGGATATCCGTTTGCCACAATTGAACGAAGAGAAACCCGCAACCGCTTGCCAAAAAGTACATCATGCGGTGGCTAAGAACTGGTACAAGTTCTTCGAGACTTTTGGCGTTAATCCATTGTTTATCTATTGCTTGAGCACATGGTTTGTGATCACGATTGGTCAGATTCGCTTTACTGTTCAAGATACCGCTTATAGCATTTGGGGCTTCTGGTATCGCGGTTGCATGCAACCGCTGTTGGGCGACAAAGGCGGTTCGCTGGCATGTGCGTTGAGTCTTGTCCTGCTGATGTGGTCTATTGGCTATATCCTCTATCGTAAGAAGATTTACATTAAGTTGTAATAATGCCCAGGATTGCAACTATAGGATTTTTTGATGGTGTCCACCGTGGACACCGATTCCTGTTTGCTCAACTCTTGGAGCTAGCGCACGAGCGCCATTTGGAGCCTTTGATTTTCACTTTTGACCGTCATCCGAAAGAGGTATTGACGGGTGTGTGCCCGCCTATGCTTACGACTTATGGGGAGCGGCAACGCTTGTTGGCGCACCATGCTCAGGTGCGTGTGTTGCCTTTTGCTGATGTGCAAGGTCTTACAGCTGAGCAGTTTATGCGCTATTTGAAAGAACAGGAACAGGTGGAGGTGTTGCTCATGGGCTATGACCATTGTTTCGGTTCGGATCAACTGAAAGGTTTTTCTGAATATGAAAAAGTGGCGCGTAGGGTAGGGCTGCATGTCGAGCGTGCGCATGAGTGCCTAGTAGATAGTTTGCCAGTCAGTTCTACTCGGATACGCAAGTTGCTCCGCGAGGGGCAAGTCAAACAAGTAAACCGATTGTTGGGATATGATTATTCGTTGTCGGGCATTGTTGAGCATGGCAACGGCATAGGTGCGCAATTGGGCTTCCCGACAGCTAATATTTGTATTCAGTCAGATAAGTTACTTCCGATGTCTGGTGTGTATATGGCTAAAGCGCAGGTGGTGAATGATGGAGAAACTGATGCCATCTTGTATGCCGCTGTGGTAAATATTGGCAATAATCCTACGGTCGGTAATGATTATGTGACCGTAGAGGCACATTTGATTGACTATCAAGGCGATCTATATGAAAAAACGCTTATGATTGCTTTTTGCGATTTTCTTCGTAAAGAGAAAAAGTTTGCTTCGCTCGCTGATCTGAGAGAGCAGATTGCAGAGGATGTTCAATCGTTAAGTTTGATAGATTGAACAAACGTTGTTGTTTTATAGGATTATGAAAAAAATAAAATACATATTTTGTTTTACTCTTCTATTATTGACTTTCGTGAGCAATCATGTGAAAGCTGATGGACTCACAGTCAAGCGCTTTGAAGATGTGTCCACAACTAAGCAATATGCACGTACACAACCAAAATACGATGCAAATCGTGATGTGGCTGCATTGGTGTTGGTACAAGTGTTGATAGATGAAGACATTGATTTTACAGGTGCTTATCTTTTGGGTGATGTGGAAAAGAAGGCAAGTGAGTATTGGGTGTATATGGCAACAGGTGCAAAAACGTTAGAGGTACATTGTATGGGGTACGAGAAGTTGAATGTATCGTTTAATGACATATCTCATGGGCAGATACCTTCGTTGAAGTCGAAATGTACATATGAATTGGTGATTACTGTGCCAGGTCGAGAAAATATAACGAAAATACATAGCCAATTCTTCAAATTTCGTGTTTCTCCCTCTGATGCCATTGTGCGTGTCGTAGAAAATGGTAGAGAAGAATTGTGGGATATGGTAGATGGAATGGCAGTCAAAGAATTACGTTATGGTACCTATCGTTATAGCGTAGAAGCAGATCGCCATCATAAAGAAGAAGGCGAGTTTACCGTATCAAATAATGCGGCTACAAATGAACGATATATTATTCTCAAACCGCAGTTTGGCTGGCTATCCTTAGAGGGAGATTCTACTTCTAAAGATGCCTATGCATATGCTCTAAACCAAACAACCAATAAAATGACTTCATTGGGAAAGATTCCATTCTCCAAAAAGGAACTTAGTTCAGGTGTATATACATTGTTGATAAAGCGAAGAATGTATCAGAATTTGGAAATGGAGATAACCATTTCTGATGCAGAAGAACTTACACTGCAACCCCATTTGATGGCTAACTATGTGAATTTAACTTTGCTTGCAGATTCAGATGCTGAAGTGTATAACGGTTTAACAAAATTAGGAGTAGGTAACTGGACAGGTAATTTGGAATGTGGTGATTATTCTATAGAGGTGCGCAAACCAAATCATTATTCATCCTATACTAGTTTGCAAGTAACTCCACAAACGGCAGGTACCAGTATATCGTTGAATGTACCAATTCCTATCGTAGGCTCTTTGCGCGTGAATGGTAGTCCTTATGATGCCGCAGTGTATGTTGATGATAAATTGTGTGGCGCAACTCCATTGGTTGTCAATGAATTGTTAGTAGGCGAACATACTGTAAAAGTACAAAAGGATGGTTTTACTTCATTTGAGAAACAAGTGACCATTACTGAAAATGAGGAATATGATGTGGCTTATGCATTGTCAAAAACAACTTCGTCTAATAATCGAAATACGAAATCAAGTGGTGGCTCTTTAATGATAACGAGCGTTCCTGACAATGCGATCGTATATATAGATGGTGAGAAGAAAGGTGAAACGCCTATTATGCTTAACCTTTTGCCCGTTGGTTTACATACGATACGTTTGGAAAAAGAAGGTTATGAACCCAAAGAAGTGGTTGAAAATGTTATCGGGAATAAACAACATACGGTATCCTATGAATTATCATTTAAGCATGAAAAAGCACCTCAAAGCCTTGCATCTGAACTGGAAACGATTTCTGTGAATGGCGTGTCTTTTATAATGGTTAAAGTGTATGGAGGAACGTTTACGATGGGAGCAACTGAAGAACAAGGAGTGGTGGATCCATATCGTGATGAATATCCTACCCATCAAGTTACATTAGCCGATTATTATATTGGCGAAACGGAAGTGACACAAGAATTGTGGGAAGCCGTAATGGGAAATAATCCGAGTTCATTTTTAGATCCTCATAACCCTGTAGATAGGGTCAGCTGGAATGATTGTCAAACATTTATAAAAAGATTGAATCGTTTGACAGGACAAAAATTCCGTTTGCCTACGGAAGAAGAGTGGGAATATGCGGCTCGCGGTGGCAATAAGAGCAAAAATTATAAGTATGCAGGTAGTAATGTCCTTAGTGACGTAGCATGGTATAGGGATAATAGCACTAGTAGTACCCATCCTGTGGGTCAAAAGGTCCCTAATGAATTAGGCTTGTATGATATGAGCGGTAATGTATTCGAATGGTGTCAAGATTGGTATCTGAAATATGCTTCTAAAGCGGCGAATAATTCATTGGGTACCGTGTCTAGTCCTAATCGAATATTTCGTGGTGGTAGTTGGTATTATGATGCAAGGGGGTGTCGTATTTCATTTAGATATTATAGTGCACCTACAAAAAGTATTAGTGATTTAGGATTGCGTCTTGCCTTGTAAGTATTGCATCTCTGTTGTTGCAGGCGTTGCTAGCGAGCAGAATGTGGAGTTTACAAACTAAAAATCGCTTTTTCGGCGATTTTTTTTGTGCAATTCAAGAAAAGGGAACTATATACGAGTTGACACGGCAACGGAAAACAACAAGATTTTTCTAATCAACAACACCAACAACATTGATTCAACAACAATTCCGCTCGCCAACATTGCGAGCGGCAGGG
>JAXJWX010000029.1:0-16122 GCA_036307765.1 Paludibacteraceae bacterium | reverse complement strand
CAGTATTTACGTGGGTCGAACTCACCTGGGTTGGTAGCGAACACTTTGCGAACAGCAGCGGTGAAAGCCAAACGGCTATCAGAGTCGATGTTGATCTTGCAAACTGCGCTCTCAGATGCCTTGCGAAGTTGCTCCTCTGGAATACCTACTGCGTCTGGCAACTTACCACCGTATTGGTTGATGATGTCAACATACTCTTGTGGCACAGAAGAAGAACCGTGGAGTACGATTGGGAAACCTGGGAGTTGTTCCATGATAGCGTCGAGGATATCGAATGCCAATGGAGGAGGAACGAGCTTACCTGTTTGTGGGTCAACTGTACATTGCTCGCGGGTGAACTTGTAAGCACCGTGGCTGGTACCGATAGAGATAGCGAGTGAGTCGCAACCTGTGCGAGTAGCGAAATCTACTACCTCTTCTGGTTTGGTATAGTGGCTCTCAGCAGCAGATACCTCATCCTCTACACCTGCCAACACGCCGAGCTCTGCCTCAACGGTTACATCGTGTGCGTGAGCGTACTCAACAACCTTCTTGGTGAGGGCGATGTTCTCCTCGTATGGGAGGTGGCTACCATCGATCATAACGCTTGAGAAACCGAAGTCAACGCAAGATTTGCAAGTCTCGAAGCTATCTCCGTGGTCGAGGTGCAAGCAGATTTGTGGCTTCTCCCAACCCAACTCTTTTGCATACTCTACAGCACCTTGTGCCATGTATTGGAGGAGGGTTTGGTTAGCGTAGTTACGCGCACCTTTAGATACTTGGAGGATCACTGGGCTCTTGGTCTCAGCAGCAGCTTTGATGATAGCTTGGAGTTGCTCCATGTTGTTGAAGTTGAAGGCTGGGATAGCGTATCCGCCTTTGATTGCTTTAGCAAACATCTCTTTGGTGTTCACCAAGCCAAGTTCTTTGTAACTTACCATAGTTGTAAAAAATGTTTTATTATTTGGTTAATATGTATTATTGTTTCTGCGTTTTATCCTACCGAGAAGCGCGTGGCTTCGAGGTAAGAGGAGGAATAGCGGTCGCCTAATGCCGCATAGCGGCAGTCATAGCGACAAGCTTATTCCGACGACGTCGCCTTTCGGCGACAAAGGTACTACTTTTTTCGCATATCCGCAAGTTTAGCACCGATATTTTTGAAAAATGATATATGCATCTATCAATATGTGGTTATGATTAAGCATTGAACTTATGAAGCAAATAAAAAATCGCTTGCTGATGATAGCAAGCGATTCCTTTATGGTATTCTTCTTTTATTCCTCTGTTTATAAGCGAGCAGATGCTTTCTTCAAGGCGATACTATATGCCTCGCGGTAATAAGCGAAGAAGTTTTTCCACTCGGCTTTGAGTGCCAGTTCTACCGCAGCCTTGCGAGCCGCAGCCACTTTGCGTGGGGTGAGCGAGAGGTAATACTCAATCGTATGGACAATATGATTGATGACATCATCGGTATTGCTATCGTTGCGATAGATAACCGCCACACCCTTGTCAATCGTTGTGCAGTCTTGCTCCTCGCACCAGACGCCATAGCCACTGAGGCTGGTAGTGATGGTAGGCACATGGAAAGCCATACTCTCTAATGGCGTATAACCCCATGGCTCGTAGTAGCTTGGGAAGACTGTCAGGTCAAGACCTATGAGTAGGTCATAGTATGGCAAGTTGAGTACGCCATCGTTGCCATTGAGATAGGTAGGCACGAATATGACATGCACATTGCCGACAGTAAAGTCTTGGCGGTCAAGGTATGGAATCATCACGAAAGCGATGACAGATCGCTGCGCCGTAGATTTCCCTGCGGGCTGTAGGTCGGCTGTGCCTGTAGATGGTAGATTGGCTTCGCCTAACTTTCTCATTGATTCTAAAAAGACATCAATACCTTTGTTCTTCCACTCGTAGCGGCCAGCTGTGCCGATAAGCATATCGGTTGATTGTGCATCAATGCCCTTTGCGCGTGCGAGGGATAATAGAGTATTACGCGCGCGCTTGCGTGCAGAGTCAAAATCTTTGCCTTGTGGTACAAAGCCCTGTTCAAAACCATTAGGGGTAACAATATCCACGGGTTTGTCGAGGAGTTGTTTGCACTCACGAGCTGTGAGGTCACTCACCGTAGTGAAGCAGTCACAAAGGTGTGCAGCTTTCTTCTCCGCAGAGTGCTTGCTGACCATATTCAGTTCCTGCGCCATCTGGTCTCCGTGGAAAGCATCGAAACAATCGTAGAGCGGTTTATAGTTGCCTGCAATCGAACGCCCAATGCTGGTGGCATGGGTAGTGAAAAGCGTACCAATAGCAGGGCAATGCTCGCGCAAATAAAGAATTGTGAAAGCCGTTTGCCACTCGTTGCAGTGCATGACAATGGTAGGCATATTGAGGTGCTTGTACAAACTCTCAGCCACTTGTCCGACAGCATAAGCAAAGAGACAACTCTCATCGTAGTCGCCATAGGCAGCATGACTTTGGATGCCAAACTTCTCCCACATATGTCCGAAAATATAGTCTTTTTCTGCCCATAGTTCGTCCCACTTGAGAAGTACAGCAATGGGTTTGCCTGGCACTTGCCAGCGACCTACGCGTACACCTTTGGGACGCCAGCCTTTCAAAAGAGTCTTGCTCTCTTTGAAGGTAAGGTTGGAATGGTCGCCAAAATCGGGACCGAAAAATACGACTTTGTCTTTATGTTCTGCTTGCATAGAAGCTGCGCGTGTGGAAAGAACGGCATAGATGCCGCCTACACGATTGCACACTTCCCAACTGGTTTCAAAAATGTATTGGGGCTGCATGATTATCTGTAATTATTATTGACTACAATGCGGTCAATATCGCTGATAGAGTTATACAATATAGGAGTTGTAGAGAATTGATTGTTCTTACTTTTAACCAGTGCCATCGCTTTTAGTCCATCAGAGGTTGCCCAATAGAGGAGGTTACGATAGGCATCCACATATAAAGCTCCTGTTGCTTCAGCATCAATAAGCACTACATTTTGTCCATTAAAATTAGCTACAAATAGTCCATCCGGAGTGGTAATATACCATTTTTGTGCTATTACATCCATAGTCATTCGTTGTACTTGCTGAGTAGGAAATATTTCGTTCATTGTGCTAGCATAGAAAGTTACGCCATTAAATACTAAACTAGTGTCACTGGTATTGTTTATAAGCAATACATCTTCCTCTAAGTGACTACTGCGTACACTATCTAATCGTTCTCCGATAATGCGTTGACGCAAAACAGATGTATTAGATTGCATAACTATTGCAGGTGCTTTCGTTTCGTGGATAATAAATATGCGACTAATCGTAGGATATTGTTTATCACCTTGCTGAATAGTAAGATCTACTGCTTTTTGTGTATTCGGTGTAGTAAAATATACCATAATGCTATGATCATTAAGGCTTCCACTCACCAACAGGCAACCATCTGGCAAAGTCCATTGATGTGATATTTTATAATTGTATGGATTGTAAACATTAGCAGTAAATACAACATTTTGATAATGACATATTGAATCTGTAGATGAGACAAAGGTTGGTATAGTATCATAAATAGTGATAGAACGCGTACAAGTATTATAACTAGCACTATCTACCATTAACTTAACTAGATATGTTCCTGGTTTTTTGTATATTTTATTTGGGTTCTTAGTTAAACTAGTAGAATTATCTCCAAAACTCCAAGCCCACTTCTCACCCGCACTACTCAAATTGGTGAAAACAACAGTTTCGCCAGCCTTAGGAGAAGCAGGAGAATAGGTGAAATCTACACTCACTCTTTTGCATCCTATCATCAACAGGACACAAATTATACACAATATTATTTTCTTATTCATATATTTATTATTGGTCTATTGTTTCTTATTAAAAAAACCTCGCCACCATGTAAGTTGCCGTTTGGCATAATGCCGCGAGTTTTGTTGTATCATTTCTATCGCACGCTGCATAGTCCATTCGCCTCGAAAATATCGCAGCAGTTCTTTGTATCCAACCGTATTCACGCTATTAGGCAATGTGGAATAGTCCAAAGCAATGGCTCCATCCAACGGCACATGCAATTTCTCAAATGCTATCTTCGCTTCTTCTACCAATCCCTGTTCTATCATCTGCTCTACACGTAGGTTGATACGCGCATACAAATCTTCTCTGGGGCGTTCTACCATTATGTATTCTACCTTAAAGGGCAGTTGATGGTTATTTACTGCATGCTGTTCTCGTTTACGGAAACTGGAATATGGTTCTCCGCAAGCTCTACTCACTTCAATGCAATGCATCAGGCGTTGTGGGTTTCGCTGATCCACAAGTTGCCAGTAGGCAGGGTCTAATCGTTGTACCTCTAGCTGCAACCACTCAATGCCCTTTTCTTGGTAGCCTTTTCGGACTTCCTCACGAATAGAAACTGGTACTTCAGGGATGTCATCCATGCCGTTACATACAGCATCTATATACATCATACTCCCCCCAACCATAACCACCGTTTCGTATGTGGTAAATAACTCTTGCAACAATACATGGCAATCACGAGCATATTGACCAGCACTATACACCTCATCCAACTCCTTACACCCCACAAAATAGTGTGGGATACCTGCCTGTTCTTCAACTGTAGGAGCTGCAGTACCAATAGGTAAATCACGATAAATCTGTCGAGAATCGGCACTCACAATAGGACAACCATATTGCTTTGCCACTTCTATAGCACGGGCTGTTTTTCCCACGCCTGTAGCGCCGATCACAACAATCAACCTCATTATCTACAAACTCTAAACGTGAACGCTACAAGTGTGTTCATAAGCCTAAAACATAGAACCGTCATCAAAACTTAAGTCTTGATAACCTTCAAAATCCAAATCGCCATCATTGTACTGGCTATCCCCATAGAAGTCGTCATCAATCTCCCAATCATTACCTTTGGATTTGGACAGGTCAATCACATCCTCTTGTAGCATTTGCAAAGGGGCATCTCCCTTAGAATCCACACATTCTACGCCATTACATATGCCTGGCAGAATATCAGTAACACGACCAAAGAAATAACGCTCATTCATTGGATCAAACACATAAATCATGCGTTGTCCACTCTCTTCCAGCAGTTCGCTGAGGCGAGTGGATTCCATTACCATATTATCGTATTCAAAGTTACTGCCCATTTCAACGAGTGTTACTTCTTGTCCTTTCTCCCAACGATCGTTGCACATATAAAACGACGTCATTTGATCATCAGAATATCCAACACTACGCAAGATTGCACTGTGCAGCTCCAGAAAAGTAGCATCGCTATCAGCTTCGTACACGCGACGGAAATCATCTATTTCATCGCAAGAAAATTTTATTCGGTATATCATAACTTTTTAATGATTTAATCTATATATACACATTTAGCGTGCAAATTTACTACAAAAATTGCATATACGCAAACAAAAAGGAAAAAAAATAGTTTTTTACGAAAAATTTTGCTATTTCAAAAAAAAGTAGTACCTTTGCAGTCGCATTTAGTTTGGTAATTAAAAACTCTAACGACGGGATGTGGCGCAGCCCGGTAGCGCAACGGTCTGGGGGACCGGAGGTCGCAAGTTCAAATCTTGTCATCCCGACAATATTAGCACGAAGAGAATGGGGGTATCAACGCTTCCATTCTCTGTTTTAAACAGAGAAGAATTATGGCAATGAAAGGAAAATATAAGCAATCGCATTTAGCGGTGAAGATTATTCAATGGTTAGGATGCATACTCTTGTTGAATGTGTTCGCCGCGGGATGTATATTCCTTTTTGAACAACCACTATCGGTCAGTTCGCTCAAGTGGATACAATTCTTTCAGTCTGCGGCCATGTTTTTGCTGCCACCACTATGCATGGCGTACCTGTGGAGCAATCAACCACTAGAGTGGCTGAAGGTGAAAGGTGAGAAGGAGCTGAAAGGTGAAAGGTTAAAGGTTAAAGGTGAAAGGGTATGGGCAGTGGTGCTGATGTTGGTAGCGTTGCCCGCCATCAACTTGCTTGCGCATATCAATGAGCAAATGGCACTACCCGCTTTCCTGGAACCATTGGAAGCATGGATGAAAACACAAGAAGAGACAGCCAAAAATCTAACCGACCAGTTTATGCATGTGACCACCTTCGGCGGTCTGATTATCAATCTCTTGCTGATGGCAGTGCTTCCTGCTATATCCGAGGAGTTGACCTTCCGCGGCGTACTGATGAACCTTTTTAAGGTGAAAGGTGAAAGGTTAAAGGTGAAAGGCGAGAGCGTGCCACACCTCGCTATTTGGTGTAGCGCCATACTCTTTTCGGCAATACATCTGCAGTTCTATGGTTTTGTACCTCGTATGCTGATGGGTGCGTTGTTTGGCTATATGCTGGTATGGACAGGCAGTCTGTGGACACCAATCCTGATGCACTTCACCAACAACGCCATGGCAGTCATCCTCTATTTCGTATCACTGCGTGCAGGTTGGGACATAGAGATGATGGACGCTATAGGCACAAACGACACCCTGTGGTTGGGTGTCGTCAGTATGGTGATAACAATCGTAGGAATCTATGCTTTTCGTCGTTCTACCACGATGAGCAACGCCTCTTCGCGAATATCCAGCGGCAACTGAATATTACGCAGCTGAATACTGCGCACCCAGCCGGGCACGTCTTTGGCCTGTAGGGTGTTAAACACTTCGCGTATCATCTGATACTGTTCCTCTGTATAGTTCTCCGCAGGGATACCACTGAGCGCGTCTAACTCCTCATCATCGTAATACTCCACTTTGGCATTGGTCTGAAGCAGTGTTTCGCGTTCGCAGACCAGGTGTTCGCCGCAGCAGCCGTCGTCAGGATTGGACGCCTCTTCACGGCTATTGGACGCTTCGCTATTGGTCATTGGACGCTCGCTTGGCTCGCTATTGGCTCGCTGCTGCTTGCGAGCACGTACCTCAAAGATAATCAGAATAACAATGCCAAGAGCTACGAAAAGTAGCAATGGTAAAATACTACTCCACATCTTCTTCTACAACCAAATTGTTGATGATAAAATTCTGGCGATCAGAAGTATTCTTGCCCATATAGAAACTGAGCAGATCGCCTACTGCATCCTCCTTGCGAAGGGTGACTTGATCCAAGCGAATACCTTTGCCTATAAAGCCCTTAAACTCATCTGGACTAATCTCACCAAGACCTTTGAATCGCGTGATCTCGGGATTAGGTTTCAGATCTTCGATGGCCTTGACACGCTCTTCCTCGCTATAGCAGTAACGGACTTCCTTCTTGTTCTTCACGCGGAAAAGTGGCGTTTGCAGGATATAGACATGCCCTTTCTTCACCAGATCGGGGAAGAACTGCAAGAAGAACGTGAGCATCAACAAGCGAATGTGCATGCCATCGACATCGGCATCGGTGGCAATAATCACCTTGTTATAACGCAGTTCATCCAGACCATCCTCAATATTCAGTGCCGACTGTAGGCAGTTGAACTCCTCGTTCTCATATACGACCGATTTGCTCAGTCCATATGAGTTGAGCGGCTTACCGCGAAGCGAGAAGACCGCCTGTGTGCGCACATCACGACTCTTGGTAATACTACCCGAAGCAGAAAGACCCTCGGTGATGAAGATGCTACTCTCCTGACGCAAATCGTCGTCGGCATCCTTAGCGGACTTGGTAGGTTTGGCATCGTTGTAATGCACTTGGCAGTCACGCAATTTAGGGTTGTTGAGCAGATTCTTCTTAGCACGCTCACGAGCCGCCTTAGTGACCCCTGCAATGGCCTTGCGCTCTTTCTCGGAATCCTGAATCTTCTGCAACATCACCTCAGTAGATTCGGGGTGCTTGTGCAGGTAGTTGTCCAGATGCTGTTTGACAAAATCATTGACAAACTTATTGACCGACAATCCACCATCAGGCGACATGTCCTTCGAGCCCAACTTCACCTTGGTTTGGCTCTCAAAGACAGGTTCCGACACATTGATAGCAATGGCACCTACGACGCCGTTGCGGATATCTCCCAGTTCGAAGCCCTTGTTGTAGAACTCCTTGATGGTTCTACCGATGGCTTCGCGATAGGCAGCCTGGTGTGTACCACCCTGTATGGTATGCTGACCATTGACAAAAGAGTGGTACTCTTCACCGCTCTGGTCGGTGTGCGTGAGGGCAATCTCAATATCCTCATCCTTGATATGAATAATCGGATAGAGCGGATCCACAGTCATCGTTTCGGTTAGCAAGTCAAAAAGACCATTCTTGGACGAATACTTCTTGCCATTATAGACCAACGTGAGCCCCGTATTGAGATAGGCATAATTGCGCATCATCGTCTCGATGAAATCATCGCGGAAGTGGTAGTTCTCGAAAATGCCTTTGGAATTATCGGGAATAAACTCAATGAGCGTACCACGTTTCTCACTGCCGCTATAATCCTGAATATCAGAATCCTCTACGAGATGTCCTTGGTGAAAAACGATTCTGCGCGTCTTGCCATCGCGCCATACTTGCACGATAAACTCCTTACTCAATGCATTCACCGCCTTGGTACCTACACCATTCAATCCGACCGATTTCTTGAAGGCCTTGGTGTCATACTTACCACCCGTATTGAGGATAGACACCGCCTCCACCATTTTGCCGAGCGGAATACCGCGACCATAGTCACGCACGCGCACACGCTCGCCCTGTGCAGCATCGTCTGCCGCACCCACACTGATCTCAATGACCTTACCTTCGCTCATACGGAACTCATCAATAGAGTTGTCGATGGTCTCCTTGATGAGCACATATATACCGTCATCGGAGTGATTACCATCTCCAAGCTTACCAATATACATACCCGGACGACGGCGGATATGCTCGCGGTCATCCAGGTGAATGATGTTATCTTCGTTGTATGAACTGGTTGGTTTGATTTCTTCAGCCATAAATTAGAGCGTTGCACTATTAGAAGTTAGACCGCTTCGCTGTTGGAAGTTAGACTACTTCGTTGTTGGGAGTTAGAGTATCGGATTATTTCTTCTTTGCGTCAATCTCGGTATCTACCAAAATACGTCCGCAGAACTCGCAAACGATGATTTTCTTGCGCAGACGGATATCCAATTGACGTTGTGCAGGAATCTTACTGTGGCAACCACCGCAGCTGTCACGCTTCACCTTCACTACAGCTAAACCATTGTGCGCATTCTTGCGGATACGATGGAAAGCGGTGATAAGACGCTCGTCGATATGCTTCTCCAGATCAGCAGCACGCAACATGTATTTCTCTGTTTGCTCTTTGGTTTCTGCCAAAATAGAATCCAACTCGTTGCGCTTCTGGTTGAGATCCACAGTCTTGTCCTCGATATCAGAAACGGTTTTCGCTTTGTCGGCTTGGCGCGCTTCCAAATCGGCTGTGAAATTACGAATCTTACGTTGTGATGCTTCAATCTCCAGCTCTTGATACTCAATCTCCTTGGTGAGGTTGTCGTACTCACGGTTATTGCGCACATTGTTTTGTTGCTCCTTGTAGCGTGAGATAGCAGCATTAGAGTTCTCAATACGAACACGATGGTCAGAGATGCCAGTCTCACACTCTTTGATACCATTCTCAATGTTGGTCAAACGAGTTTTTAAGCCTTCGATCTCGTCACCCATATCTTTTACCTCTTGAGGTAACTCACCTGCCAAAATACGCAGGCTATCAATCTTTGTGTTAACGGTTTGCAACTCATACAGAGCACGCAGTTTTTCTTCTACTGTCAACTCTTGTTCTACTTTTTCTTTTGCCATAATTGTATGTTGTTTAATGTTAATATTCTTTTTTAGGTGAGAGGGTGTAATAACAAATGGGGCTCTCATCTGCGCGCGCAATGCGCGCGGATATATAAGGTGAGAGCAACTGCTCAAAAATCTCCCGCGTAAAATGTTCACTTACCCAATGGTCCATATCCACTACTGTGATACGTTGATACGCACTTTGTAGTTCATGATACTTGAAATCAGCAGACACAAAGGCATCTGCCCCTTGAGCAATGGCTTGCTCTACAAAATCTGCTCCTGCGCCGCCACAAATAGCCACTGTGCTAATGCGATTATTCGCTCCCTTCACCCATCGCAACGCCGTATTAGGTACAGCAAACACGCGAGCCACATGCTCCACAAACCCCTCTGCATCCAAGGGATGAGCCAAGTCACCTATCACGCCCAAACCCGCCTCAGCATGGGAGACAGAAGGAATGAGTACACGATAGTCATGTATGCCTAATCTCTCTGCCATACATCCACTTACACCATGCAAATAACTATCCATGGAGGTATGTGCCGAATAAATAGCGATATTGTGGCGAATAGCTTTCTCCACACAACGTTCTTGCGGAGTAGTCCCCGTCAAATGCTTGATACCATGAAAAATTAACGGATGATGAGAAACAATAAGATCGCAACCCAGCGAAATAGCCTCATTGACCACAGACTCCGTAACATCTATGGTCAACAATGCCTCATGAATCTCTGCATTGCGATTACCCACCTGCAGTCCCGAATTATCCCAATCCTCTTGGTAACTCAAGGGAGCTACAGATTCTATGATATTGATGATATCCTGAAGGATCAACCTTTTTTAGCGCCCACCCCTGTGCGAGCAGATGAAGTTGCAGCTTTTTGAGTCTTCACTTGCGCCTTCGAAGCAGGTTTCTTTGTTTCTTGCTTTTTCTCTTCAACAGTAGCAATTTCTTCGCCTTCCTCATCAATCGAAAAATCGGTGATTCCTGCGTTAATCAAAATATTGTACCATTGAATCAGTTTGCGGATATCGCTTGGATATACGCGGTCACGATCAAAATCGGGTAAGACTTCGCCAAAGAAATCGCGCAACTGATCATTGTCTGCTTTCTTAGGATCAACGCTTGCCTCCTTTAGATTTTCTCTCTCACCCAATTTGGTCAATACTTCACTGAGTGCAATATCATCGCCCATTGTGTACATAGAAATCTCACCTAATGAAACGATTTTATCACGAGCATAAGTAGGCGTACGCTTACCATCCAACAGTGACTCTACAATAAGCATGTTATTTCCACGGCTAACTAATTTATAGAGCCCTGGTTTTCCTGTGATTGATAAAATATCTCTAAGCATAAGTTTATGAAAATTTCCTAATTCTCTATTTTCGCCGCAAAGGTACAAAAAAAAATGAATATATGCAAAATATATGAGTACAAAAACAACTTTTCACTCATTTTATTTGCATAAGTGCAAAAAAAGTAGTAATTTTGCACGGTATTATGCGGTTGAACATTACAAAGACTATACATTCCGTTATGCGACTAAAAAGTAACATATATATTAAAAATCGTAGAGCCACCTTTGATTACGAGGTGCTAGATCGGTACATAGCAGGTATTCAACTCTTTGGAACAGAAATAAAATCCATTCGTGAGAGCAAAGCATCATTAGTTGACACCTACTGCCAGTTCATTGGCAATGAATTATGGGTAAAACAAATGCATATTGCAGAATATCGTTTTGGTTCTTATGCTAACCATGAAGCCAAACGCGACCGCAAGTTACTCATGACACGCAAAGAATTACGTAAACTACAGCGACAAGTACAAGATACGGGAAAAACAATTATCCCACTGTTACTATTTATCAACGAAAAAGGTTTTGCCAAAATAGAAATAGCACTCTGTCAAGGTAAGCACACCTACGACAAACGACAAGCACTGCGTAATGCAGATGATAAAAGGGAACTACAGAGAGTAATAAAAGAGAGAGGATGATGATTTAAGACTCAAAAAGAGGATATGCGATTTTTGGATATAATAGGGCAAGAAGAAGTAAAAAAACAATTAAGGCAATCTGTCAGAGATGGACGTATTGCTCATGCACAGTTGTTTACTGGTTTATCAGGAACTGGAAAAATACCATTAGCTATAGCATATGCGCAATATTTGGCATGTCCCAATAGAACGGAAGAAGATTCCTGTGGACAATGCCCAAGTTGTTTGCAATATCAGAAATTGCAGCACCCCGATTTGCACTTTGCCTTTCCCATTGTAAAAAGCGATATGGGCGATGTGTGCGATGACTTCATGGATAAGTTTCGCACATTAGTGACTACAACACCGTATTTCAATCTTGATGATTGGTACCAACATATGGGAACTGAGACCAAACAGGCTGTCATCTACGAAAAAGAAAGCGCAGAGATATTACGTAAGCTATCACTAAAGAGTTTTAGCAATGGCTACAAGGTGATGATCATATGGTTACCCGAGAAAATGAATATCGCATGTTCCAATAAATTACTGAAACTATTGGAAGAGCCACCTACAAAAACTCTATTCCTATTGGTAAGTGAGCAACCTGAACTGCTATTATCCACCATCGTATCGCGTACGCAAGAGGTGCGCGTGTCTCGGTTAAGCGTTTCCACCATAGCACAAGCTTTGCTCCACTCCTACCCTGAATTATCTGTAACAGCAGCTCAAAACATAGCCCACAATGCCAATGGAAGTTACTTAACAGCCATCAGAAATATGAATCAGACTGTGGAAGACAACCAACACTTTGATGACTTTACAGCACTGATGCGCAACGCATGGTTAGTGGGGCAGAAAAAAGATTATAGCGCACTACTCCAACTACGCAAATGGAGTATGGAAATGGCAGATTCTAAAGAGGGAAGAGAAAAACAAAAAGCATTTTTGCAATATGCTCAACGACAAATAAGAGAAAACTATATATATAATTTTCATTGTGCAGACATGAACTACCAAACGGAAACTGAGCAACAATTTTCCAGTAAATTTGCTCCGTTTATCCACGAAGGTAACGTAGAACGAATGATGAATAAATTAAGCAAAGCTGAACAACAAATAGCTCAAAACGGCAACGCTAAAATCATCTTTTTTGACTTGTGCCTGCAAATGATTGTAATGGTAAAAAAATAAACAACCGTATCGTATGGAAGAAACTTTTGTAATCAATAATGGCTCGTGCCATATAACAAAAAAATCATGTAACCGCAATTCGCAACACATGTTGCCTGTAATGGATTGGATGAGTGATATTCCAAAGACAGGGCAAGAATCAGATCTGGTGGAAGTGCAATTCAAAAACACACGTAAAGCCTATTATCACAACACACTAAACCTACCCATAGAAAAAGGTACAGTTGTTATCTTGGAAGCTAATCCTGGTTATGATATGGGTGAAGTAACTCTAACAGGCAAACTTGTTGAGGTACAAATGAAAAAATCACATATCAATCTTGAACGTTATGAGATACGAAATATTTTACGTATAGCCACCGAAGAAGATAAAACTCGCGCAGCCGAAGCACACGCCAAAGAGCAGGATACTATGATAAAATCGCGCCAACTAGCTAAATCATTAGGACTAGAAATGAAAATTGGCGATGTGGAATATCAAGGCGATGGAACGAAAGCTATATTCTATTATATTGCCGATGGTCGTGTAGATTTTCGTCAGTTGATAAAGGTATATGCCGAAAGTTTTCGCGTTCGTATAGAAATGAAACAGATTGGTGCACGCCAAGAAGCAGGTCGTATCGGAGGTACTGGACCATGCGGAAGAGAACTCTGTTGTTCAACATGGATGACACAATTCTCATCAGTAGGTACCAATGCAGCAAGAATACAAAACATTGCACTTAACCCTCAAAAACTGGCAGGACAATGTGCTAAACTCAAATGCTGCCTAAACTATGAGACGCCTATATACGAAGAGGCTGTAAAAAAAATGCCATCACGACATGTGCCATTAGAAACCAAAGATGCTACTTACTACCTTTTCTCCACTGACCCTCTTAAAGGGGAAGTTACTTATTCTACAGATGCACACCATCCAACTAATCTGTTAACCATAACGGCTAAACGTGCAAAAGAAATTATTGATATGAACCGCAGAGGAGAAAAACCGTTAGCATTAGGTGGTGTACAATCTACAATAGAAATTGTCGAAATCGATTACCAAAATGTGGTCGGGCAAGATGATTTAACAAGATTTGACAAGAAAAAACGTGACATTCAGCGTAATAATCGTCGAAAAAATAAACCTGGCAAAAATAATAAATGAAAAAATTTTTTTTCTTACTAATAGTATGTGCGATGACGTTGATTGCTTGCCAACCAACGCCTATCTATAGTAAGTTCCACACAATACCAACTAGAGGTTGGCATCAAGATTCTTTACTACTGAACGAAGTGACTGTCATAGATTCAGCTACAGCATACGAAGTGTTGATTGTAGTGCGTCATAATATGCACTACCCTTATCAAAACTTGTGGTTGTTCATAGAAGAATATGTAGAAAACTTGTGTATTCATCGCGACACTATAGAAGCTACTTTGGCAGACGACTATGGCAGATGGCTAGGCAAAGGTAATAACCGATATACCCTACCATTAATATACAATAATTCTCATCGTTTTGCTAATACGGGAAACCACACAATTAGCATACAACACGGAATGCGGGCTGAATGGTTAGAAGGTATCACAGATATTGGATTGATAATTAAGATAAGCGATGGGAAAAAATAAACTAAAGAAATTTGCAGAGATGGAGACCTTCCACAACGTGTTCCAATGCGGAGCACGCGAGTGTGTAGAAGAGAGTCCCGTAGTGGCTATGCGTGGCAAATGGCATGCGGAGTACTTTAAGAACGACAACCCTATCGTATTGGAATTAGGGTGCGGACGTGGCGAATACACCGTTGGACTGGCTATGCGTAACCCCAACAAAAACTATATCGGTATCGACATCAAGGGTGCACGCATGTGGGCTGGCGCCAAACAAGCCGAACTGGCAGGCATCAAGAATGTGGCATTCCTGCGCACAAATATAGAGATGATCAGCCACTTCTTTGCTCCCGACGAGGTGGCAGAGATATGGATTACCTTCCCCGACCCACAGATGAAGAAAGCCACCAAGCGACTGACCTCCACCTACTTCATGGCACGCTATCGCCAACTGCTCCGTCCCGATGGTATCATCCACCTCAAGACCGATAGCCCCTTCCTCTATACTTATACACAGGCCATGGTGAAGGAGAACCAGTATCCGATATTGGTGGAAACCTGTGACCTTTATGGTGATGAGGCGATGAGGCAATTAGGTGATGAGGCTTGCGAAGCACGCGCCTTGCAGACGCACTACGAGCACCAGTGGCTTGACCGCGGACTGACCATCAAGTATATCGTATGGCAACTGCCCGCCGAACCACAACTCATCGAACCAGAAATAGAAATCGAAAAAGACACCTATCGCTCGTATGGCAGAAACTATACCTCCAGCCTTTAAACTATAAACTGTACACTTTAAACGAAAAAATAATGTATCCTCAACAGATCATTGACGCACTACAACACGTTCGCTACCCTGGCACGGGTAAGAACCTCATAGAGAGCGGTATGCTCGAAGATGACATACGTATCTCGGGCTTGGAAGTATCGTTCTCCTTGATATTCGAGAAAGACAACGACCCTTTCCGCAAATCCGTAGTCAAAGCAGCGGAAACGGCTATTCATACCTACGTGGATGAGAATGCTGCCGTGCATATCCACACCAAGTTTATCAAGCAGAACATGGCGCCCAAGGCTGACTCAGTGGAGAACCTGCGCGCTGCGCAAGTGATTGCCATTCACTCAGGTAAGGGTGGCGTGGGCAAATCCACTATCTCCGCCAACCTGGCTATCGCCTTGGCTAAAAAGGGCTACAAGGTCGGTCTGTTGGACGCCGATATACATGGTCCATCCATACCTAAGATGTTTCACACCGAGGGTTGTCGCCCTATCTCCACACCCGTGAACGGTCGCAACCTCATAGAGCCTATTGAGCAATACGGTGTGAAGATGCTCTCCATCGGCTTCTTTGTCGATCCGCAACAGGCAGTGGTATGGCGTGGCGGTATGGCGAGCAACGCCATCAAGCAACTGATTCAGGATGCCAACTGGGGCGAGTTGGACTACTTCCTCATCGACCTGCCTCCTGGCACCAGCGATATTCACCTGACCTTGGTACAGCACCTGCACCTGACAGGAGCCATCGTCGTGACCACGCCTCAACCTGTGGCACTGGTGGACGCACGCAAGGGCGTGGATATGTTCCTCAACGAGAAAATCAATGTGCCCGTCTTGGGTCTGATAGAGAATAT
>JAXJWX010000028.1:0-13288 GCA_036307765.1 Paludibacteraceae bacterium | reverse complement strand
CGCTTCATCTGCACCCCCTATGGTGTAGGTCCTAACTCTACCTGCGAGGACTGCCTGCCTATCTTGCCTAACAAAGAGTCCCTGACCTCCGATAGCGGCTACGATGTCTATGTATATGATCCTTCAAATACCGATGAATATACCTCGCTGAAAATGGAGTGGTTAGAGCCCGAGTACTATACCTACATGTATATCACTTTGGGCACGTGCGACAGCGACCCCGTAGCAGAGGTGGATCTTGTTCCTGGTGAGACTACGGTGTACGAACTGCCCAAACAGATTTTGGATGTCGCACGCGAGAACAACGAGAACCTGTATTTCCACTTTGAGTATTATACCGATGTGCAGGTAGGTCTTCGTCACCGTCTGTCAGTGACTTCTACCAAGCCATCCGATCCTTCCAATCCTACCGACACAGAGTCTGTCACCACCCCTACAGTGGACGCACGCCTCGTCTTGGGCACCAATGGCATGATCTATATCCTCCGCGGTAACCAACGTTACACCCTGATGGGCAATAAGCTATAAGCTATTGCCCGTTACGGGTAAACACGACAAAAGGGGCTACCGTTTGGTAGCCCCACATTTTTATGCTGTTAGGTGGGATTGCTTAGAGAGCGTTGGTGTGCAAAGCCAAACTTGACTTCAAGTTAGCAGCTTTGTTACGGTGGATAATATTGCGCTTAGCCAATTTATCCAACATAGAACTTACTTTAGGAAGCAGTTGCTCAGCAGCAGCCTTGTCTGTAGTAGCACGCAAAACGCGAACAGCGTTGCGAGTTGTCTTTGCATAATAATGGTTGTGGGCCTTACGAGTAGCCGTTTGACGAATACGCTTCAAAGATGATTTGTGGTTTGCCATCTTGGTTTGTAATAATTAAAGTTGTTATAGTTTATTGTTATCTGTAGTGCCACGGGGAATCGAACCCCGCTTTAGAGAATGAAAATCTCTTGTCCTAACCGATAGACGATGGCACCAAGTCGAAATCGGCTGCAAAGGTACTACAAAAAATGCAAATACGCAAATATTTTTAGAAAAAAATGCATTTTTGTATAAAAAAAGTGCGTATTTGCAGCATTTAGCGTGAAGAAGTGCCTTGAATGGCACTTCGAGTATTGCGCCCGAAGAGTTCCCACTCTGAGGAAAAAAGCGCAATACATAGAATGGCGCACCCCTTGCGGGTACGCAGCCGTACGGCTATAGGGTAGTGCCGTACAGGGTAGGCACGACCGCCAATAAGTGTGATATAAGAGCAAGGCGGCGTCCGAAGGTACTACTGTTTCGATAAATGAAAGGGCGTAGCCCGCATACATTGAGCAAATATTTTTGTAAAAAAAGCGTATTTTTCGTAAAAAAATTGCATATTTGATAAGAAAGTAGTACCTTTGTAGGCGAAATACATACGAATTTGATAAAAAAGACATTTGCTAAGATGAAAAAGACATATGCTATATTAGTCTTCGTACTATGCTGCTGGGCTGCCCCTTCTGCCCTATCGGCTCAGGAAAACCTGCGCGGAACAACGCAATTGCAAACCACAGAGTTCTTTGACCCGACACGCAAAAAAGAAGAAGCACCCTACCAGTTCTCCACCGATTGGCGATTCGAGGTGGGATACGTACAATACGACGAACGACAGAATAATTCACCCATCTATTACCAACATGGTGCACGCATCGGTGCTACCGTGGACTTCAACCTGCCATATCACTTTAGTATTCAGACAGGCGCCTTGGCTACCCTCACCTATGGCATCAATCAGCAGCATTGGGCTTCTCTGACCGAAGAGAGTACACAGGTGGAGCACAACATCGTGCAATTGCAGCTCACCATACCCGTGCGCGCGTACTATACTATCAACTTGTGGAAGAAACTCAATATGTTCTTCTATGCAGGACCACAGTTGCAAATCGGATTAACCAACTACGATTTACTGGAGAACTACACCTCCGACCTTTGCGCTACCTACCTACAAGATTTGGGCTACATCCTGAATCCACATGATAGATATATCGAAAACCACTTGCATCGAGTGAATATCCAATTCGGCTTGGGCGGTGGATTCGAATGGGACTGCTATCGCCTGCAAGCTGGATATGATTTTGGACTCAACAATCTCATCAAAAAGCCTCTCGTGGCGAACCAACGTATGAATGAATGGGGCTGGATGCTGACATTCTGCTATCGATTCTAAATAAAAACGGGCAATTTATAGAATCGCCCTAAACATAATTATTAACCAACAGGGGTGCCTCACGTTGTCAATTGACAGTTGAAAATTGACAATTGATAATTCGGCTGAGAATATACCCTTAGAACCTGGGCAGGTAATGCTGCAGAGGGAGTATGAAACATTTCACTATCCTTTCGTCCGCCTTGTTGGCGGCGGGTGTTGCTGCGTATGCGCAGACCAACACCGACACACTCGTCCTCACCCAACAACTAGATGAGGTAGTCGTTAACGCGCCTGTAGCGCAAGTCACTAACAACAAAATCGTTCTCGATCGCACAGAACTCAACCAAGACAACACGGGGCAGAACCTACCCTATCTCCTCTCGCGTGTACCCGCTTTGGTCGCTACCAGCGATGATGGACTGGGTGTCGGATACACCTACTTTCGTATTCGAGGTACCGACCACACACGCATCAACATGACCGTCAATGATGTGCCACTCAACGACAGCGAGAGCCAAACCGTCTTCTGGGTCAATATGACCGACATGGCCAGCAGCATGTCCTCAATCAATGTCCAACGCGGCGTAGGCACCTCCACCAACGGTAGCGCATCCTTCGGCGCCAGCATCAACATGTCCACCTCATCACCTCATCACCTCATCACCTCATCGCCTGATAGCCTCATCGCCTCTTCGTCCGTAGGCTTGACTTTCAACGGCGGCATGTACAACACCTTCCGTGAGATGGTCGATGCCCATATCGTACTGCCCAACCAGTGGCGTGCCAATGCCCGCTTCTCCAAGGTCAACTCCGACGGCTTCCTCTATCGCACCGCCTCCGACCTCTACTCCTACTACGGCGACCTCGGCTGGTATGGCGCTAACACGCAAGTCGTGGCCCGCTTCTTTGGCGGTAGCGAAACAACAGGCATGGGCTGGGATGGAGTAGACTACAATACCGCCTATGGCATCAACGGCGCCGACCGACGCTATAACCCCGCAGGCGAATATACCACCACCGCTGTCGACGGCTCCGACTCTACTGCCTACTACCCCAATCAAACCGACAACTATGCCCAACAGCATGCCCAATTGTCCATCAGCCACCGCTTCACACCCCAATGGTCACTCTCCGCTACTGCCCACTACACCCACGGCGCAGGCTACTATGAGCAGTACAAACGCAAAAAACTTTCCTACTGGGGGCTCCCCCTTGCCTCTAACCTCTCGCCTTTAGCCTCTCGCCTCTCGCCTGATACTAAAGCCTACGGCATGTACCGCAAGCAACTCGACAACCATTTCTTCGGCGGCGTACTTTCTGCCAAATACATCTCCGAGGCGATTGACATGCAGTTCGGTGGCGCAGCCAACTACTACCTAGGCGACCACTTTGGCACGCTCCATTACCTCGCCAATATCCCATTGCCAATATCCAATAGCCCATACCCTTACGAATACTATCGCAACAATGCCCGCAAGACCGACGCCAATATCTACGCCAAAGCCCAATATCGCCTTATCACCTCATCGCCTCATCGCCTTACTCTCTATGCCGACATGCAATACCGCTATGTCCGCTACGAGCGCAATGGCCTCAACGACGAAGATATGACCAACCTTCCGCTTTCGGTGGACTTCCATTTCTTCAACCCCAAAGCAGGCTTGACCTACCAAAACCGTGGTCACTTGCTCTCTGCTTCCTTCGCCATCGCCAACCGCGAACCTAGCCGCAACAACTACAAGGAGAATGTCCTCTACGATGCCTCAACGGGCGAATACACAGGTCTTCCTCATGCCGAACGCCTCTATGACTACGAACTGGGATATACCTATGCGCACCCCCGTTTTACTATCGGTGCTAACCTCTACTTCATGGATTATGACAACCAGCTTGTCCTCACGGGCGAGTACAACGATGTGGGAGCCTACAAGACCAAGAACGTCAAAGACTCCTACCGCATGGGAGCCGAACTCACAGCGGGTGTGAAGATCACCAATTGGCTGCGTTGGGATGCCAACGTGGTGGTATCGCGCAACAAGATCCTCAACTACCACCAGTATATCGACCTCTACGACGATCAAGACAACTGGAATTGGGTCGGACAAGACTCGGTCGTAGGCACCACCACCATTGCTTTCTCGCCTACACTCACCGCCATGTCCTTCTTCACCTTTGATATAGCTGGCTTCACAGCTACCGTACAAACCAACGTCGTGAGCAAGCAGTATCTCGACAACACCCAGGACGAGAACGCCATGCTCCGTGCCTATTCCACCACAAACCTCAATCTCCAATACCAATTGCCAATAGCCAATCGCCAATCGCCAATCGCCAATCGCCGATACCCCGAAATCCGCCTCTTATGCCAAATCAACAATATCTTCAACGCCAAGTATGCGAATAACGGCGGTGCAGAGGCGAGCCGATTCATGGACGGTAGTCGCTGTTGTTGGTACTACGCGCAAGCAGGTATCAACGTCCATGCTGGATTCTCAATACAATTTTAGTCCGCATAGATAGACCATAGTCGTAATAAACAAAGAAGCCACCCTTGGGCGGCTTCCTTGTTTATCATAGATAATCCCTTATTGGAGCAAATAGGTTTGACCGTTTTGGATAACAATACCACGGTAGGTCTTATCCACTTGACGACCCAGCACATCGTACATTGGAGCCTGAATATCCAATGGAACAACGATATTCTCTACAGCATCTGGAGTATCCTTCTTCCAGATTGCATATACGGTACCCACATAGCCCTTAGGCAGTATGGTGAGTGGCGTACCTGTACCCTCTGGGTTGTCATACCAGCCCACGAATATATATCCTGCGCGTACAGGTGTAGGAATGGTGTATGGCGTCGTAATGGTGGTTGGCAGTTCGCCTGTGATACCATGGGCAACTTGATAAGCCAAGCCCCACGCCTCTGGTTTACCTGCTTGGGTGAAGTCAGCAGTGGAAGCAGCAACAGTACCATCTGCTTTCTTTGAAACATTAGTGCAATTAAAGAACGCATAGAACTGCTGACGCCATTCAGAATCGGTAGTGATGGTTATACCCTGAGCATTGGCCACAGACAGGATATAGTCGCCCAACCATTTCCATGGCGAATTGCTGTCGGTCATGATGGCTAATCCCAAAGCACCAATATTAGTCCAAGTGAACTCCAGCACTTCTGTAATAGGACGCGTGGTACGTGTCTTGAAGGTACCCGTCTCGTTGCTATATCCGGTATAGTAAGCGTTAAATCCATCCATAAAGGCTGTCCACAGCTCCTCGTTGCTTGGCACATCGCCACCTGGTACAATACCGCCGTTCAATACCCATGTGACAATATTTATTTCCTTGTCGGAATCAGGATTGTCGTATTGCCATATAGCGTAGATAGTACCCTTGTAGCCCGCAGGGATAGAGGTAATAGGTGTGCCTTGTCCTCGTGGGTTGTTATACCAGCCCACAAATACATCGCCATCCTTCTTTGGAGTAGGAATTACATATGTTTCTTTGACAGACGATGGCAATGTCGCACTTGTGCCCATTGCTATCTGGTATGCCTCGCCCCATGCCGCAGGCTTGCCCGCCTCGGAGAAATCGGCAGTAGCTACTTTTTGATTACCTGCTACTGTACCATCATTGCAATTGAAGAATGCGTGCACATGCCAACGCCATGCACTCTCACCATCCAATGCACCTGCTATAGATACAATATAATCGCCCAACCACTTGTATTCGGACTTAGTGTTGGTCATAATATCTTGCATATAGGCGCTGGCAAAGGTAGCTACGTTCTCGATAGTTTGATCTGCACGGTTAAGACCATAATATGAGTTGTAGTATGGTTTGAATGTTTCCCACAAGTCGGCATTGCTTGGCACATCGCCGCCAGGGATAATACCACCATTCAGCACCCACTTGATATCAGCATTGATATTTGGGTCAGTGCCTTGACCTTTCTCCAAGAAGATTTCTGGATAAGTGGTCTTGTCGGCTGTAACCGTGATAGTGCCCGTATAATCCTTATAGCCACTAGCATGTACCGAAACGGTATATTTGCCAGGAGCCAAGTTCTCGAACATAAATATACCGTTGTAGTTGTGGTCGGTGGTATAGTAGTCTTGGTTCTTGAGCATGCGCTTCACGTATGGATAGCAATTGCACTTGATAACCTCACCTTGGTCGTTGCGCAATACGACCTTAGCGCCGTTGATAGGCTTATACACATCGTTGGACGAAGAATGAGGGATGTAGTGCGTATGGGAGAACTTCTCAGTCTTAGAGCGAACATAGCCCAAGATGTATCCTACATTCTCTTTGGCTTTGCCGTAATAGTCCATAATACCGCGGTAGTAGCGGATACCCTCTTCGCGGCACCAGTCGGGATTCAGCGCACGGTGGCGAGCAGGGCTATAGGTGTGGAAATATCCCTCGGACAAGAAACCAGGAATATCGTGCTTCAATGCGCCCAAGTAGCCGTATGTGGAAGAAGTGTTATAGAACGACAAGTCGCCTAAAATATCTGGATTGCTGGGCGAATAATAGGTGGTAAACTCTGGTCCGCCACCGCCGTTTTTGTTCTTAGGTGTAGCGTAAAAAATATCATACAAACGTGCCACACATTTCTTTGCCATGACATCGCTCTTCGCTACTTTTGGTTGCCCTGTATAGCCACGATAGAGGATGACAGGGTAGTTGGCAAAACTGCCGTCACTTCCATCTGGTCCCGCATTCGAGTGAATAGATATAAAGTAATCTGCTCCATAGTTTTCTGCTTCAGAGCAAATAGTACTCAATGCCTTGTTGTATTCATTGGTTCCGCTACCACCCGATGCGCGGCGTGACATCTTCACATCAAAACCAGCAGCTTTCAATTTGGTCTCCAGCATGAATGCTTTCCACAGGTTGGTGTTCGATTCGAAGAAACCCAAGGTATCGCCTGCGGCATAGTTGATAGTAGCCATAGGGCGGCAGTTCGAACCCCAACTACCGTGACCAGGATTGACATATACTTTGATAGCACTGGCAGACAATACCAGACCCAGCGCACAGAGGGATAAAAATAATCGTTTCATAATAGTGTCGTTTGTAGATTATTTCACATGCATTAGATATATTTCTCCATTGGCGGTAGAGAAAGCGATTTTTCCGTTGGCAGCATAAGGATAAATAGCCATATGCTCTTTATTGACTAGTATCTGCTTATCTCCTTGCATATTGTATGCTACAATAGCCGATGCAGTCAGCCATTTGCCATTATCCTCATCGTGCATACCAATGATAATATCATTGCCATACCATTGTGGTGCACGGCAATCAAGAGCTATATAGTGAACATTGTTTCCGTGGAGGTCGCAGGTGTAGCAACCCTTGCCAGAAACATAATACAAAATCTTCGTTCCATCGGGTGAAAGGCTTGCCCAGTTGTATGCCTCATCTACTCCGTTAGGCGTGAGAATAGTTGTCTTACTACCCTGTGTTAGCACCATGTGCAGCTCTCCGTTGATGGCTACGTTGCTGCTCTGATTAGTCGATACCAGTTTGCTCAAATCGCGTTGCCCCTTAGCTATCATCGCTCTTTTGTGCGTGTTGCGTGTAAACTTTACAATGTTATTACGTAATGTTTGGTCCTCATGCATATATCGTTCACGATATACAATCTCTTGACCGTCTGGACTAATCCTCGCTGCCCAACCTGCACCATCGGCATCGCTGATGCTGGTCATATGACCAGTGGAAAGATCGTATTGCATCAACCCTCTGTTCACATCATTGGTTAGCAGAAGGTAGTCCCCCAGAGGACTAAGAGCAGCTACTTTGAGCCCCTCGTCAGAAGGAATGGATAGTTGCTGCGTCGAAACGATTTCTAATAGTTGAGCATTGGCGAGTATGCTACATGCGCATACTGCCCAAAGAAGAATGATTTTTCTCATGATATAGATGTATAAATAGGATGATTATGTGTTACCAATTCGGCGACAAAATTACAACAATTTTTGTATATATACAAATTTTCATCAAGAAATAGTTGGTTTTTCAATCAAAACTACAAAAAAAAGTGCCTAACCGAAGTTAGGCACTTGGATTGAAAATCTAGTCAGGCTAGTGTGACTAGTCAAGCTAGTTCTACTAGTACGGCTAGTTCCACTAGTTTACTAGACAATTTTATCTAGCAATAAGGAACGCTTGACCGTTTTGGATAACGATACCGCGGTAGGTCTTATCCACTTGACGACCTAATACGTCGTACATAGGAGCGTTGAGGTCAAGTTCTACAGTCACATTCTCCACACCTGTTGGATCGTACTCTGGAGCATCTGCCAACGCTGTCTTAGCTGGGATAACGATGGTGTTATCTGCTGTAGGCATGGTGTAGCGAGTAACGTGGTTAGCTGCAGAAGCGATCAAGTTACCTGCGTAGTCGAAGCTCAATTGGTAAACAGGGCCCAGATTGTGAACGAAGGACTCTACATACTTCACGCTGAGTTTGCCTTCCTCATCCCATGCGCACTCAAATACTACGAATTGGTTGTTATCGTCTGGCAATACGAGGTATTTTTGATCGTTGCTGAGCGCCAAAGCACCGTCGTTACTACCATTCACATAACCTGCATATGCATCGTAGTGAGTAGAGAACTCGCACTCTTGTGCAAAGTTATAGTAGCGGCAAGATGTAGCATAGCTATTGTTACCACCAGCATAACGGAGAGTAGAAACGAAGAATCCATGATCTGTTAAGATTGGTTGACCGTTCTTGTTAACAAGACCTGCCAAGTTGCTGCCCTTACCATATACCTCAGATGGAGCTGCATCCCAAGTCTTAACGATAGAGCCGTCTGCTTGACCGATATTGTAGATCAAGATGTTACCGAGTGATGTACCGAAGTCCTCGTTGTAAACAATGAGCTTAGACTCAGCACCCTCTTTGTAGATAGAGATACCAGCGGTAGAAGCACCAACGTTAACGCCAGCGTTAGAGATAACACCCGCGCCATCACGATCTCCCACAAAGAATTGGGTAATATTCTCTGGTTGAGCAGGATCCATTACATATACACCACTGTGATCGTCGCTGTACTCAGCGATGAACAATGTACCGTCTGATGCAATAGCCAAACGCTTAGGAGCATTCCAAGCAGCATCGGTAGATACAAGGCGAGTCGCATTAAGCAGGTTCATGTCAATATCATAGATAGATAGACCCTTATTGTCGCCCGTGCCTTCCATCACATAGAGTTGACCGAATTGGTCGGTGAGAGGATGGCTATTAACAATAGCGTAAGGTTTAACCATAGTAGAATCTACGTGATCAGCTACCATACCGATACCTGGAACAGGAGTACCTGTGAGGGTAATACCCCATGTCTTAGCCTCCGCTGGCAGCATATCGATAGCCACGCGCACTTGGTTCTTGCCCTTAGTTGCCTCGATATCAATTTGCTCAACGAGCTCTTTGTTCTCATCGTAGAAGAGGATAGCAGCGTATGGAGCATCTTGGTTAGCCACGAATGAGAAGATGTAGTCAAATTCGGTCTTAGCCACTTGGAGGTTCAAAGCGTTCATGCGCTCAACGATAGGTTGTTGTACGCCTACGGTGGTGAATGACCATACCAAACCATCTACATAGAGGTAGAGGTTGAGCACTGCGCCATCTACATATGCACCTGCACTTGCGTGAGCAGTAGGAGCACCGTAAGGCTCAAAGAAGCCATAATCCAATTTCACCTCAACTGCTTTGTCCATACCATCGGTGATGTCAAACAATTTAATACCAGCTACAAAGCCTTCCTCGTTTTGGAATGGGGTAACCATCATGCTGCGACCTGCGTACATGAAGTAAGAAGCGCCTTGGAACTTCACACCTATAAGTTCTGCTGGGAACTCACCCAACACGATTGGCTCTTCATTTGAACCAGCAGTCTTGAACTCTACTGGAGCCATCTTCTCCGCATCCATGATAAAGTCTTTCTTCTCGCCGCGTGGAGAGAGTGTGAGACGGAAGTCCACACCATCCTCAGCCTCGTCAAAGATAGCCAACTCCTCTGCGCCCAAACCAGAGCCCAATTGATAGCCAAAGAATGCCTCGCTTGCCAACATGTCGTTCACTACGTTGTAGATGGTGAATCGTGCACCATTGCCATAGCGGTGAACACCTGTAGCAAGGATGGTACAGTTGCTGGACATACCATTGAGTGCCATGGTGTAGCCTTGGTCAGACTTGTTGGAGTTGCTGGAGAATTGGCTGGTGAACCATTCTACTGGATCAGCAAAGAAATCATCCCAAATATAGAATCGAGTAGTACCACGTTTGTAGCCTGCCTCTACGACACCGTCGTTGTAGTTGCAACGAGTGTAGTTCACACCTACGAGCTTGTTGTCGCAAGTGATTGCGATATCAGAGAGTGCAAGGAAATCACCAGGGTTGGTCGTGTCAACTGGCACGATACCTACTGTAGAGATAGTATCAAGCGCACCAGTAGTGTTGTTGAGCACATAGATATGCGCTGTACCATCCTCTTCGTGTGTGAGGTAGAATACAGAGTCAGCGTGTTGGATAGTACGTTTGATAGTACCTTTAATCTTAGCAGTATTGTCTTTCAACTCATTTTGCTTCATGTTGAATTGCGCTGGCAATGCTGCATAAGAAGGTTGCTCTGGATTTGGATAATCTTCATAGAGACCAGTGAGATCAATATGAGCAGTATCCTCCAAGAAGAGGAATGGGTAGCTGGTAGCGTTCGCCTCAACCACTACAGTTTGGTATTTGCGGTGCAATGGTTTGTAACCATCCATTGTTGCATCCAACTTGTATGTACCTGGCTCCAGGTCAGGGAAGTAGAAGAGACCGTTGTAGTTGTTATCTACTGTATAGGTACCAACCACTTCGCCATTCTCCTTACTCAATGTTACCACAGCACCATTCAATGGCTTGTATTGGTCATTGGTGTTAGCAGCATATTTGTAGAGCTCGTGTACGAAAGCATTGTGCTCGTCTTTTACAGTACCCAAGATATAACCCTTGGTGTCAGGCTCTGCGCCGTAGAAATCTACGATACCACGATAGTAGCGGATACCCTCTTGCTTGCAATAGTCAGGGTTCAACGCGCGGTGACGTGCTGGTTGATAGGTGTGGAAGTAGCCCTCTACGAGGAAACCAGGAACACCATGGTGCAATACGCCGAGGTAACCTGTATAGGTCTTGCCACTTGATGGCAAAGTAGCAGCATAACTATCATGATAGAAATCGATGTCTGCCAAGATGTGCTTAGATGTCTCAGGGTCGCGGGTGTCGTAGTTGTTTGGCTCAAGTCCGTCCATAGAACGGCACTCAAATGCGTGATACCAACTGCGTTTGCAACGGTCGATAGCACCTGGAACAACGTGATTGCCAGCATTGTCACCACGATAGAAGTATGCCAAATAGTTCACGGTGTTACCATCGGTAGCCGCATTAGAGTGTACAGAGATGAAGTAGTCCATATTGTTTGCCTCTGCCTCGTCAGCAATCTCAAGCAATGGACGGTTATACTTCTCAAAGTCAGGCAATTGTTGGTATGCCTCCCATGTATAATCTGGATATTCGCCATCCACTTTCTCGTATGGCCAAGGACCACCTTGTGTGTGTGACATCATCACAAAAGCACCTGCTGCCTCCAAGCGGTCGCGCAATTCAAGACACTTCCACAGGTTGGTGTTGGTCTCGTAGAAACCGCAAGTATCAGGCATGCCAGTAGATGCCAAGTTAGGATAAGGGATAGTAGCATTAGGTCGGTCATTTGGACCCCAGCTACCGTGACCTGGGTTGATATAAATACGTTTGCCTGTCAAGTCTGTAGCAAACATGGCGATGCTAACTACGCATGCTGCCATAATCAATAATGTCTTTTTCATAGTAGTATGCATCATTTAATGTTCATAACATAGATTTCACCTTCTGAGGTAGAGTAAGCAATCTTACCATCAGCTGCTTTTGGGAACACAGCGATTTGCTCGCCGTTGGTCAGCACTTGCTTCTTGCCGTCCAAGCTGTATGCTACAATCACAGACTCCAAAACCACTTCGCCATTATCCTTGGTATCGCAACCCACGAGGATATTGTCGTTGTACCATACTGGAGCGAGGATGTTGTGACCGATGAATTGGATATTGCTGCCATCGATGTCGCATACGAAGCAACCTACTGAACTGATGTAGTAAGACACTTTCTTGCCATTAGGAGAAAGAGATGCCCAGTGGTAGCTGTATTGTTGACCATTAGGAGAGAAAACTTTAGTCTCACCGTTAACGGTCATCATCAGTTGGCGATCCTTGATAGAGAAAGAAGGACGCTCCATCTCTACTGCCATAGCCTCCAAACTGCGTTGGTTCTTAGCCACCATCTGACGTTGTTTGCCTGCCAAGTTCATGCGAACGATGTTGTTGTGGCGAACTTGATTAGCGTCAGTAACTACTTCGCGGTAAACGATTTGCTTGCCGTCTTGTGCTATTTGCACATTGTAGCCTGCACCATCAGCTGTGGTAATAGGGGTGATTTGTTTACTAGTCAAATCAAAGCTTTGCAAACCTTGATGACTGGTGTTGGTTAACAAGAGGTAATCGCCCTGAGGGCTGAACGCTGCTACCTTAGCATCGGCTTTAGATGCTACTAATTGGGTAGAGCTAACCTCCATCAACTGTGCGGAAGCCATCATTGGGATAGCCAACGCAAGAAAAAGATAGACTTTTTTCATGGTAGTTGTGTTTTATGGTTAATAAATTGATTGTTAATTGCCAATTTTGTTTAAGGCGCACAAAGTTACTGCTTTTTTTTAATATATGCAAACAATACGCATTTTTTTTGTTCTTTTTGTTCTGTATCTGTTTTGATTCTTCCTTATGAACTACGGTAGATACACGGTAGATATACGGTAGATACACGATAGATTATTATAGGAATACCTTGTAATGCTCTGAAGTGTACCCTGAAATAAAAACAAAAAAAGAGGTACCCAACCTAAATTGAGTACCTCCAATTTATTTAATCCAGAGGATTATTTCAGCAAGAACGCTTGGCCGTTTTGGATAACGATACCGCGGTAGGTCTTATCCACTTGACGACCCAATACGTCGTACATAGG
>JAXJWX010000027.1:0-13048 GCA_036307765.1 Paludibacteraceae bacterium | reverse complement strand
GTTGTATATTAAAAAATTTTTAGTATCTTTGCAGTCGATTTACATCTAAAGTATGGAGTAAGGCAGCACAGAAGTTGGTATTAAACCCCTGTGGGACGTTAGGTCACCATACTTTTTACATCTAAAAACTGGATAGTTCGTTGGGCATAGACCCCGTATTTGCAACGATAGTGTTCAGATGTGTAAGATGTTAATCAATGCAATAATTCAAATAACACTTTATGATCTACATTGGTATTGACATCAGTAAGGATTCGTTCGTAGCAGCTTATCCTGCAAAGAGTGGTTATACCACTAAAACTTTCAACAATGACACCAAGGGAGTACACCAGTTTATTAAGTCTCTTCCCAAGGAGAGCCACTGCGTGATGGAAGCTACTGGCAACTACAGCATGCTTTTGCTCTATCTACTCCAACAAGCAGGTCTTCCTGTCAGCATGGAGAATCCGCAGAAGATTAAGCATTTCTCTCGTGCTATGATGAGTGTCATAAAAACGGATGATATAGATGCTAAACTCATTGCTATGTATGGTGAAAAAATGAATCCTGCACCATACAAGATACCATCCGAAAGTATCCTTTTACTCAAGCAAAAACGCACTGTTTTGCGTCAGTTAAAGAAGCACTTAGCAGCCACTCTTAATCTGCAACAGTCGTTGGCAGTATTGCCAAAACAGGATCCTACAAGTAAGACGGCTATAGAGCAAACTATCAAGTTTTTGCGCAAGCAAATCTCTAAAATGGAGGAAGAGATTACCAATCTTTCTAATAAGGAATTTAAGCGTCAAATGGACTTGCTCACCTCTATTAAAGGCATCGGTAATACCCTCGCTTCTGCATTGATCGTTGCTACAGGTGGCTTTACTTACTTTACTAACGCAAAGCAGATATCTCGCTTTCTTGGGTTGTGTCCCACTTACCAGCAGTCAGGCACATCAGTCAATATAAAAGGTCATATTAATCGCAATGGAGATACTAATTTACGTAGTCAGTTATATCTTGCAGCATGCTCTTCGCTTCGGTGTAATACTGCATGCAAACAAATGTATGACAGATTGCGAGCTAATGGCAAATCTGGCAAATTAGCTATCATTGCAATAGCGAATAAACTCATTCGTCAAGCGTTTGCGGTTGTAACATATAATCGACCATATGTCGATGGATATGTATCAACTTTTGCATAAAAAGCACTTTTTTGTTAAAAATTTATTATAGTTCGTCCCACAGATCTCCTATGGTGGTCCCGAAATCTGCAAGTCGCTTTTCCTATACCAAAGGTATACTAAGGGTATACAAAAGGCAAGTATATATTGAAAAAACACACAAAATATTTGCACAACTCAAAATAAATGACTACCTTTGCAGCCGAATAAGTATTCGCTATTCGCGAATTGCGTAAAATATTAGATAATTAACTAATATACAAAGATATGAAACCACAAGATATTGTTGTTTTGTTAAAGAAATTAACTCCACAAGGGAAGGCCCTTTCTGCCAACGGATTGGCAGTCTCATTAGGTATGAGTGCCTCAACAGTGAGCGAGTGCTTGGAGCGTTGCAAGAAAGCTCAACTTGTTGATCGCAATAAAAAGCGTGTCAACACCTTGGCATTACAAGAGTTTCTCGTACACGGAATACAATACACATTCCCAGCTGAGGCAGGACGCATAGGGAGAGGAATACCAACATATATCAGCGCTTCGCCCATCAAAGAGCAAATTTCCAATAGTGCTGAGAGTTATGTGTGGCATGATGTCAAAGGTTCTGCACGTGGGCAGCAAATACAACCATTATACAACACCATCCCTCAAGCAGTCAAGGAGGACAACGAATTATATCAACTATTAGTAATAGTGGATACGCTTCGTATGGGGCGCGTGCGCGAAAGAGAGATAGCTATTTCGGAACTCAACAAACGCATCAATGATTATGCAGAAAACCAATAACGAGCGGTTGCAGACTATTGCATCAGCTATGCAGGAACTCAATGCACGCCTTGTGTATGTGGGTGGTGCGATGGCAGGTGCGTATGCTACCGACCCAACAGCCACGGAGCCGCGAACAACCTTGGATGTGGATTGCGTAGTTGATTCTAACTCGTATGCTGAACATGCAGCTTTTGAAGAACTACTCCGCGAGAAACATTTTCACAACGACCACGACTCCGAGCCACCTGTGATATGCCGATGGGTATATAATGGTGAGTTAGTGGATGTCATGTCGATGAATGAGCAAAGTCTATCCTTTGGCAATAGATGGTATAGCATCGGCTTTGAACATCGCGAGCTATATACATTGCCTTCAGGACAACTGATTTACCGATTGCCTGTAACCTATTATATCGCTACGAAAATAGATGCGCTGTATTCACGAGGTGGGGAAGACTGGCGCGGAGCGAAAGATTTTGAGGATATTATCTATGTGCTTAACTATTGTACGGACTTTCTGGACAAGTTTCACGCAGAAGAAGGATTGGTTAAGAATTATCTTGCCGAGCAGTTTGCTGTCATGTTAAGGAGACCTAACTTGTCCGAAGAAATAGAGTGCGCCATCAATCCCGATGAGATAGAGCGAACGGATATGATTCTTGAGATACTTCATGCCGTCGCATCATATCGTCCACAAAGACTCAAACTCCAGTTTGTTAGCGATTTGCATTTAGAATTTGCGCAGAATAGACAATTTCTGCAAGACCATCCGCTACAGGTAACAGGCGATGTCCTTCTTATTGCAGGTGATAGCGCGTATCTTGATTTGCCAGAATCAAAACAAAACACCTATAACGATTATGCTTTCTGGGACTGGGCTTCTGCTAATTACAACCACGTGATTGTCTGCCTCGGAAATCATGATTTCTATGGGCATTATGACTTGGCGACCATGCCCGATGGCTATTGCAAACAGATTCGCCACAACGTGCATGCCTACTACAATAGTGTGGTGCACTTGCAGGATATAGACATCATCGTTTCCACATTGTGGGCGAAGATTGAACCATACGACGCATTCCTTACCGAGCGCAATGTGAGCGACTTCTACCGAATCATGTACGATGGACATTGCTTAACTGCTGAGGATTTCAATCATGAGCACGAACGCTGCTTGCAGTTTATCAAAAAAGCAGTGGCAGAGAGTCAAGCCAAAACAAAAATTGTACTTACACACCATGTTCCCACCCAGTTGTGTACAGCAGAGGAGTTTCGTGGAAGTACCATTAGCGGAGCGTTTACGGTGGAATTGGGCGACTATATAGCGGATTCTGGTATTGATTATTGGATCTACGGACACTCACACCGCAATATAGAGGCACAGATTGGCTCTACGCGCTTGATGAGTAACCAATTGGGCTATATTTCCCACAACGAGCAAGCAAGAAATGGATTCAATCCAGCGCGTTATATAGATATTTAATTTGCACATTTCAAAAAAAAGTAGTACTTTTGCAGAGAAAATTAGAACATTAGTATTAAAAAGCACATTCACATGTTCAAAAAAGAATTATCATACTACTTCTCCACGCCAATTGCGTATATCGTGATTGGGTTGTTTCTGTTGGCGGTCAGTCTCTTTCTTTGGGTGATACCTGGGCAATGGAATGTGATTGAATCGGGCTACGCACAAGTGGATGGGTTGTTTCAAATCAGTCCATGGTTACTCATGCTCGTATGCCCTGCGCTGACCATGCGGTTGTTTGCCGAAGAGCGACAAAGCGGCACATGGCTCCTATTGCGTGCGCAACCCATTGCGTTATGGAAGATTGTCGTAGGGAAATACATGGCAGCGTTTGTGCTGACTATATTAGCGCTGTTGCCTTGCATTGTGCACTACTTCATTGTCTTCTATATGGCAGAACCAATAGGTAATATAGATGGAGGACAATTCGTGGGGTCGATGATGGGATTGGTGTTCTTGAGTGCATCGTTTACGGGCATTGGACTACTATGTAGCACATTGACTAAGAGCCAGTTAGTATCATTTATCTTGGGCGGAGTGAGCTGCTTTGTATTGTACTGGTTGACCCTACAAGACCACTACAGCAGTATCTCACGCGGAGTGGTAGATTTGCGAGATGTGGTATTCTTCCTGAGCGTGGCTATAGCAGCAGTCATAGTAAGTATCCTTATCATGAACCGCGCCGAAAAACGATAATGTATGACACGCATAGGCTTATTGAGCGATACACATAGTTATTTAGATCCACGCGTATTGGAGCACTTCGCGGAGGTGGACGAGATATGGCATGCAGGCGATATAGGCAGCGCTATGGTGCTGCAACACTTGCGCGAGTTTAAGCCCACGAGAGCAGTGTACGGCAATATGGACAGCGGCGATGTACGGTATTCACTCAGCGAGTTTTATCGTTTCCGTGTGGAAGACGTAAATGTGTTGATGACGCATATTGGTGGTTATCCTGGGAAATATAATCCATGGTTGTTACCCATGTTCAAGAAGGATACACCACAGTTATTCGTCTGCGGACATAGTCATATCTTGAAGGTGCAATACGACCCCACATGGCAGATGCTGACCATGAACCCTGGAGCCGCAGGAAAACAAGGCTGGCAGACGGTACAGACACTATTGAGATTTGTGATAGATGGCGCAGAAATTCGCGATTTAGAGGTGATTGAATTAGATAGAAAATGACGGTAAATATGTTATTAAACATTTTTTAAGGCAAAAAGGTTCAAAAAGGTGTTGCACAACATAAATTTACTCTTGTGGGTATCCTAGAAAAGCAGTACCTTTGCAGTCGGAAATAACAATTCAGCCAATGCGAGTAATTTCGAATTGTCGAATTGATAGGACCCAATCTTTTTTGTACCTTAAAAAATCAAACAGACTAATACCGTGGAAAAATAGCCGTCGAGAGACGGCTTTTTTCTTTGTGTACGATATTACAAACGTTAGACAAAGCAGAGTAAATATAGCAATAGTATAAAAAAAGCCCCGCGGAAACCACGGGGCTAAAAATGAGAGGTATTCTCAATAGGGATAACAAATTACTCTGTGTATCCTGGATTTTGTGCAAATCCATTTGCTACTACATAATCTGGCAATGGGAATATCTTCATATGATCAGGAGTAATGAATGGTATTTGTCCTGGAAGGTCATCTGTATCCTGATCATTGGTATATTTCAATATCCACAAGTTGGAAGGATCGCTGTCATCTTGTACCGATTTAGGACCCGTATAACGATCAAAACGAATCAAGTCTTGACGACGGTGTCCCTCCCACATCAACTCACGGCAACGCTCGTTGCAGAGTTCATCGAGGGTGAGATTACCTTCGGTATATGCAGTTGCACCAGCACGCACACGTACTTTGTTAGCAGCTGCCACAGCAGCAGCATTAGCCATATTACCATTAGCACGCATCTCTGCCTCTGCTTTCATGAGATAGACATCAGCCAAACGATAGATAGGGAAGTCATTGCTCATATGGTCACCTACACCTTCTTGAATTTGGAACTTCACAAAGCGAGCACCCTCGAAGATATTGTAGATCTTATATCCTGACTTTTCACCCGTATTGGTCAAAGTTGTAATTGTATCGGTGAAGTATGCAGGGAAGGTAAATGTATAAGGCTTAATCTCGATAGATTTTATCGTGCCCGCTTTTTTATCCTTCCAAACGGTATCTCTACCTGCTAACGCAACAAACTCTTCAAAAGTTGCAGGCCAATTAGCTGGTTTGCGAACATATTTAGGCATCTTCACATAAGTTAAACTATCCACTGGTACTTTAACCTCCAAAGCAGAACCTGCTTTGCTGTATTGTTGACCACGCTCCCAGCAATCAATACGTTTATCACCTTCGCCATAAAGGCCAATGACTTTATGAGTAGTACAATAGCCATTCCAAGGTTGATTCTTCAAACCATAAGATTCCTTGGATGAATAGTGCAAAGTCATTTGGTGGAACTGCATACCCATAGAGAACGATGCATCATAGAAAACACACCAGATATTCTCAGTAGAGCCTTGATTTTCTACTTTGAAATTGTCGAAATAGTTAGATGTCAATTCGTATCCACCCTTTTCGATGATGGAGTCGCAATATGCAGATGCCTTCTTATAGCACTCTTCCACAGAAGGAGCATATTTCGCTTTTCCCACTACTCCCCATACTTCAGCATTGAGGTACATCTTAGCCAAAACCATCCAACCTACGTGTTTATTAACGCGCGAGTAGATTTTTGTTTCGCGTGCTTGTGGTACATATTGAAGCAAGTCAACCATGATGGAGTCAAAAATCTCATGGCGTTGACCTTGCTTGGCTTGATAGTTATCATCTGCCAATTGTGAAACAAATTGCACGTTGCCAAAGTTATCCAACATAAGGTAGTGATACCAAGCACGAAGAATGTAGAGTTCAGCCATATCAGCAGGACGTTTCACATCCAAATCAATAGAGCGCATCCACTTCATCATAGAGTTACACTTAGAAATTCCGCGGTAGGCAAATGCCCATGCATTATTACCAGATTGACCATCCTTAGAAATCTCACGTGTCTTAGAATCATAGCGGTGATTGTGCAAAATCCAGAAAGCAGCACCATCATACCAGTCACCCGCAAAACGAGTAGGTACTATACACTCGTCTGTAGTATTCTCTTGCAATGACCAAAAGCCTTCACGATACACATATCCGTATTCACGTTGCAAATTCACATACACGTCGCCTAATTTTGGATCAAAAGCACTTTCACTTTGCTCAAAATCGGTACGGTCGTACTCGCTGTAAATCTCTGGATTCAAATCACAAGCATTAAATGCAAAAAACATACTAATACCTGCTAATACAAACATTATCTTTTTCATATTCATTTTCATAAATTGATTATTATACATTTAACAGTTATTAGAATGCCAAATTCACACCTAACATAAAGGTACGTGGAATAGGATAATAGTTCACACCCTCAATACCAGGCTCAAGACCAGTCATGTTTACTGTTTCTGGGTCTACACCTGAATAAGCAGAAATGGTAGCCACGTTCTGTGCGGTGAAATAAATACGTGCATTGGTCAAATATTTCTTCACATCGTCATTGAGTTTGAAAGTATAACCAATGGTGATATCACCCAACTTCATATAGGTACCACTCTCAAGATAATAATCAGTCATCTTCTTTGGAGGAGTAAGACCATTATCTGGGCTGACAATCATATTACCGTTGGCCAATGATGCGCTATTACCATATGCGATACGCTTGGTATTCAACATCCAGCCACCGATTGCACCACGCAAGTTAAATGAGAAATCCACGTTGTAGAAAGACATACTTGAGCTCAATCCCCATGTAAGAATAGGCAGCGCATTACCGAGAATAGTTTTATCACTACTCTTCAACTGACTGAATTTCTTTTTCTTACCATCCTTATCATATCCGTAGAAAGTACCATCTTCACCTATCTCAGCGAACTTATATCCATAGAAGTTACCAACAGATTGACCAACCTCCAAGATTTGCAGTTTCTCAGATGTCCAACCAGAAGCATCCTCAACGCCTCCACGTTGTTTATCAGCATCAGGGAACTTAAATTTATCATCACCTAACTCCAGCACTTTATTCTCATTGTGTGCCATAGTCAGACCAAGATTCCATACGAAATTCTTACGTTCAACAGCTACGCCGTTCAATGTTAATTCCACACCTTGGTTCTGCAAAGAACCCAAGTTAAGCAACATGTTACCAGCTTCGTATTTAGCAGCATCTACAGGATACCAATAGAGCAAATCACGAGTTGTACGATTATAGTAATCAATAGCACCACTCAAACGACCTTTCAAGAAAGAGAAGTCCACACCTACGTTAATCTCGTGTTTCGTTTCCCATTTGAGATCTGGATTAGGCACTGTAGATAGTGACCAAGTAGCTACCTTGCTGTCGCCAAAATAAGCATAGTCAGAGTTTTTGTTCATTCGACCAATCCAAGGATAGCAGTCACCAGGCATATTACCCGTAACACCGTAACCAGCACGGAGTTTTAATTCTTTCACAACATCTTGTCCACGCATAAAGTCTTCATTGGTAATTAACCAGCTTGCACTAACTGCAGGGAAATATCCCCAACGATTGTTAGCACCGAACTTAGATGAACCTTCTGCACGGATACTTGCGTTGATGAAGTAACGTTGGTCATAGTTGTAGTTAATACGGCCGAAGACAGATGCCAACTTCCACTCTTGTTTCCAAGATGACATGCCAATACCATCTTTTGAGCCACCATTAGTTAGGTTGTTCAAACCTTCGCCCAATCCAAGATTGTTATATAAGAAATCATCTGTAGGGAACACTGTGTTACTTGCACTCAAGCTCTCTGATACAAAATCTTGATAAGCATAACCCACCAACACGGTAAATGCGTGGTTGTTAATATCATTGGTATATTGAGCTGTAGCCTCAAACATACGAGTGGTGTTAAAATTATTGCTCTTAGAAGCTTGACCTGTAGTTTTAGAACCCGCCTCTGAATTAGTAGGCAGATACACACCTGTAGATTGATTCCAATATTGATATGAGCCAAACGCACTAATGCGAAGACCTGCAATAGGCTTAATTGTAGCACGAACACTACCCAAGAAGGTTTGCTCTGTACCATCATCTGTCTTTTGCATAATCATAGCCACAGGGTTAGAGAAACCATTCTTATCAAAGTTTTGGTAGTAACCACCATACTTCACGTAGTTAGGATCATCTGGAGTTGTATAAACTGGCATTGTTGGGTTATATTTCATTGCTTGACGATACGCCTCGTGAGTAACCCAAGAAGAATTCATATGAGAATATGACACATTGTAGTTGAACTCCAAAATATTATTCAATGCTGATTGATTGACACTTGCACGCGCAATAATCTCTTGGAATTGCGATTTGATAGCCAAACCTTCATTCAGTTTATAGTTGATAGATGCACGGTAATCCACATTCTTCATACCACCAGAGAGTGCGATATTGTGCTCAGTAGAAATTGGTACGCGGGTAATCTCTTTGTACCAATCGGTTTTGGAGCCATAGTTCACACCACCTGCCGCAATAAACTCTTCTGGAGAAAAGAGATTAATTCTGCCAGCAGTATTTGCAGTACTCACAGTACCAGTGTACTCCACTTGTGTTTTACCTTCTTTACCTTTTTTGGTAGTAATGATAATCACACCCGCATTCGCACGTGTACCATAGATAGCCGCTGCTGAACCATCCTTGAGAACATCCATAGACTCGATGTCATTAGGATTGATGTTGTTCATACTTGCACCAGGTACACCATCAATAATGTACAAAGGAGTGGTAGAACCTGTGAGTGAACCCGCACCACGAATTTGTACGCTAAAACCACGGTTAGTTGGGTCACCACCACCATCCTTAGACATGGTCAAACCAGCCACCTTACCTTGCAACAAACCTTCGGCGCTATTGAATGCACCTTTGTTGAAATCTTCTGCCTTCACACTGGATACAGAACCTGTGATTTCTTTTTTAGTTTGTGATCCATAACCGATAGCCACCACTTCTTGAAGAACATAGGTGTCCTCCTCAAGTTTGACTACCATACCATCTTTAGCTGCAACTGTTTTAGCAGCAAAACCCACGTAACTGATTTGGATTTGAGCTCCTTCAGCTACATTAAGAACGAAGTTACCATCGAAATCCGTAATCACACCATTGGTTGTGCCCACTTCAATGACACTAGCACCAATAATAGGAAAATCGGTCGATGCTTCCAAAACGGTACCCGTAATCTGTGCGTGCATTGTCATAGAAAATGCAGCAAACAACACAAGTAAAAATGTTTTGTTTTTCATCTTTTTACTGAATAATTTGTTAAAAGTTAATAATTAAGTTATTTAAAAAGTTGTTATTATACAAACTTATAGTCTGTTCGTGCGTAATAGATTTCTCCTGGTCGCAAAACGGCATTTGGGAAATGCGCATGATTAGGAGCATCGGGGAAGTTCTGTGTTTCCAAGCAGATGGCATGTTGCACATCGTATGGCTTACCACACTTGCCCACATGTTGCTCAACCCAGTTGCCTGTATATACCTGCAATCCAGATTGCGTAGTCCATACTTGCATTTCTCTACCGCCTGCAACCAATGTAGCAGCATGTTGCATCCTCTGGTCTTCTGGCAGGGGGCGAAGGACAAAATTATTGTCAATGCCACGTCCTGGTGCAAAGAAGACATCATCTATCCGATCGCCTACACGCACCATTTCGCGGAAATCCATTGGAGTTCCTTCTACTGGAAGTATCTCGCCCGTAGGGCATGCGGTATCATCGAATGGTGTATATTCATCGGCAAATACCTGCAATTGATGATTATGCACCGTACCACTACCCTCACCCTCAAGATTGAAATAGGCATGATTGGTAAAACCCAAGATAGTTGGCTTGTCGGTTTTGGCTTCGTACACAATGGAAAGTGCATTATCTTTGGTCAGCGAATAGGTGACATAGACATCCAAATTGCCAGGATAGCCTTCCTCGCCATCTTTCGCGCGATAGTGCAACGAAACGGAATAGGTAGATTGTCCTACAACGTCCCACACCTTTTCGTTGAAGCCATGTACGCCGCCATGCAAAGAATTGGTACCATTGTTGATTGGGAGTTGGTACTCTACTCCATCAAGGGCAAACTTACCATCTTTGATACGATTGGCATAGCGACCAATGATCGCATTGAAATAGGTTTCTTGCTTCTGCCATTCATCAAAAGTGGAGAAGCCCAACACCACATCGGCCTTCTCGCCTTGCTTGTTGGGCACAATGAGCGACACTATCTTTGCTCCATAGTTCGTAATTTGTGCTTGCAAGCCATTGCGGTTAGTCAGCGTACAGAGCACTATACGCTTACCATCCACGCGGGTATTAAAAGACTCTATATTTACCATTTTGCAGTTCTATTTTACATTACTCTGTGTGCGCCATCGCCTATTTCTGCGATATAGAAATCGGCTTTCAGACCAGTCTTCTCAGTATATTCGGCACCTACTTGCTCAATGAAGGTAGGGATAGCTTCGTCGCGCACCAATGATACGGTGCAACCACCAAAGCCGCCACCTGTCATACGACTACCGAGTACGCCTTCTACTTTCCATGCCGCCTCTGCCAACGAATCAAGTTGCAGACCTGTCACTTCATAGTCATCACGAAGTGATATATGGCTTTGCGTCATCAGTTTGCCAAACAATTCAATATTCCCCTGTTGCAATGCCTCTACAGCATCCTTGGTGCGTTGTACTTCGCCCACCACGTGGCGTGCACGGCGGTGTGCCACTTCATCCGTAATGGCGTGCTCCACTTGCTCAAAATCTGCTTGCGAGAGTTCTGCCAAATTTTTGATTGGGCGAACGGAACTAATCTGCTGAACAGCCAATTGGCATTGGCGTACACGGTCATTGTATGCACCAGAATCTAAGTGGTGGGGCGAGTGTGTATTGCTGACCACCACTTTGATGCCTTCCAATTTAACTGGCACGAGGTCAAACGCCAATGTATCGCAGTTCAGGTAAATAGCATGGTCTTGCTTACCTTGTGCAGAAGCAAACTGATCCATGATTCCGCACATCACGCCAGCGAACTCATGCTCGGCTTTTTGACCAATCTTGGCTAGTTCGGTGCGATCGTAGTCCGTACCCAACAACTCATTAAACGCATAGGCAGTCACCACCTCCATAGCGGCACTACTGCTCAGTCCTGCGCCCGCGGGTACATTGCCCCAGAAGAGGATATCATATCCCTGCTCAATTGCCACACCGCGCTTAATGAATTGCGCCAATACGCCGAGGGGGTAGTTGGCCCATGCCTTGTTTGGCAGGGGACTGGTGAGTTGTGTCAGTTCGAGCGAATATACAGCTTCCATATTCAACGAACGGAAATTAATCTTCAGCTCGTTGTTAGGAGCCATCAAAAGATACGTACCAAAACTTAGTGCACAAGGAAATACGAAGCCTCCGTTGTAATCCGTATGTTCACCAATAAGGTTTACTCGACCAGGAGAAAAGAAAATATCTGTAGCCGTTTTGTGATACGCTGCTTTGTAAGCAGATTTTAATTCTTCAAGTTTCATGGTAAAAATATTTGTATGGTTAATATATCCTAAACGAATTGTATGGTTATTGTATGGTTAATACGGCTTTCTTCAAGCCCTTTGCTGTAGCAATTAACGTGCAATTACCTTCCACAATAGTTGTTAATTCACCCGCAAACACATGGTGCTTAGGCAAATGGAATTGGTCAAGATTAGCAGCATCGCCATTAGCAGCAGCACGAAATTTTCCTTCACCCTTTGTAGAGAAATAAATCAAATGGTCCGCACTTGGGCAAACTACCCCATTCTTATCACAAACACGCACTCGCACAAAATGCAATGGTTTGTTATCTGTCGCAGGTAAATCTTCCACATACATCTCTATATGATGTGGTGCGCCTGCTGTTTGACGGATGGTCTCCCCATAAGGAGTAACCACTTTCAACTCACCTGCCTCATATGGAATACTATCCCAAATAAGGCGATAGCGGCGTTGCAAGCCTAATGGGTCGCCTGCCTTGATAGCAGCTTCAGACTCTTCACGAGTGAGTTTGCGTACCTTACCCATACTCTTGCCATTGACAAAGAGTTCGCCTTCAGCGGCATCGGTGTATGCCATAACTGGAAGGGTGTCACCAGTGTTCCAATTCCAATGAGGAAGGAGATGTACCGTGTGTACATCCTTGCGCCACATAGAGCGATAGAGGTAGTAGCGATCTTTAGGAATACCTGCAAGGTCAATGATACCGAAGTAGGAAGAGTGACTTGGCCACGCATCGGTATCCCATGGAGAGGGTTCGCCCAGATAGTCAAATCCTGTCCAAACGAACTGACCAATCGTCCATGGATAGTCATCCATATTGCGGAAGTCCTCATCAGGCACATTGCTCCATGGACAATATTGCAAGTCATAACCCGAACATTGGTTGGTTTGGCTATTGCCTCCTGGATGATTGCGATTGGTGATATGATCCGTATTATCTGGTACTGCGGGCAAGAGATAGACGC
>JAXJWX010000026.1:0-10500 GCA_036307765.1 Paludibacteraceae bacterium | reverse complement strand
CCACGCGCCTACTACGACATTGAGCACCTGTGGGCGGATGGCAAGATTACCGAAATCCCAGAGGTGTAAAATAAACAACGGATTTGTGTTTTAGAAAGACAACATAAACAACAATTCCGCTCGCCAAATAGCACCCCAAAACGCTAAGCGTTTTCGGGGACCCCGCAACACCGCGAGCGGCATGGAATAATCAATAAATTATAATATGGCAGAACAGAAACCTAAACAACCCAACCAACCTAAAAATCAAGACAAGAAGCCAAAGCGCTCGCCGCTGACTTGGCTCTATTATGCTATTATGATAGGTCTGCTGATCTTTTTCTTCTATCCTACGGGTGGAGGTAAAGGCGTAGATAAGGACCTGAGTTACACCAAGTTTACTGCATATGTGGAGAACGATGCCGTGGCTTCCGTTACGGTATATGACGACAATACCGCCGAGGCAAAGATTCGTCCTGAGAAATATGTCTTGGTGTTCAATAACCAAGAGAAGGGCGAAAACGCCAACGGTAAACTGAAGATGCATGTGCCTTCTGTGGAAGAGTTCGCTAAGTATATTGACGGTGTGAACGCGACCCGCAAAGAGGCAGGCAAAGCCGCCATTGATGTCAGCTACGCCAAGTCCAAAGGCGACTGGTATCTCATACTGGTGAATATATTGCCTTTCTTGCTGATTGTACTCTTCTTCGTATGGATGAGCCGTGGTATGGCAAACGCTGCGGGCGGTGGTCCAGGTGGTATCTTCAATGTGGGCAAGGTGAAAGCCGAAGTGCAACACAAAGACAAGAAAGATAAAATCACCTTCAAGGATGTAGCAGGTTTGGCAGGCGCAAAGCAGGAGGTAGAGGAGATCGTTTCCTTCCTCAAGAACCCTACCAAATACACCAACCTGGGCGGTAAGATTCCAAAGGGCGTGCTGCTCGTAGGCCCTCCAGGAACGGGTAAGACATTGCTCGCAAAGGCGGTGGCAGGCGAGGCGAATGTGCCATTCTTCTCGATGTCGGGTAGCGACTTCGTGGAGATGTTCGTGGGCGTAGGTGCCAGCCGTGTGCGCGACCTCTTCCGTCAAGCAAAAGAGAAAGCACCTGCTATCATTTTTATTGATGAAATCGACGCTGTGGGTCGTGCCCGCGGTCGCAACAATATGATGGGTAGTGGTAATGATGAGCGCGAATCGACGCTGAACCAGTTGCTGACCGAGATGGACGGTTTTGGTAGCAATTCGGGTGTGATCATTCTGGCAGCGACTAACCGCGCCGATGTCTTGGATGCAGCGCTGTTGCGTGCGGGTCGTTTTGACAGACAGATACATGTGGAGTTGCCTGACTTGCAAGAGCGTAAGGAGATTTTTGGCGTGCATATAGCAGGCATTAAGATAGATAAGGACTTGGATATTAATTTCTTGGCTAAGCAAACGCCAGGTTTCTCGGGTGCGGATATTGCCAATGTCTGCAACGAGGCGGCATTGATTGCAGCGCGTAATGACCATAAGTCTGTCAGCCGACAAGACTTCATGGACGCGGTGGACCGTATCATAGGCGGTTTGGAGCGCAAGAACAAGATTATGACCGAGGAGGAGAAACGCTCGGTGGCGTATCATGAGGCAGGTCACGCGACTATCTCTTGGCTGTTGCGTTGGGGTAATCCATTGGTGAAAGTGACCATTGTCCCTCGCGGCATGGCGCTGGGTGCAGCTTGGTATCTGCCAGAGGAGCGACAGCTGACCAACAAAGACCATATCATGGATAACCTCTGTTCGCTGTTGGGTGGTCGCGCTGCGGAGGAAGTGTTCTTGCAACAGACCTCCACGGGTGCGCTCAACGACTTGGAGCGTGCTACCAAACAGGCATATGCTATGGTGGCATACTACGGTATGTCCGACAAACTCAAGAATATCAGTTACTACGATTCGACAGGCAGATACGATATGGGATTTGCGAAACCCTATTCGGAGAAGACGGCCGAAGTGATTGATAGTGAGACGAGTGCTATCATTGCTGAACAGATGGCGCGTGCGAAGAAAATCCTCAAGGAGAATGCTGAAAGTCACAATAAGTTGGCTCAGATGTTGATTGAGAAAGAGGTGATTACCTCAGACGATGTGGAGGCAATCCTTGGCCCTCGTCCATGGGTGAGCCGCACCGATGAGATTATTGCTGCCAACGAGAAGACCCCTCCAACTCCCCTTAAAGGGGAGAGCCCCAAAAAGAAACGTGCCCCAAGAAAGAAGAAAGAGGAAGAGGTGGTGAATCAGGAACAAGGAACCAAGAGCCAAGACGAAATGGCAGAGAATAGTGTGGAAGAAAACAAAAATTGAAGTAAATTATAGAAAATTAACCAAAATTTGTGAATATGAAAAAGTTAATTCTATGCATTATGGTGCTGGCGTTGTCGCTCGTAGCGGTAGCGCAACAACCACAGCCACTGCCCATTGATTCGGCAGTTCGCGTGGGTAAGTTGGAGAATGGTCTGACTTATTACATTCGTCACAATGAATATCCTAAGCAACGTGCTGAGTTCCATATCGCTCAGGCGGTAGGTGCTATCCTCGAAGAAGACCACCAGAACGGTTTGGCGCACTTCTTGGAGCATATGGCGTTCAATGGAACGGAACACTTTGCAGGCAAAGGTATCATTGAGTACTTCGAGTCTATCGGTGTGAACTTCGGTGGAAACATTAACGCTTACACCTCCTTGGATGAGACGGTGTATCGTCTGAGCGAAGTGCCAACCGTTCGCGAGGGTATCATTGATTCGGCTCTGCTCGTGATGCACGACTGGGCATGTGGTCTCTTGCTATTGGAAGATGAGATTGACAACGAGCGTGGTGTGATCCGCGAGGAGTGGCGTACTGGCGCACAAGCCAACCGTCGCATGTGGAAAGCTATTAACCCACTCAAATACCCAGGTAGCCAATATGCGAAACGCGATGTGATCGGTGATACGGCTGTGATCAACAACTTCGCATACGATGCACTCCGCGACTACTATACGAAATGGTACGGTCCAGACAATCAGGCGATTATCGTGGTGGGTGATATTGACGTAGATGAAATCGAGCAAAAGATTAAAGCTCTCTGGGCAGATGTGCCTGCACGCGAGAACCGTGGCGAGCGTCCATTGTATTCGGTAAACGACAATGAGCAACCAATCGTGGCTATCGTGCGCGACAAAGAGGCACAATACACACGTATTGAGTTGGAGTTTAAGAAACCACAATTGCCAAAGCAATTCCGTGGTACCGATATGGCGTATGTGCAAAGTCTCGCTCTAGAGCTCGTATGCGATATGTTCAACAACCGTCTATCTGAACTCAGCATGAAGCCAGAAGCTACCTTCGTGGGTGCAGGTTCATATTATGGCGAATTGGTGAAGGAGAAAGATGCTTTCGTGGCGATCTATTTGGCTAAGCAAGGTCAAGAGGTGGCGGCATACAAAGATCTGCTCACCCAATTGGAGAAGATGCGTCGCTATGGTTTTACTCACGCAGAGCTTGACCGCGTGAAAAAAGAGACCATTTCGGTATATGAGGAACTCTACAACGAGCGCAACAACGTTCGAAATATTGCGCACGCGCAAGAATATATCCGCCACTATTTGGACGGTGCACCTATCCCTGGCATCAAGTGGGAGTATGAGATGATTCAACAAATCTTGCCTGCATTGCCACTGGATATGCTCAACCAATTGGCACAAAACTTAGTTACCGATGAGAACCTCATCATCTCTTTCCAAGCACCTGAGGATGAGAAAGTGGTTCTTCCTACTGAGGCAGAGGTTGTCGAACTGTTAGCAGCAGTCAAGAACGAGGAGATAGAGGCACCAGTAGAGGAGGCTATTCGTGAGAACCTTGTAGAGACTGCTCCAAAGGCAGGTAAAATCAAGAAGACAACATACAACGAGACCTTGGGCGTAACCGAGTGGACACTCTCCAACGGCGTGCGCGTAGTGGTGAAGCCAACGACCTTCAAGCAAGATGAGATATTGTTCTACGCTCTCTCGCAAGGAGGACGCTCATTGGTAGCAACAGCTGATCTTCATTCTGCAGTATTGGTTACAGATGTGGTATCGTTGGGCGGATTGGCAGATATGAGCGCTACTGACTTGCAGAAAGCATTAACCGGCAAGCAAGTAGCTGTTAGACCAAGCATCAGTGCATATAGCGAGACCATGAGTGGCTCAAGTACAATCAAAGACTTAGAGACATTGCTCCAACTGAACTACCTCTATTTCACAGCTCCACGCCGTGATGAGGAGTCTTATCAAACATTGATGAGTATTTTGGATTCACAATTGGCTAACCGCGATAAGAATCCTAAGGTAGCATTCTCAGACTCTGTACAGATGATGGCAAGCGACCACTCGGAGCGTACTATCATTGTGAATAAAGAGATGTTGGAGAAGGTTTCTTTGGATAAGGCTTTGGAGATTTACAAAGCTCGTTTTGCTAATCCTGCAGACTTTATATTCTTCTTTGTGGGTAATGTGGATCCTAATGATGAGGTCTTCCAAATGCAAGTGCGCACTTGGCTGGGTGGTCTGAAAACCAGCAAAAAATTGGAAAAAGCAGCGGATGATAAGGTGCGTGTGGCTATGGGCGTTCAAAAGAACTACTTTACTCGTGAAATGGAAACCAAAACTGCGAGCAACCGTATTCAATACACCTCATACGATATGCCATATACCTTGGCTAACGCACTGAATATGGAGATGATTGGTCGTATCCTTTCTACCCGCTACTTGGAGTCTATCCGCGAGCGTGAGGGTGGTTCGTATGGTGTAGGTTGTGCAGGATGGATGAACCGTCATCCAGTTCCATATGCTCAACTCATTATGCAGTTTGACACCGATCCAGAGAAGCAAGAGAAGCTCATGAGTATCATCCATGAGGAAGTGAAGACAATCGTGGAGAATGGTCCTTTGGCGAAAGACTTGCAAAAGGAGAAGGAGTCTATGCTCAAGGACTTTGAAGAAGACTTGGAGAAGAATGGCTATTGGACAGAGTTGCTCTCTGTGTACTACAAGAATGGTATTAACTACGTAACGGATTACAAGGCCGCTGTAGAAGTGATCACTGCTGAAACAGTGCAAGCAACTTTGAAGAAGTTGGTAGAATCAGGCAACATGTTCGAGGTAGTGATGCAGCCATAAGCCAATAGGTTTATACGAAATATGAAAAGGGTGTGTCAGTTAGCTGGCACACTTTTTTTGTGGATAAAATCTATTATTTTTCAAAAAAAGGCTCGCTTTGCTTGCGTATATGCATTTTTTGTTGTACCTTCGGACACTGCCTTGCCGAGCAATTGTTTTCGCAAAAGCTCAAACTATTACTCAGCAATTCCCCCGTAGCTACTTTCGCTCAATGCAGCCCATACTCCAGCGGCACTCGCCTGTTTTGAAAAATACGACTTCGCCTTATGAATCTGCCCCTCTGCATACTCTTATGTAAGCAAGCTTCCAACGAGTAGCAGAGAAGCTGCTTCAATAGATAAAATCTATTATTTTTCAAAAAAAAGGCTCGCTTTGCTTGCGTATATGCATTTTTTGTTGTACCTTTGCAGCGAAATTAACAAATTTGTAAAAAACAATTTTGTAAAATTATACAACTATGAAGTTTTACGGAAGAAATCAGGAGATTATCAGATTGTTGCAATTAGATGAGCAATCTCATACTACATCAGTATTTACCTTATTATTAGGTCGTAGAAGGACTGGTAAAACAACCTTGGTAAAACATGCTTTTCAGAGCAAGCCATTGTTGTATTTCTTTGTTTCGTCCAAAACAGAAGCGATGATTTGCAAAGAATTTCAACAATCCATAGAGTCGCTACTTGGTTTCCATATTTATGGGCAAGTGGACAAGTTTGCGAGTTTGTTGCGCGAATTGATGATATATAGCCAGCAACACCATCTAACACTTATGATAGATGAGTTTCAACGCTTGTATGACATCAATCCTTCCATTATGTCTGAGATACAGGATGTGTGGGATACCTATAAGGACAAAGCTCATATACATTTGATTGCTTGTGGTTCTGTTTATTCGATGATGTTAAAAATATTTCGAGATAAGAAAGAACCCCTATTTGGCAGAGCAACGGCTGAAATACGATTGCAACCATTTTCAACGGAACTCCTGAAGCAAATATTATCAGATAGCAATCCGAACTACACCTCTGAAGATTTGTTGATGCTTTATACGATAAGCGGTGGCGTGGCAAAGTATGTCGAATTATTGATAGATGCAGGCGCTACCAACAAGGATACCATGATTGATGCCGTTTGCCAAAATGGTTCGGTATTTTTGAACGAAGGATCAGAATTGTTAGTAGGTGAGTTTGGCAAACGCTACCAAGTATATTTTAGCATATTGGAATTAATAGCGAATGGCATGACTAGCCAATCGCAGATTGATAGTATTCTTGGCACTAATTCGGGGCGCTATCTCAATACGCTGGAAGAAGAATACAATCTAATACAAAAGGTGCGTCCTATGTTTGCAAAACCCAATTCGCACGGAATAAAATATGCACTACACGACAATTTTTTGACATTTTGGTTTCGTTTTATTGAGTCTAATCGTTCGTTGGTAGAAATGGGCAAAATGGACTTACTCAAAGAAATTGTTCATAACAGCTATGCTCAATTTAGTGGTTGGATGCTTGAACGCTATTTCCGTCAAATGTATGCCGAAAAAGAGCGTACTACAGAAGTCGGTCGTTGGTGGAACACGCGCAGCGAAGATGAAATAGATATGATAGCTATAGAGCGTTTGGATAAGCGTGTTACGGTTGCAGAAGTTAAGCGTAATGCGAATAAGATCAATATAGAGGCAACCAAAGAGCGATTTGCCAATATCCGATCTCATTTTAGAGGATATGAGGTAATCTTCATGTCTTTAAGTTTAGAAGACATGTAATTTTTCTATACAATACTTTAAGGTACATTTTTGGAGCAGTGCTTTTAAAGGAAGCAGGTAGATCATCAAGAAAAACGACTGATTTTTTTGACAATTTTTATCTTGCTAAATCAGTAAAATTCCCTGGGCTAGGCAACCATTTCGCAAGCATGGGAGCATATATAGAACTTATGTATGTCAGAGGAGTAGCTTTCCTGTAAAAGCATAGGGGAAGTATGAAAAAAGCCCCGCAACTTACTTGCAGGGCTGAAAAGATATTTGATAATGCACTCTATTTCAATGTCATATTTTTCCAAGTGCTACTAGCTGCCGTACTTGTTGCAACTACAGGAGTTTGGGGCTTCTCGTTGATTAAGAACGCTTCTTTTTTAACATTCTTGTTGATATAATCCGCCAAATCAGAATAAGACACATTACCTTGTGTTTCTTGCAATTTCTTCAGCAAGAAATATGTAAATAATCCGTGTCCCTTCTCTGGATAAGTCATCGCAGTCTCATCGCCACTTGAAGCAGAGAATACTACAGCTTTACCAGCCAAGACCTCTTTCTTTGCTTCGCGAGCTACACCACGAGCAGCCACAAGCATACTGCCCTCTTTATTTGCACCAGTAAAACAAGCATCCATAAAGTAAGTAATGTTTGATGCTTTTGTATTTGCCAAAGTAGTGTAAAGCGTATTCAAACTATAACAAGTGGTGGTATTTGTGCCTTTGCCATCTACAGGAATGATATACGCATCGCCAGTTTTCTCATCTGGAATACCATGACCACAGTAATATACAATCGCTTTGCAACCTTCAAAGTTATTGAGCGCATATTTCAACCAATCTACACCACCAGAAATAACACCATATGAAGCATTTGCACAATAACGTATTTGGCGCTCTGGAACACCTAAAGTCTTGATACAATACTCTTTGAACACCTCGCCATCGTGTGCTGCAAAATTCACATCATCCACAAATTGGTAATCTTCATTAGCAATAATCAAAGCATATGTATCCTCTGATTTTTTACTACTCTGAGGAATATTTTGGTCCACATCTGATTTAATCACTTCCTTTTTAGAAATAGTATTTTGTTGGTTTTGTACTAATTCTGGTTGTTCGCCTTCTTTTTCCATAGAGAAAGTGTAAGCTTTCTTTTCTGGCTTCATTAACGCACCAGTTCCAGCATCAATACCCCAAGCAATAATATTCGTTAAATTTGATATAGCTGCCGCATTAAAACTCTTGAGAATTGTTATGTTGGCAGGTTTGTAGCCTTCACTCTCAATGACAACATTACTTGGCTTATAACCTCGTTTGACTTTTACTTTATAAGGCAATGTTACTTGCTCATAGTGAGCAACATCAGTTGTAATGTCCACAGGTTGCTTTATTTTTGAATTGCTTAGTGTTACTTTAGCTTTTGTTCCACAAAATATTGAGGCACATGATGGTAGCGCGAGTAATAATACGCAGATTGCTAAAAATGATAAATGAATTTTCTTCATAATTATTTGTTTATTTGAATTGATTTTTCTATAGTTTGCATCGTTTCATCATTGATGCGATTTTTGCGCAACCACCTCTGGAAGTCTTCTACGGAAAGTTCGGGAACAAACTCTCCTGCTTCTGAGGAAGGCATTGAAAAGTCTTTTTTAGAAAAGACAAGAATAAATGTATCAAATTCTACACTCTTGTCCGTTACCAAAATCGTTTCTTCTTGATAGGGATAGATTGGGTCGGCTGTCGAAAGATATGTGTATTCTTTATTACTCTTTACCTCTCGCGCTGTGCCATCTTCATTCTCGTAGGGCATCATACAAGAGATAATACCTGCATTATTATCGCGAAAGAAGATTGCTACATAGCCACTAACAGGCGATTTGAACAAAATAGAAACTTTATCATTGTTCCTAAATTGGTCAGATTCGAAACCATTATTGAGAACCTGCATCTTCAATTCTACCTCTGCGGTTTTCAACTCACGCGCCTTGCCACATACCGAAGCGGTTATCACCATTACATCGTTTTCGTATGCAATGCTAACTTCTGGTTCTTTAGTGTCACTTAACCAAATAGCTTTTGATTCAGTGGAAGCATAACTATCCGATAGAACTTGTGATTTGCTATCCGAGCTGTGAATGGTTGTCGTAGTTGATTGTGATACTACCTGCCCAAATTCATTAGCAATAGCTTCGTTACGAGCTTTATCAATAGCTATTTGTTTGGCGCGGTTCAATGGAATCTCGCCAGGTACAGTATAACGATACTCACCACAAATAGTTGCAACGCGTTGTGCGTGAATGGTTGCTGCAAATAAGAAGACAAATATTAGATTTATTATGTATTTCATTAGTAACCAAGTACTTTATCTAATTGTTTGTACAAGTTTTCGCCACTCTTTACCAATTCTTCACGAACCGCCTTCTTTGTCGCCTCTTTTGCAGCCAGTTCTTGCTTTGCCATTTTTTGAATAGCTTTGCGTTCTTTCATAATTTCTTTTGCATCTTGTGCAAAACTTACGGAGCATGCTACCAGCATTGCTATCGCAAGAAATAGTACTTTTTTCATACGATTGATGTTTTATGAGTTAATGATTAGTTGTTTATATTCTTTTTGCATTACACATATAGGTATACAAAAAACGTGGATTCCGACTGCTGTCGTTCCACGATCTGAGGCCTTCGCATTGCCTGATATTCAAGAACAACAACGCGAAGCCCACGCCGAATATAAAATATACTCTCGTGCTATATAGTTAAGGTACGCGTGTGCGCATATATGAATATGCAAAAGGCGTACCAATAGGCACAAGAGGGATAATCTATATCCCGTAGGACATCTATCGTTGTTAAGTCCTATGAATATCTATGAAAGTTGCGAAGTTTCAGATCATTAGAACCAAACGTCAATAAACGCCTTTTTAATATGTCTTGAAAGCCACGACTGGGGTGTCTGGTCAAATAATTTGGCTTTCCGAGGGGGAACATCTCCCACCCTCTAAACCCCGGCGTTGAGCTTTCGACTGCAAAGGTAGTGAATTATTTTGGATTGTGCAAGAAAAAACGCTTTTTAGGGCGATTTTTTTGGTGTAGGGTGTATGGTGTAGAGTGTAAAGGCAAGTAACACTCGGCGAACTACCGCCGAGCACAAAACAGGTGGAGGGGGTGGATGGATACCCGAATCATTCGGGATAATGAACATAGAGGCGAGGATTTCAAACGCTCCCCACGGACTCTACCAAGCAGGAGGTAGTGAGGCAATCGGAAGTCCTTGGAGTGAGCGTTGGCACTATGAAACGATGGCTGACTAAATATACGCTATCCAATGATATTCAAAGGGTTGAGCAAGGAAAATATAGAAAAAAAGGAGCCTAAAAAGATAGTGCGCAAACTGCGAAATGTGCGAAATGTGCGATTTTCGAAATTCGCACTTTTCGCAGAAATCGCAGAAATCGCAATCGATGATAAACATCACACAGGTAGGGATAGTGGTACTAGCCGTACTAGTAATTCTAGCAGACGGAAGGGATATGGAAGTGCTACGAATCACATAGTTATATCATAGTAATATCATAGTTATATCATAGTACGT
>JAXJWX010000025.1:0-23921 GCA_036307765.1 Paludibacteraceae bacterium | reverse complement strand
TCACTCATTTTTCTTGCGTGTATGCGGACTTCGTCCTCGCATTGAACGACATCTGTGTACCTTCGAGGACACCGACCTCGTTCGTCAAAACTCACTCGCCCACCTCGAAGCTACGGTCGCTCAATGCAGCCTATATGCAAGAAAAAATCGTTTGAAAATAAATTTTCACTCATTTTTCTTGCGTGTATGCGGACTTCGTCCTCGCATTGAACGACATCTGTGTACCTTCGAGGACACCGACCTCGTTCGTCAAAACTCACTCGCTCACCTCGAAGCTACGGTCGCTCAATGCAGCCTATATGCAAGAAAAAATCGTTTGAAAATAAATTTTCACTCATTTTTCTTGCATATATGCAATTTTTGTTGTACCTTTGCACGTTAATTTTGAAATAATAAATAAAAAACAATATGGCAAAGAAAGATTTTAAGAAAGAAGAGCAAAACTTGGAGAACGTACAAGAGGCTCTCAACACTACCAGTGCTTGGATTGAAGCGAACCAAAACAAACTGACATGGACTATTATCGCTATTGCATTGGTGGTAACAGGTGTATTGGCACTGAATACCTATGTTATTAAGCCAAAAGCTGCTGAAGCAAGCAATGAAACTGCAAAAGCAGTGGTTTATTTCACACAAGGCAACTATGAGTTGGCTCTCAATGGCGATGACGCTGAGTGCGTTGGTTTTGAGGCAATTGCTAAGGACAACAAGTGCTCACAAGCAGGCAAATTGGCTGCTCTCTATGCAGGCATTTGCTACTATCAATTGGGCGATTATGCTGCTGCCGCTGAGTATTTGGCTAAATTTGATGCTAACGACTTGAACATTGAGCCTGCTGCTTTGCAACTCTTGGGCGATGCGTATGTGCAAATGGAAGACTATGCTAAGGCTGCTAAGGCGTTTACTGCTGCGGCTAAGTCTGGCAACGAGTTGATCGCTCCTATGAGTTTGAAGAAATTGGGCTTCGTTCAAATGGAACTCGGCAACAACGCCGCTGCAAAGAAAGCGTTTGAGACCATCAAGAACGATTATCCTACCTCTACAGAGGCACAAGACATTGAGAAATATATCGCTATTGTAAAATAAGGCTATAGGTTATAGGCTATAGGCAAGAATAATATGACAACAGATTTGTCGCAATATAACGCGAACGAATTGCCTAGCGCTGACGTGCTTTCACGTCAGCGCTATGCTATTGTAGTAGCAGACTGGAATAGCGAGATTACCCATGCGCTGGCTAAGGGGGCTATTGACACACTCATCAAACATGGCGTGTGCGAAGAGAATATCGACGTGATGCACGTGCCAGGAACCGTGGAACTGACCTACGGTGCTGCCCTATATGTAAGCGGTAAAAAGAAGTTTGGAATGCTGAAGGGGGCAGATGCGGTAATCGTTATTGGCTGTGTGATTCAAGGCGATACACCTCACTTTGACTATGTGTGCCAATCGGTGACACAAGGTGTTACTTTGTTGAATGCACAGGGCGGCGGTGCAGGAGGTTATTATCAACCTAACTCTTGTCCCGTGATTTTTTCCGTACTTACCACGCTGGACAAGCAACAAGCATTGGACCGCGCAGGCGGTCGCTTGGGCAACAAGGGTGTAGAAGGTGCGGTGACTGCCATCAAAATGGCTAATTTGTAATATATGCGTGTATATAAATTTGGTGGTGCTTCGGTAAAGGACGCGAACGGCGTTCGCAACCTGAGAGAGATTGTGGCTCAAGCGGGCGACGACTTGCTGGTTGTGGTTTCTGCTATGGGCAAGACAACCAATGCGTTGGAGCGTGTTGTGGCTGCTCTGTCGCAAGGCGACGAGCAAGCGGCGGAACAGGAATGGCTTGGCGTGTTTGACCACCATGTTTATGTGATGCAAGAGTTGGGTTTGCAGCCCAATGTGGATGTACGTATGCCTCTGATGCCTACGTACAACGCAGCGTGGACGTATGACCAGAACTACGATCAAATAGTCAGTCTGGGCGAGATCCTGTCCACGCAGATTGTGGCAGTATATTTGCTCAAAAATGGTATTCGCACCGAATGGTGGAATATCCCCAAACTGCTTCGTACCGATGCCACTTATCGCGAAGCGCAAGTGGATTGGCAGCAATCTGCACAGGTGATTCGCGCAGGGTGGAATAGAGCGGAGCGTCCGCATGTGGTTGTTACGCAAGGGTTTATAGGCGGAACAGAAGAGGGACTACGTACCACTTTGGGGCGCGAGGGATCGGATTATACGGCAGCATTGCTGGGTAATTTCTTAGATGCCGAATCGGTGACTATTTGGAAGGATGTGCCGGGTATCCTTAATGCGGATCCGCGCAAACAGACCGACACCATCAAGATTGACCAACTCTCTTATCACGATGCGGTGGAATTGGCGTATAGCGGTGCGCAGGTGATTCACCCAAAGACCATTCGCCCACTGGAAAACAAGAAAATTCCGCTCTATGTCAAGCCTTTTGGCAATCCGTTGGCGGAGGGGTCCATTATTTGTGAAAACGCACAGCCAGTGACTGTGCCTGTGTATATCTGGCGCGAGAATCAGATTCTGATCACTATGCGGGCTAAAGACTTTGCATTTGTGTTGGAGGAGAGTTTGAGCCATATCTTCGAGATTATCCATCGCCATCATTTGACGGTGTCGTTGGTACAATCCAGCGCAGTCACCATCTCGGTTTGTGTGGATAACAACCGTTTTGTTGAACGCGCCATCAAGGAACTGCAAGATGCATATCTTGTCACATGGAACGATAATTTGCGTTTGCTCACGATTCGTGGTACAACGCCCGAAATATTAAAAAAAGAACAAGAAAATAGAACCATCTTACTCAGTCAGACGACACGACGTACCGCCCGACTGGTAATAACACATGAACAACGATGAACGCATATCTCCAGCAGTATTTTTCTGCGCAGTATTGGAAGAATCTGGCACTTGATTTTTGGCATGCACTTGGCACCTGGAAGTTCTGGAAAGAATTGGTTGTCATGACCATCGGTATTACGATTGGTGCTGCGGCAGTGTATTATTTCTTGATGCCAAGTCATTTGATTATTGGTACGATTTCGGGTCTGAGTATCGTGATCAACACCCTCATTGGCGGCGATGCTGACACATTTTCTTACTTGGTAATGGGTATCAATGCCTTTTTGCTGATTCTTGCTTTCTTGCTCATTGGTAATGAGTTTGGAGCAAAGACGGTTTATACGGCTATGATTCTTGGTCCACTCACACAGCTTTGGGACCGAATTTATCCATACACCAATCTCACACACCGTGTGATAGAGAATCCTGATGTTCTTTCGCAATTGCAAGCGGGACAAACAGTGCTGGACGTGAATGGCAACCCATATCTGCTGAGTAGAGCAGGGGAGGTGCTGGAGCAGGTGAAGGATTCTGTGATGTCCGCAGGTATAGGAATGGGAGATGTGTGGTTTGACCTCATCTGTTTTGTATTACTGCTTTCTGCTAGTCAAGCCATTGAGTTTCGTGTGAATGCCTCTACGGGTGGCTTGGATATATTGGCAAAGATTATCAATAAGTTTATGCACTTCGATATTGGCATGTCCGTGTCCATTGGCGGCGCATTGATTTGCTGTACCGCATTCTTTATCAACGATTTCCGCATGGTGGTTATTGGTCTGATTGGTACATGGCTCAATGGTATCGTGATCAACTATTTTACCGCTTCGCTTGATCGCAGAAAACGCGTATGTATCATCTCGCGTGAGCATGCGCGCATACGTAAATATATTGTGGAAGATTTGGTTCGCGGCTGCTCTCTCTACACGGTGGAAGGTGGTTATACAGGTGAAGAAAGCAAAGAGATTCAGTCGCTTCTCACACAAGAAGAATTTGCTTCGCTCATGGCATATATCCGCGATAATAATATCAAGGCGTTTATTACAGCCAGCAACTGCTCTGAAATTTATGGTCTGTGGCTCAAACACCGTAAACGTCATGGCAGAATAGAAATATCCAACGAATAATAATTAACCTTATATAAATTCTTAGAACAATGAACAAACCTACTCTTTTTATCCTTGCGGCTGGTATGGGTAGCCGTTACGGAGGACTGAAACAATTGGATGGTCTCGGACCAAACGGCGAAACAATCATGGACTATAGCGTGTTCGACGCTATGCGTGCCGGTTTTGGCAAAGTGGTCTTTGTTATTCGCAAAGATTTTGAAGAAGATTTTCGTAATATCGTGCTCAGCAAGTATGCTGACCATGTACAATGTGAAGTTTGCTTCCAAGGTATTGACAATTTGCCAGAGGGCTTTACACGTAATCCGGAGCGTACCAAACCATGGGGTACCAACCATGCTGTGTTGATGGCTAAAGGCATTATCAATGAGCCATTTATGGTTATCAATGCCGATGATTTCTATGGCAAGGAGTCATTCGAGGTCATGGCAAAATTCTTGAATGAAGTAGAGGGACAACAAGGCAAGTACTGCATGGCAGGTTATCGCGTGGGTAATACCTTGAGCGAGCACGGCAGTGTGAGCCGTGGCGTGTGCAGCACCGATGCGAATAATTTCTTGACCGATGTAGTAGAGCGCACTTCCATCGAGAATAAAGATGGACATATTTGCTACAAAGGTGAGAACGGCGAGGATGTTGAGATCGCATTTGATACACCAGTTAGTATGAATATGTGGGGCTTTACACCTGAATACTTTGATTATGCTGAGGAGGCATTCAAAGCATTCTTAACCAAAAACGCAAAGGAATTGAAGGCAGAGTTCTATATCCCAACGCTGGTGAATGATATGATTAATGCAGGTACCGCCACTTGCGAGGTGCTTGATACTCCTGCTAAATGGTTTGGTGTCACCTATGCAGACGACCGCGAGATGGTTGTAAGCAAGATTCAAGCATTGGTAGATGCAGGTGTTTATCCAAGTCCATTATTCTAATTTTGTAAATTGTACATAGTCAAATAGTAAATTGAAATGGCTCGCATTTTAGTAACAGGCGGTACAGGATATATCGGTTCGCATACGGTGGTTGAACTGATGCAACAGGGCTACGATGTCGTGATTGTGGATAACTTGAGTAATTCCAACAAAGAGATGTTGGACGGTATTGCTGCTATTGTAGGCAAGCAACCTGATTTTGAGCAAGTGGATTGCAATGACGCAGTAGCCATGGCTGATGTGATGAATCGTTATACGGACATTGAGGCAGTGATTCACTTTGCCGCCAGCAAAGCCGTAGGCGAGTCGGTGGAGCAACCGCTGATGTATTATCGCAACAACCTGATGTCGCTGGTTACGCTGCTGGAGCAAATGAAAGCACATAGCATACGCCATATTGTGTTTTCAAGTTCCTGTACAGTCTATGGTCAGCCATCAGCAGAGCATTTGCCTGTGGACGAGACTGCTCCTATTCAAGCAGCCCTTTCACCCTATGGCAATACCAAGCAAATCAACGAGGAGATTATTCGTGATGAAGCTCATGCCAATGCCGCGCTACATGCTATCATTTTGCGCTATTTCAATCCTATAGGAGCCCACCCATCAGCCATGATAGGTGAGTTGCCTAATGGGGTACCCCAAAATCTATTGCCATTTGTGACCCAAACAGCTGCGGGTTTGCGCCAGCAGCTAAAGGTATATGGTAATGACTATAATACTCCAGATGGTTCATGTATCCGCGATTATATCTATGTGGTGGATCTGGCGAAAGCCCATGTGAAAGCTGTTGAACGCATGCTTTTGGGTAAAGCAGAGGAGCAAGTAGAGGTGTTTAATCTCGGAACAGGACGCGGACTGAGTGTCTTGGAGATTCTCCGCACTTTTATCCAAGTGACTGGTGTAGATATACCTTATGAGATTGTTGGCCGTCGAGAAGGCGATATAGAGCAAGTTTGGGCTAAACCTGACAAGGCAAACGATGTCTTGGGCTGGAAAGCGGATACGCCTATCGAAGAAGTTCTCCTGAGTGCTTGGAACTGGGAGAAGAAAATTCGAGGAATGGAATAATACAAAACTCAGGAGTCGGAATATAAAATACGTAACAAAAAAGAGGTCAAAGTTGACCTCTTTTTTGTTGTTTATTGAAAGAAACTAAAATGTACGCTACCGTATGCGCGTTGCTCTAGGAAATGGGGATGCTGTGAGAAATCGTGCGCCTTGGAGTGTTCTAACACGAAATAGCCATCCGCTTTCAAAATCCCTTGCTCAAAAATCAAATCGGGTACAGTGGGTAATAAGTCCAAATTATATGGCGGGTCTGCATAGATGAAATCGTACTGCACGTGACATGTCTTCACAAACTTGAACACATCGCCGCGAATGAGATGTAGATTACTGACTCCTAATTGTTTGCAGCATGAGATGATGAAGTTCTGTTGTGTATGTGCCATCTCCACAGCTGTCACTTCGCGAGCGCCGCGTGATACGAACTCTAGTCCTATTCCACCTGTTCCTGCAAACAAATCTAGCATGTCCACTCCCTCAAAATCCATACGGTTTTGAAGGAGATTGAATAAACTCTCCTTCGCAAAGTCAGTAGTAGGACGTGCTGTGATATTTTTAGGGGGCATCAATCGACGCCCCCTAAATGTTCCCGAAATAATTCTCATATGTCTTGCCTATAACCTATAGTCCGCAGAACGTCCTATAGCTTATAACCTAAAATATTACTCCCAGTTACCAGCGTTGTTGTTAGGAGCATCTACGGAACCTACCTTCAAACCTGGATAGTGGTCTAATTTCTCTTCTTTATCAATGAGGTTAACCAACTCTTGTTTGTTCAAGTCGTGCAAGTAGGTGCTATAGTGAGCACGAATCTCGAAAATAGGAACTTTAATACCTTGAGAAGTTGCATAATTGTTGTTTGTCTCAACCTCAAATTTTACGTTGTCAGTATGAGGAATGTAAACAATTTTGTCAATATTCTCTTCAGTATATTGTCCCTTGTAGAGTGATTGAATCATGTTTGTAAGAATGGTATCACGACGGAAACCTTGCAAACCTTCCGCTTTTACCTCACGGTCATTTTCCCATACGTAATTGTAGATTTGGGTAAGACTATCAGGACCTTGGAATTTCATTTTGCGTTGTGCTTTCAAACGTGCGCGCTCAAGGATTTTGCTTGCTTTGAATTCGGTCATACCATCTTCCAATTGCTTTTCAGAGAGAGAACCCTCTTTTAGGACCTCTTTCTTAGGAGCCGTTTTCAGATAATCAATCAACGAGTCAAGGTCCGCAGTAAAATAGCCCTTGTCCAAACGGAATTGAGCTTCTGCAGTACGCAGACTGATGAGATTAGCAATGACTTGAGTCTCGCGCACTGCGCGCTCCTCTTCAAACTGAATAGGTGTGACAACACTCTTCACGCAAATAAATGCCATGAAAATAACACCAATAACAAGCAAGGTGCGAATGATAATTTTTGTAACGTTCATATTAATTTTATTTAAATTTACAAGTTAATGGACTTTATTTACCCAAATCCGCTGCAAAGTTACTAATTCTTTTTCATATATGCAAATATTTTTTTGTGTTTCCTATTTTTTCTTGCGTATGTATATTTTTTTTTGTATCTTTGCACCCGAAATTGTAATATGGGGGTTATGTCAAACGAAAATAGTAATCAAGTTTTGTACAATATATTGACCGAAAGGCTAGATCAACTTCGTGCGATGGACAAGGAGGGCGATACCGATCGTCGTCGCCATGTGGCACGTGAGACCAAGGAATTACATGCGCCTTTGGCGCACCGTTTGGGTCTATATGCCATCAAAACAGAGATGGAGGACTTGTCTTTGAAGTTCTTGGATTACAAGACCTATAAGTACATTGCGCACGCGCTTAATGAGAAAAAGGCGCAACGTGATGCCTACATCTCCTCATTCATTCTTCCCCTCGAAGAGAAACTGAAGTCAGCTGGTTTTTTATTTACCATAAAAGGACGACCAAAATCTATTCACAGCATTTACAATAAAATGCAGGCTCAGCGCTGTGATGTAGATAGGATATATGATCTTTTTGCAATTCGTATTATTCTCGATTCACCTTTGGAACGCGAGAAATCGGATTGCTGGCAGGTGTATTCGATTATCACGGATATGTATAAGCCTAATCCCAAACGTCTGCGTGACTGGCTCAGCGTGCCGAAGGAAAATGGCTATGAGAGTCTTCACACTACCGTGTTGGGACCAGAGGATAAGTGGGTAGAGATACAGATTCGTACTCGCCGTATGGATGAGGTGGCGGAGAAGGGTGTAGCTGCGCACTGGGCGTATAAAGGCGTGGATGGCAATCGCCTCAATACCGATAATCAAAGCGTGTATGTTTTTACTCCTACAGGTGACCTCAAACGACTACCAGCGGGAGCAACGGTGCTTGACTTTGCCTTTTCTATTCACAGCGATGTAGGGTGTCGTTGCATGGGTGGACGTATCCGTAATCAGAATGTGAGTATTCGCCAGAAATTGCAAAACGGTGACCAAGTGGAAATCATGACCTCGCCCAACCAGAAGCCCTCTGCTGATTGGCTCAATGTGGTGGTGTCGCACCGTGCGAAGAATAAGATTCGTCAGGCGCTCAAAGAGGTGGAGTATCGCAATGCAGCAGAGGGACGCGAGATGCTGGAGAGGCGTTTCAAGAACTGGAAGATAGACTATATCGAAGGCGATATTTCGCGTTTAGCACTCAAGTTGGGGTATAAGGTGACCAACGATTTGTACCAGTCCATTGCTTTAGGCAAGGAGGATCTATTGCGTATCAAAGAGGTCTTCTTAGCACTGGACGAACCCCATTACGAGGGCACACGTTCTACCTACGAACCGCTCACGCCTCAGCAACAAGAGGCTTTGGCATTGGAGGTGGATATAGATGTCAAGAGCGTGGACTACAACCTGGCTAAATGTTGTAATCCGCAACCAGGTGACCCTATTTTTGGTTTTATTAGTATATTCAAAGGTATTCGTATTCACCGATTCGACTGCCCCAATGCAGAAAACATGCGCGAAAAGTACCCTTACCGAATGTTACCAGCCCGCTGGGCAAAAAAGAAAAAATGAATCAATATCCATCCATATTACTCGGCAACGCCGTGGATCAATTTGCATCGTTGCCTGGCATTGGGCGTAAAACCGCATTGCGATTGGTATTGCATCTCTTGCGCCAGTCTGAAAAGGATGTAGAGGTGTTTACGGATGCGCTCAAAATGCTGAAAGCTGATGCTCACTATTGTCGTATCTGTCACACCATATCCGATCAAGAGGTGTGTCCTATTTGTCAGTCCCACAAGCGTGACAAGCATACGGTATGCGTGGTAGAAAACGTGCAGGATGTGATGTCGATTGAGAATACAGGGCAGTATCATGGTTTGTACCATGTGTTAGGGGGTGTCATCTCTCCTATGGATGGAGTCGGTCCATCTGATTTGGAGATAGATTCGCTGGTAGCACGTATTGAATCCGAAGATATTCATGAAGTGATTTTGGCTATGCCTACTACGATGGAAGGCGATACCACAAACTTCTATATCTATCGCCGCTTGCAGAACCTTTTATCTTCGCCTAATAGTGCTGTTGCCTCTTCGCCTGATAGTCTCAAAATATCCCAAATCGCGCGAGGTGTAGCTATTGGCAATGAACTGGAATATACCGACGAGATAACGCTCGGACGGTCAATTATAAATCGAATAGAATTTAAAGGATAATGGAACAAAAAATCATTCGGACACTTAATGTGTATTACTATGGCATCATGGCGCTAACATTGTTGGCTGGAACGTTGGCTTATTTTTTAATTATGAAAGATTATGTACAACCCATAGATTCGCTCTCTACTCTAGGGCAAGCAATCCAATATATGGTTATTTTGGATGCACTTGTAACAATACCATTGGGTTTGTATCTGTGCAAAAAGCAGTGCACTAAACTTAGTGTGTTGGAAAATGAAGAAGAAAAATTATTGGGCTACAAGAAAGCAGCTACGCTTCGTATTTTGTTGGTTAGCAATGCTATGGTATTTGCTATCGCTGCATTCTATCTCATGGGCGCTTATCAGTCTATGTTGTGGGTTGCTGCTGTGTCCGCTATCGGTTGGTACTTTACCAAACCATCCGAGCGCAAAATGGAACTCGAACTACAAACACAAGACCCTAACCAAGAACAATACTAATTCTATAACATTTAACCCCTCTCGCGGTAAAGAGGAGCCTCGCTCTTAGCGGCGTTAGCCGCAAACCTACCAAGAGCCTCGTGGGCTCGAGGTAAGAGTGGAGGCGTCGAGCGCCTAATGACGCAGAGCGTCAGTCAATGCGCGAGATTGCCGAACACGATTATGACTATTGCAGTAGATTTTGACGGCACTATCGTCACCCATGAGTACCCAAGTATTGGTAAGCCTATTCCTTTTGCGATAGAGACACTCAAGAAATTGCAGCAGGAAGGTCATCATCAGTTGATTCTTTGGACTTGTCGCGAGGGCGAATTGCTTCAGGAAGCGATTGACTATTGTGCTTCTAAGGGGTTAGAGTTTTATTCGGTCAATAGCAATTTTCCAGAGGAGAATGCCGATATTGTCCGTGCGCGCAAGTTAGAAGCAGAGTTGTTTATTGATGACCGTAATTTGGGTGGAATACCTGATTGGGGAGTGATTTATCAAATGGTTATGAGTGGTAATTGTCATCGACCTGTACCTGCAGGTAATATGGTGGAGGAACCAAAACGCAAAAAAGGACTATTTGGTTTGTTTCATTAAATAGTAACGATTAATTCCTCGTTGATTTTTTGCCAGAGAATGGCATCATCTTCTAGCGTCCAAGCGCGAAGAATAGAGGAGGGGGCGTAGCCCTCTTTCTTGTATATAGAAGAGCATGCCACGTTCTTTATGGCAATAATAGCATATAACATTCTTAGTTTTAGAAAACCAAAGGCATATTCTTCTAATAATCTAACGGCTTGTGTACCCATGTTTTTACCTCTGGCATGAGGGGCAATGTACATGCCTATTGCAGCTTTGCGATTGCGGGGGTCAAAGTCGAATAGGTCTATGCATCCAATACTTTCTCCCTCGTTGTCAATCATCAATCGTAGTTGTCCATCGCGATAAATATCACCCGTAGAAGAAGTTATATATTCGCGCAAATCAGCTTGAGAGAGTGGATTATGTGTGCTGGAATCCGCCCACATACGTGCATCGTTCTCCCATTGATAGAGATAAGGAATATCTGTTGGCTCTATTTTGCGCAGGCTAATCATAGGAAAAATGAATTACTTATTTCTGAGTAATTGACGGTAATACTCAACCACCGTTGCAAAGGTATCTTTGTATTGTGTGGGGATTGGTTCTGCAGGAGGTGATTGCATCTTCAGTGGATCAATAGGACTGCCATTTTTCCATACGCGGAAGTCCAAGTGAGGACCTGTGCTAGAACCCGAACTACCTACATAACCAATCACCTCGCCTTGTCGAACGTGTTTTCCTACTGACAATCCTTTGGCGTATTTTGAGAGATGTAAATACGCAGTGGTGTATGTAGAGTTGTGTTTTATCTTTACTGTGTGTCCACCGCCACCTTTGTACTGCTTCATCGTCACTACACCATCGCCAATGCTAACTACTGGCGTACCCATTGGTGCTGCATAATCCACACCTGTATGTGGGCGAACAACCTTATAGATGGGGTGCTTGCGGGCGTAGGTAAATTTAGAAGAAATTCGTTTGTAATTAAGTGGCGCTTTCAAGAATGCCTTGCGCAGACTATTGCCTTCGCTGTCAAAATAGTTGTGTATATCACCTTGTTCAAACCAGTAAGCCTCTTGCCAATGGCGCGCGTGATAGAAGTCGGCTGCATAAATTTTACCTATGCCAATACGCGTACTATCCACGTATTGCTCGTCGTAATATACGCGAATCGAATCGCCTTTTTGCAGACCGAAGAAGTCAATCGTCCAAGCGTAGATATCACTGAGTTCTAAGGCTAATTCAGTGGGTAATCCATTACCTGCCATAGCATTCCATAGACTAGTTTCTATTACTACTTCTGCAGCACGTTTCCGATGAATAATAGGCTTTTCGAAGCGTTCTACATGCATTGAATCGGTCAAATGTAGCACTATAGCTTCTCTAATACTGGGTTGATATACATAGTATAGTAATTGTTCTATACCTGCAGTGTCTGCTTGAAATAACGCGTAATATGTTTTTCCTGGTCGAATGGTGCGAACGTCAAACTCAGAGCGAGGCATGAGAGTAATTCCAGTTATCTGTTGGCGAGTCGCACCTAAACGATTCATTATTCCTCCTAATGTCTCCCCTTCTTTGACTATGCAAGTATCGATGCGAAACGAATCAATGGGTAAGCCCCATTCGTAGCGAATAGCAGCAACCTCTGCTCCTTTGGTATCGGTATCCTTCGCCCCTGTGGTACATGATGCTAGCACAGTCATCAAGATACCTAATATATATATATACTTTTTCAAAATCTATTAACTGTTAATCTATCAATAGTAGCCGTTAAAAAAAACGGCGTTCACTAAAATAGAAAAACGCCTAAGCGTTTTTCTGTGGATATTTGCGGGTCCATGAACCCAACTTCAATTTTATTACACCCAATAATGCCTCAGAAAAGATTCCGCCCGACATCTTGCTTGTACCCAATACGCGGTTGATAAAAATAATAGGCACTTCCTTAATGGTAAATCCGCATTTGTAAGCGGTGTATTTCATTTCAATTTGGAAGGCATATCCTTTGAAACGAATCTTGTCTAACTCAATGGTTTCTAATACTTGGCGGCGATAGCACTTGAATCCAGCTGTGGTGTCATGGATGTTCACGCCTAATACGAAACGCACATATTTGCTAGCAAAATACGACATCAGCACGCGTCCTATAGGCCAATTCACTACGTTTACACCACTCACATAGCGGCTACCGATAGCAACGTCTGCACCTTGGTTAGCACATGCATCGTACAACTTGAGCAAGTCATCTGGATTGTGCGAGAAATCGGCATCCATTTCGAATATATAATCGTATTTATGCTCGATAGCCCACTTAAACCCTGTGATATATGCAGTTCCAAGTCCCAATTTCCCTGCTCGTTCGATGATATACAGACGATCAGAGTAGCGGTCTTCCATCAGCATCTTGACAATGTGTGCTGTACCATCTGGTGAACCGTCATCAATAATCAGAACGTGAAAATTCAAAGGAAGATTCATCACAGCGGTGATGATAGCTTCAATATTTTCTTTCTCATTATAGGTGGGGATAATAACTAATTTATCCATAATTTATGAAGGTTTTTGAGTAATGATATTATCGTTTAGTACATATACTGGACTAGGTTTCTGTCGGTCCAAAGGTGTGATGAATAAATCTTCTCCAGGCATTATTCCTTCTGCTAGCAATAGCTCTTTTATTGTTTCTAACGCTATTGTTGGATCATTGTTCTCATGACTAAGATGACATAGAAAGATATTGCGCATATTAGCATGCCAATTCTTTGCTAATAGTTTGCCACAAGTTACATTACTTTGGTGTCCCTTGGGTGAGAGGATACGTTCCTTAAGGAAGGTTGGATAGGGACCATTTAGGAGTAGTGATTCATCGTGATTGGCCTCTATGACAATATGATTTGCAGAATTGAGATATAATTCCATGGTTAAATTTGGTTGCCCACAATCCGTAGCAATCACAAAACGCTGTCCTAAAAAGTCTATCACGTAGCCAATACATTCAGAAGAATCGTGAGAAATACCAAAAGTGTTAATAATCATACCATTTAGTTCCCACTTTTCGCCTTTTTCAATATACCGCTGTGAAGTACGTAGCTTCTCGCGTACGCCATAGTTACGATCAATTCCGTCATGAATGGTTCGGGTAGAATAGATAGGTAAATGTACTCGTTCTCCTAATGTCCCTACAGCACGAATATGATCTGCGTGGTCATGTGTGATGAGTACACCCATGATATTGGCATAATCTAACCCCATCTCACGCAGATTTTTTTGTATGGTGCGTGCCGAAATGCCAGCATCAATTAGGATACCCCATTTAGAGGTGCCCAAGAAATAGCAGTTGCCACTGCTACCACTGGCAAAACTTCTGAATATGAGTTGGTTATCTATCATTCTTGCACCTTCTTGTCCAAATTATATGAATTTGACCCGCAAAGGTACAAAAAAAAATGCATATATACAAATAAAATTGATTTTTGCGAAGAAAAAAATGTGTTTATCTTTTAATGTTCTATTGTGATGGTATTGATAGATATCCGCTGTTTTTTGTATTTGCTATTTTGATTATTGAAGAATATGGTGGATAATATCTTCGCAGAGAGTCGGAATAGGTGTTTTCCCATCATTATTGATCACCCAATCGGCTAGTAGGATGTCTTGCTCTGTATTTTGTGCGCGCATGCGTGCGCGAACTCTATCTATTGAGGAATAGTCACGTGCAATCACGCGCTCAATGCGTACCTCCTCAGGCGCTGTCACTACTACAACGATATCGCATAATGTATCAAAGCCCGCTTGATAGAGGATAGCACATTCAACGAAACATGGTGTAGTATGGTTGATAGTATGTGCCCAACGTAGTATGTCTGCTTTTACTGCGGGGTGAACGATGGCGTTGAGTTGGGCTAGCAAGGATTTGTCTGCAAATACGCGCTGTGCTACCAATGCGGTTTGGTACACACCATCGGCATATACCTCTTTGCCAAAGAGTTGCTCTATCTGTTGGCGCACCGCGGCATCTTCTACAATCAGGCGTTTGGCTTCGCTGTCGGTGTCATACACCGCATAACCCATTTTGCACAATTGCTTTGTAATCGTGCTTTTGCCACTTCCTATACCACCTGTGATACCAATTACCATGTTGAAAAATTCTAAAAGTTTTAAAGGTTAGAATTGGAAATAGATAAACGCCTGTAAATCTGCGGTTACAAACTGATATACGCCGATAATTGTAATTACTGCTATCAGTATGATTACCCATATTGGCAACAGCGCAAAACGCACTCTATACCATCGCTTTACGCGACTGGGTAGCCAGTGAATCACCATGCCCAATAAAAATAGTATCACTACGTTGCGATACTCCCACAAGAAATCGGGAATAATACTGCTATTCCATGCACCACCAATCTGATTTACCATATTCTTGGCCGTTTCCCATGCCTGTTGGTTGGCTATTTCGGGATCGAGGTTGCTACCCGAACGGAAGAAAAGGCGTGTGAACGTGATAAATACGAATGTCTGTAAGACAGCCCAAGCAGTGGAGATGCTATTGGCGAAAGGTGATAGGCGAGAGGCGATAGGCGAGAGCAAATTGTTGCGTTTCATTTGGATACGTTCGTGCCACCAATAGAAATAGCGTACCGCGGTACCAATCCATAATGCTATTCCCCACACAAAGAAGAGATTCCAGATAGGAGCCTTCAGCATACTATAAGCGACCCATAAGCCACCCATAAGCATACTCATCAGCAGCATTTTGATATTCCAATTCATCTTAGCCCATATCTTATAGACAATCATACCCGCACCATTGAGTGCACCCCAAATGACGAAGTTCCAACTTGCGCCGTGCCACAATCCCCCCAAGAGCATGGTGATGAATGAATTGATATTGCCAGCTGTGATTTTGTTTTTGATGTCTTTTCCCAAAATCTTGCGATTGCCACCCAATGGAATATATAGGTAACTCTTCAGCCAACGACTGAGCGACATATGCCAACGGCGCCAAAACTCTTGCGGGTTGCGCGACTTGTATGGCGAATCGAAGTTCTGGGGGAGATAGAAGCCCATTAACATTGCAATACCGATGGCAATATCCGTATAGCCTGAGAAGTCGGCATACACTTGCAAGGAGTAGGCAAACAACGCAAATAAGTTCTCAAATCCGCTGAAAAGCAATGGATTGTCAAATACACGGTCGATTATATTGACTGCTAGATAATCACTCAATACAATTTTCTTGATGAGTCCGTTGAGTATCCAGAATACCGCCAATCCGAAGAGACGGCGGCTTAGGCAGAAGGGCTTGTATAACTGTGGAATGAACTCATTGGCACGTACGATTGGTCCTGCTACCAAGCCAGGAAAGAAACTTACATAGAATCCAAAGTCCAAGATATTTTTCACAGGCTCTACTTGCCTACGATATACATCAATTGTATAGGACATTACTTGAAATAGGTAGAATGATATACCCACTGGCAGGATAATCTTATCCACCATGAAGCGTCCACTCTCGCTAAATCCGTTGCCAATATAAGCGAAGATGTCAAAGACTGCAAACTCTGTTCCGAGCAGGTTGTTTACCACATTGGTGAAGAAATACGCATACTTGAAATAGCATAGCAGTCCCAAGTCAATCACTACGCTCAATGCCAACCACATTTTTGCGGCTATTGGACGCCCACTCTGTGGGCTATTGGACGCCCCGTTGGGGCTATGGGATATAGGCGAGGATTGGCAAGCGTAGATACGGTTGGCAATCAGCCAATCGCTGAGTGTGACAAAGAGCAAGATGAGCAGGAACAATCCGCTGGTCTTGTAGTAGAAGAACCAACTGACCGCCAATAGGAAGATATTGCGGAGGTGGAGCCTACGCCTACCCCCAGCCCCTCCCTGAAGGGAAGGGTGCTTTTCTTTTAGGATAGGCTTTACCTCCATGATTATCGCAAACATCGCATACACCAATGCAAAGAACGCCCAGAAATAGAACTGAGTGAATAGCAGTGGACTCTCGCTATTAAAACCGAATATGTGGGAGAAAAATTTCATTTTCTAGTTTAGTGTTTAGTGTTTAGAGAATTGGGATATGCCATCAGCCAATCGTACAATAATCGTCCAACTTTATTAGCCCCTGCGCGAGTAAAGTGTACATAATCGCTACCAGCCAAACCTATCTCTACCCATTTTACCATGCTATTTTTTCCGCCCATTGCATCATACATGCTCCAATAAGCGATCTGCTCTTCCTCAGCCATTTTCTTTAGTAGTTTATCCATGTATGGCACCAGCGGATAAGTAGCCATCTCGCCATCAATGCGAGTGGACATGTCGCTTGGACCGATAAATAAGATTGCAGACTCTGGTGCACAAGCACGCAAATAGCGAACTTGCTGGCGTAGTGTGCTTCTCACGTACCCGCTAATCGTAGAAGGGTTTTCTGTCTGTGGAATCATATTTCCACCAAACTGCAAGATAATCAGTCTTGTATTTGTTTCGCGGTAGAAAACGCTAAGTGAAGCACTATCTATTTTGGTAAAGATATTGCCTGAACAACCACGCATGGGGATATTATCTACAATTACGCCTGTTGGTGTCTCTAAACTGATGCCATATACTTTGCCTTTCCCCTGCAAATGAATTTCGCATTTGGTTGTGCTGTCGGGAAGTGTGTAGAGTGGTGTGATGTATGACTGTGTAGCAGAGTGTAGAATTGTATCTCGCGTCATGACATAGCTACTTACGCTATCTGTGAGAATGCGAACTCGATTGAAATAGTTGTGCGATTTGTATTTTTTGTCAATGGGTTCAATGTTCATCACAATATCTTCGCTGCCTGCTACTAGTGTACTATCCATTACCGCGACTTGTCCCATCACGCCGTAATCATCATTATTCAAACGCATTGACCGCGGACCATATACCAAGTAGCGTTTGGGGCCACCTTGTGCGGTTTGTACCACATTATTGATTGACAACCACTGGCGAATCGTGCGTGTGGGGATTGTCTGATGTAGTGGTATCAAACCTACACCTCCACCGCCATATTGCTTTTGCCAATGCTCACGCAATACGTTAGTAATACGATCTTCTTCTGTTTGCGAATCGCCATAATGTACCACCCGTACAGGCATGCTGTTTGTACTATCTAATGCGGCATAGAAAGCAGCCAAGTATGCGCGAGTATCTATGTTTGCCACATCCACTATTGGAATTATTGGTGGAGGGGTAATTGTATCTTTCTTTCCAAGTGTATCTTCGCTTTCAAATATTATTGAATCTGCTTCGGCAAGCAATAGCGTATCTACGGATAACTGTACACTATCAACAGTCCCCCTTATATCCAATGCTTCCGCCAGAGTCGGCCATCGCAGTGTCCATTTGCCGATAGAGAAACCGTTGTTGGGCACAATCCAACTAACTGCTCCTAACAGCGCAATTATTGTCCAGATGATATATGCGATATGTCTTGGTTTCATTTTTGCAAATTGACTACAAAGGTACTGCTTTTTTATGAAATATGCAAAAACCGATACAAATCGGAATGAAATTTCCGTTATTTATCTTAGTAACTGCGTAGCATGGTTCTTGGTGTCCACTTTCTCAATGAGTTGCGTGAGCAATCCTTGTTCATCAAAGACAAACGTTTTGCGCAAGGTGCCGACACAAGTCTTGCCACACATTTTCTTCTCGCCCCAAGCTCCAAAAGCCTGCAACATCTCCGTAGAAGGGTCAGAAAGTAGAGGGAAAGGCAATTCATATTTTGCGATGAAGTTCTGGTGCGACTTTTGGCTATCTTTGCTCACACCAAAAACTTGATATCCTTCAGCCAAGAAGCGTTGGTAGTTGTCTCGCAAACTGCATGCCTCCGCAGTACAACCTGGAGTGCTATCTTTGGGATAGAAGTAAATGATGGTTTTCTTACCTACCAACTGGTCGTTGGTAATGATGTTTCCGTTTTGATCTGCCACGCTAAATGCTGGCATTTTGTCTCCGAGTTTCATTGCTTGTTTAGTTATGGGTTATAAATAAAAATCTTTGGTCAGTTCTTTGTATTCATCACTTCGGGGTGCATTTTCCGATTCAATGTACATGGTGTCGGTTATTGGATATTGGTTATTGGATATGGGGGAGAGGGCGATGAGCAGGCGTTTGGCGGGCTTGCCAGGTTTGCTATGCACATAGGTAATGTGCAAGGGGTATAATCCGTAGTCTACTGCTAAAGCCAAAATCTCTTGTTCTGCTTCGAATGGCAAAACCAATGCTAATATACCATCTTTGTGCAATAATCGTGCTGAATGTACGATTAACTCATCATACTTCAGCGTGTCGGTATGGCGTGCCGTAGCACGTTGTGTGTTAGGGTTTTTTAGGCTGTCCTGAAAGTAGGGTGGGTTGCTGACAATCAAGTTAAATGCGTGTTCCGCTTGCATATCTTGTAATCGACATGCTTGGCTAGTCAGACTATCTGCCCACGGCGATTGTTGAAAGTTGATACGACTTTGCTCTACTGCATCGTGATCTATATCTATTCCCAATACGGAGAATGTGTCTTCCCTTTGATGTAATCGTTGCGCCATCATTAGTGCAATCAGTCCGCTACCTACACCTATGTCTAACACGCGCGCGTGAAGTAGTTCTTGTGATGGCAATGGACACCATGCGCCGAGGAGGACACCATCGGTGCCTACTTTCATGGCGCAACGGTCATGCCAAACCGTGAATTGCTTAAAGCGAAAGAATGGACTGCTCATGACAACAACATTCTATGCCGTGCAAGCCAATATGCACACACAGATAGATTCCAAATCCGATAAACAGCACTGCCGAAATATAGCGTATCCATTTTTCTATATCGTGGAGCTTGCTGGTAAGCGTGTTGATGGATACGGCACTATATGAGATAAGCCATGCGATAATCATGATAGGTAATCCTGTTCCCAATCCAAAAACGACAGGCAGGAGCCAGTTCCATGAGAAGGGTAGGGTGATGGCAATATCAATCATTGTGAAGAAATAGACTAATCGGTGAGGGCAGAATGCAATAGCAAAGAAGATACCCAACATAAATGACCAAAAACCGCTGCTCTGGCTGTCCACGTTCTTCAACCATTTGCTCACGCCATGGTCATGCTCATGGTGATGGCGCCCGGTGAAGAGCAACAGCACGCCGCAAATAATCATGAATGCAGCCAGCATAGGTTCGCCCCAATGATGCAAGAAATTTTTGATGCCTTCCGTGCGCGCTCCCATAATAAAAGGTATCGCCAAGAGCATATAGGTAGCCAATTTACCCAATACGAACATTAGTCCATTGAGGAGCACCTTGCGGCGGTTGTTGATTTCCTTATCGATGTACCCAATGGCAGCAATACTCGTGAAGAGGGTACAAGGGTCAAGAATCATCAAGAATCCCAATAATAAAGATGTGAAGATATTTACCATTTGTGATTTACGATTTACAATTTACGCTGCAAAATTACAAAAAAAAATGAATATGTGCAAAAATAGTTGTTCATATCACAGATTTTTTGTAATTTTGCTGCGTGAAACGAAAATTATTGATATGGTTATTGAGCTGCAGCATGCTTGTGCTGCTAAGCGCATGTGATAGTTTTTCGTTTCAAAGTAGTGCGTTGCAGCGTACATTGCACAAGCAGCAACATAAAGCTGATAAACTAGTTGAGCAGTTAATTCAAGCCATAGAAGCGAATAATTTTGATTCAATATGGCAATGCTCGCAGGTTGATAAAAGTATTCTATGCTATATCTATAAGGGGCGTCAATTGTTGTATTGGTCTAATTCGTGGTTAAGCGCCTCGGAGAGAATAGTACGACAGGTGCAGGATCAGTGGCATTTTGCTCAATGGGATAATGCACAAGGTATCTGCCGAAAGATACAAGTGGGTGATTATTCTATTTTGATAGCGATTCCTATAAAGTATGACTATTCTGTCACTTCTCCTATGTTACACAACTTCTTTATTGCTCCATTTCGTGGCGATGAAGAGTGGCGATTGACTTTCCATCAAGGAGGAGAGGAGAAAGTGCCAATTTATTCATATGACGGTTTGTACTTGTTTTCTGTTGAAAAAAAGATTCAGCAGCAATTAGTGCGTTCAAGCGATGAAGTGATAGAGAACTTCTCTTATCAAGCCATCTTGGCTACAGATCAACAAGAACAAGCATCGGCGAAAGCAAAACTTCGGATGTACTACATAATCACGGGATTAATGATTGGCGTGCTATTGTTTGTAGCAATAATCAGTTTGGTAAAGTACCGAGGTTTTCGCAGAATGAAACTAGGGGGTAAGTTCCAATTGGTGCTCATACCACTAGTATTAGTTATATTGTTGTCAATCTTTATGCTGTCGGTGGAATATATACAGCGACTATTTGTAGAAACCCAGCAACTACGATTGAGAAAAAAAGCACAATATGTGCAGATGGCACTACAAAATATGTATTTTTGGGATTTAGGACTGAGCCCAAGTAATACGGCATCATTGAATATTGACCTGCGGGATATGAGTTTTGTATATGAAACGGATATTCACGTCTATGATTTGAATGGTCGGCTGATAGGTTCTTCAGCTCCGCAGTTGTTTGATTTGGGTTTGTTGCCTAAGCATGTTGCTCCAGAACCATTCTTCTCTGGCAATACGATGATGGTACAACATGAGCAGATTGGTAACGTGAGATATTTGTCGGCATATACGGAGTTCATCAATGGTAATTATGTTAAAATCGGTTATGTGGCTGTGCCTAGCTTTATATCGCAGAGTGAGATGACAGCCCATGTGGAAAATTTTATGGTAAAACTGTTGCCTCTCTATATCATTCTGCTTTTAGTTGCTATTTTGATAGTATGGGGCATATCGCATATGATTACATCTTCGTTGGGTGTCGTTAGTGAGCAATTGAAAAAATATCATTTGGGTGAAAAAGGCAAGCATATTGATTATGAGTTTTCGGATGAGGTGGGCGAGATTGTTACGCAATATAATCGGATGATGGATGCATTGGCAGAATCCACCGAGCGCTTGGCTCGTTCGGAGCGTGAGATGGCATGGCGTACTATGGCACGTCAAGTAGCGCACGAGATTAATAATCCACTTACCCCGATGAAACTCACCCTGCAACAGTTGCAACGCACCAAGGGAACCGAGCGCTTTGATGACTATTTCAATCACTCTACAGAGTTACTTATTGACCAAATAGACAATTTGAGCCATATTGCTCAGTCTTTCTCTTCGTTTGCCAAGATGCCAGAAGTGAATCCTACGAAAGTAGATGTGGCGGCTAAGTTGCATGCGTTCATCACCATGATGCGCAATAATCCGTCTGATATACCAATCCGTTACGTGGGCCCAGAGCATGGTGTGATGGCCATTGCGGATGCTGAGCAGATTACGCAGGTATTTACGAATATCGTGCGCAATGCTTTTCAAGCGATGGAAGGTCGACCCGATAGCGACATTATTATCATTCTCAAAAAAGCCAATAAGAAAACCATAGAGGAAGAAGGACTTAATCCTGAGAAATCGTGGATAAAAATATCATTTTCTGATAATGGACCAGGAATTCCAAGAGATATGCAGGAGAAAGTTTTTGTGCCTAATTTTACAACAAAAAATACGGGAGCAGGTCTTGGAATGCCTATATCGAAGAACATCGTAGAGGGTAGTGGAGGAAAAATCTGCTTCCAAACTTCCGAAAAAGGTACTACCTTCCTTGTGTATTTGCAAAAAAAGTAGTACCTTTGCACTCGATAACCAATATCCATTATCCAATATCCGAACAAAACAACCCTTAAAATACAACAAAAATGAAAGTAACGGACATCATGCAGCACCTTGCTGCGAAGCACCCAGGCGAGGCAGAGTATTTGCAAGCCGTAGAAGAAGTCCTTGTGTCTATCGAGGAAGTGTACAACCAACATCCTGAGTTTGAGAAAGCTAAGATCGTGGAGCGTATGGTGGAGCCAGATCGTATCTTCACCTTCCGCGTGACATGGGTGGACGACCAAGGCGAGGTACAAACTAACCTCGGTTATCGTGTGCAATTCAACTCAGCTATCGGTCCTTACAAAGGTGGATTGCGCTTCCATAAAGCAGTTAACCCCAGTATGCTCAAGTTCTTGGGCTTTGAGCAAACCTTCAAAAACGCCCTCACAACCCTCCCTATGGGTGGCGCAAAGGGTGGTTCTGACTTCGACCCTGTCGGCAAGTCTGATGCTGAAATCATGCGTTTCTGCCAGGCCTTTATGCTTGAACTCTGGCACAATATCGGCGTGGATACCGATGTACCTGCAGGTGACGTAGGCGTAGGTGGCCGTGAGATTGGTTTCCTCAATGGTATGTACCAGAAACTCGCTCGCCAATACCACACAGGCGTACTCACAGGCAAAGGCATGACATGGGGTGGCTCTATCCTCCGTCCAGAGGCAACGGGCTATGGTGCACTCTATTTCACCGAGCACCTCCTCCACGAGGCTGGCAAGAGTATCGAGGGCAAGACGGTGGCTATCTCTGGCTTCGGTAACGTGGCTTGGGGCGCTGCACAAAAGGCTACCGAACTTGGTGCTAAGGTTGTGGCTATCTCTGGTCCTGACGGCGTATGCGCTATCCCAGAGGGTATCACTCCTGAGATGATTGATTATATGCTCGTTATGCGCTCCAGCAACCGCAATAAGGTACAAGACATGGCGGATAAGTTCCCTGCACAAGCACACTTCACCGCTGGCAAGAAAGCTTGGTCTGTACCTTGCGACATTGCTCTGCCATGTGCATTCCAAAACGAGCTTAGCGAGGACGATGCTAAAGAACTCAAGGCCAACGGCTGCTGGTGCTGCTGCGAGGTAAGTAACATGGGTTGCCAACCGGGCGCTATTCACTACTTCCAACACAATGGCGTACTCTTTGCTCCTGGCAAGGCAGTGAACGCAGGTGGTGTGGCTACTTCTGGCCTCGAGATGACACAAAACTGCGAGCACCTCTCTTGGACCGCACAAGAGGTGGATACCCGTTTGCACCAAATCATGCAATCTATCCACGAGCAATGTGTGAAGTTCGGTCGTCAAGCCGATGGTACTATCGACTATGTGAAGGGTGCTAACATTGCAGGCTTCATGAAGGTTACACAAGCCATGCTCGAGCAAGGAATTGTATAACTTGACACTAAACAGTAGGCGCTTTGC
>JAXJWX010000024.1:0-4619 GCA_036307765.1 Paludibacteraceae bacterium | reverse complement strand
GACAGCTGGACAGCTATTTTTCAATATATATACATATACCCGCGTACGGGTGAAGTTATAGAAACTGCTGTCCAGCCGTCCATCTGTCCAGCCATACATCACCACTGAAATTTTTAATAATTTTTGTTTTTATTATTTTTTGTCTATGAAACCTCAACAACTAACCACTCAGGACCATTTTACTTCAGCGTGGGAATCGACTGCAAGGGTACTACAAATAATGCACATTTGCAAGAAAGCGAGCATAATTTTCAAAAAAAGATAGATGTATCTATCTGCATACGATAGCCAACTTCTGATGAAAATTGAGTATCATCCTTAAAGAAAAAGGGTGTGTCAGTTTTTTGACACACCCTCTTTTTATACCTTTTGCATTTTGCTAAAAATGCCTACAAATTCCTCACAAGACGGACAGATTGAGCATGAGTGCGTCCAGTGGAGTATTTTTTGCCCCACACATTGTCATTAAGGATATAGAAGTAGTACGGATTACCACCACTGCTTATCGTAGTGGAAGTCCAATAACGACCATAAGGAACAGGACTGTCATTAGTATTATCCGTATTGTCCCTACCGTCCCCCCGACGGATTCCAGCAGATGGAAGGAAGATAGCACCGGCTTCTTCAATTTGTAACCACTGCTCTATGTTAAAGATGTTATTTGCATATCCAAAACCTGGAGAGAAAGTAATTCCCGCAGGACATGTCCAATTATCAGGCAAAAAGATCCAACCATAGACACCATTGACCGTCGCAGCAGCTCGGAGATCAGTTGCATTAGGACGACCGTTTAATAAATATTCCCACTCATCTATACTCATAGTGCGCCATGTGTTTGGAGCATAGCCACTAATGGTATTATTTCCCCAATCAACAAAGTTGCCTGAATAATCAGCAGATATATCATCTAATCCAGAATTTCTCCCTTCGGCACTCCAACAAAACAAATCCAACCAACCGTCATAGTTCGGATTCGTGAAATTTGTTTTTGTATTATATTTACCAATATTATCCCACTGATGTGGTGCAAAACGCCATTCTTGATTCTGTGGACAGTATTGCAGGTTACCGTGAGAAAATACAAGTCTTCTTCCGTTACAAATAGATAAATATCTTGCTGTTACATCTTTAGTTGGCATCGCCATGCTTGTGGAAGCCTTGAATGTTGCAGAACTTGCCTTTTTTAATATTCCTATCCTTGTATCATCATTCGCATACACATCTACATTGAAACCATTAGCCCACTCTCCAGCAGGTACAACGATATAAAACACCTTTGCTTCTGATGTCAACTTCACACCCGTACAGGTCAAGGTATAGGTCTTACTATCAGCAGGGTTGCTAAGAACAATCTTACCCAGCTCATCGTTTCCTGTCAGTTGCAAACCCACCAGGGCATTGTCTGCTGACAAAGTAAAACCACCTTCTACAGTTCCAGGTGTCTTGGTGCTCATCTTCATCAAGCCATTGTCGAAACCGTTCTCTACATAGGTCTGCTCAGCAAGTACATCCTCGTTATAATCAGCAGGATATACCACATCATAACTACTACCATCTCCAGGCATCACACCTGTGAAACTACCCATATTCGTGCCTGCGCCACCAGACAAGGTGAAGACAGCAGACTCCTCGCCTACTTTAATTAACACCTCATCACCCTCATCCCAAGTGAGGTTAATCACACCCGTAGTGCTACCAGGATTGCTATCCTTACCAGACACGTTTCGAGCACCAGCAGGAAGTTCCTCACCAGACGCGATGGATGCACACAAAGTCACCTTTTGACCTTCTGGCTCTTGACTTTCTGGAATAGGATCAACCAACTCCTCTGTTTGCGATGTGCAAGATGCAATCAACATTGCACTTGCTATAATGGAGAAAATCTTTTTCATACCTGTAAACTATTAACACGTTATTCGTTACAAATCCTTAACCAAGCGGACGGCACTTCTTTCTTGACGATTCATTTGGTAGGAAAATAGAGTTCCAGGGTGATAGTATATACCGTATACATTATTACTACTCGCAACACTAGATGAGCAATATCTTCCAAAGTCAGAATAATAAACTATATCTGGATCTCTGACATATGCTCCAGCAGCAGGAAGAAAAAGCGCACCCGCTTGCTCCATCTCAGCCCATTGATTAGCGCTTATAGATTGATGCTTTCCATAAGTATTTTCATCAACAGGTGTAAGGGTTGATAATCCAGATTTAAAAGTCATACCATCTGGACACTCCCATTCATCAGGCAGCACAATCAAACCATTGATGCCATTGACACAAGCGACTCCTTTTAGTGCGTTCGCATTAGTTCGTTTGTCGAGCAAGTATTCCCACTCGCTTTTGGTTAATGTGCGCCATGTATTAGGAGCATGCTCACCTATTCGGTTTGTGCCCCAATCCACAAAATTGCCAGAATAATCAGATTCGGTGGTAGAACTACTTACACCAAAAGGTGCAGTAGTATTATCACCACTCCAACCAAACATATCAATCCATCCATCATAGTTTAATATATCTCCGTGGGTTTCACCTATATAACTCAACTGACTAAGAGCAAAACGCCATTCCTTATTCTTAGGATGGTATTGCAAGTTGCCTGGAGAGAATGTTACCTTCTGTGTTGCACTCACAGAGAACACACTAATCTTTTGATATACTGGCTGAACAGGCATCACAAAAGCTTTTCCAGCAGCAAAGGTAGAAGAACTCTTTTTTGTAAAATCTTTGATAGGCTCGCCAGAAGCATCGTACACCGTTACCTTGAAACCCTGTGCCCACTCACCTGCGGGAACGACGATATAGAACAACACAGATGCATCAGTCAACTCTATTTCAGGACAAAGCAATGCATAAGTACTACTATTCGCGCAGTTGGTAAATTCAATTTTGCTTACTTTGGCACCATCGCCCATCAACTGCAAACCTACTAAAGCATTGTCTGCCGACATCACGAAACCATCTTCCAGATTTCCTGGAGTCCTGGTGCTCATCTTCATCAAGCCATTGCCGAAACCGTTCTCCACATATGTTTGCTCCTTCAGCACTTCCTCGTCATAGTTAGCAGGATATACCACATTATAACTACTACCATCCCCATACAACTCCCCTTTGAATACACCCTTTGCCGTACCAGCACCACTAGACAGAACAAAGACGGAAGACTGATCGTCATCCTCCGTGATAAGAATCTTATCACCTGTATCCCAAGTCAAATGTATCACACTTTCCATATTTTCCACATCATCATCCTTGCCCGACACTCGCTTAGGAGCATTAGCGGCACCATCATCCGACACAATGGTTGCACACAAAGTCACCGTCTGACCCTCTGGCTCTTGATTTTCTGGAATAGGATCAACCAACTCTTCTGTTTGCGATGTGCAAGATACAATCAACAATGCACTTGCTATAATAGAGAAAATCTTTTTCATATTTACTTCAATTATACGGAATCAGTAGCTTATTCAGCTACACAAGACTCTTCTAAATAACACGTAATTGAGAGAAAACGATAGTCCTTTCTTTTACCAGGATCCTTCACCTTTATGAATGGATTCAAAATCACCATTAGGATCACCAGAAGAACACAAAATTGATGTCTCAACGACACAGACATCCGTTTTGGGTGTAGAGTAAATCTTTTTCATGTTTTTTTTTAATTTTTACGTTAATACTTTTATGTACCTTTTCAAACATTCTCTACAAGAGGAATTTAGTTACTTAGACATACAAAAATAAAAGCGTGAAACTTGCTCTTGCCAGTTCCACACTTTGAGGCTGTCGCATTGCCCAGAATAATCGAACTGACAACGCGAAGCCCACGCCGAATATAAACATTCTCTCGTGCTACTATAGTTAAGGTACGCGTGCGCGCATACACATATACGCAAATGGCGTACCCAAATAGGCACAAGAGGGATAATCTATATCCCGTAGGGCATCTATCGTTGCTAAGTCCTGATTATTCTTGAAAGTTGCGACATTTCAAAGTGTCAGAACAGAGCGTCAACAAACGCCTATTTTAATATGTCTCGAAAGCCACGACTGAGGTCTTTGGTCAAATCTGTTACCGATTTGGTCGTTTTTTCGACTTTCAAAGAAGAGACATTTCCCTCCCTCTACCCCACGGCGTTGGACTTTCGACGGCAAAGTTAATATATTTTTTCGAACTGACCAAAGAAATGCCAAAAAAAATTATTTTTTTACAGAACAAAGAGGCTTTTTTCTATATATGCACAAAAAAATAGCCATTTGTGTTCGAAAACACAAATGGCTATTTTGTCAAAATGGTGAGATAACGCACTTTTTGCTAAGCAGTTGTCTCCCTTCTTATCAATCCTCGCCGACGTGGAGTTGGCGGATGGATTTAGCCACGTTCAAGAAGTGGTCAGCAATACGCTCGGTATCCGATGCAAACTCTTGATATACTTGACCTACACTAGCAGGATAAATACCATCCATCAAGCGTTGCAAGTGCATCTTCTCAATGCGAGCGACCATCTCGTCCACTTGATCTTCGTAACGATTCACCTCAATCAAAGCATCGAAATCGTGATCCATATAGGTCTTCATCGTCGCTTGATAAAGCGCACCCATCATTTCACGCAATTGTT
>JAXJWX010000023.1:0-31651 GCA_036307765.1 Paludibacteraceae bacterium | reverse complement strand
GTATCGCTCACCATATCAATCGGATAGTGGCACTTTCACGCATAATGCCACTCAATTTACCGACCGAACATATCTCTTTCCCATTTCATAGTTTTTGGTAGTACTAGGACTTATTAAAACGTCAATTAAGGAAGTATATACAAGTTGACCTCACAAGTTAAGACAACAGGAGCTACTTTAATCCAACAACATCAACAACATTTTTTTCAACAACATTCCGCTCGAATCGTACGGCGAAGCGATCGTTCGACCAAAGGGAGATAAGAACTCCCTCGAGCGGCAAGGAAAACAATGTGTGGTGTCAACAGGTATATAAATCAAAAAAAGTATGTTATTAACTATCAAGATATTAAACAACTATGGATGATATAACAATGATTCTGCTTGCTTTGGGCATGGTAGCAGTCTTTATGGGTCCTTTCTTTGTGATTAGCGCCATCAAAGACCGCAAAGAAGCCAAGCAAAAGCAAGAAGAAAACGAAGAGAAATAATTCATATGGGTGCGTACAACGGGCTCACCTAATTATTACAAAAAAGAGTGATTTTCTTGCACATATACATTTTTTTTCGTACCTTTGCAGCGTGAACCTCAGATAGTATCTCATTGCAGAGTAGAGGGAAACCGATGTGACAGAAAAAAAATAATCAAAATGAAGAAGATACATTTGCTTTTATTGGGCTTGACAATCTGCCTTTTCATAGGTTGTCACAATGACCTCTGGAATGCCATTGACGAATTAGATGGTCGTGTGACTAAGCTCGAAGAACTATGCAAAGAGATGAATACCAATATCACATCGCTCCAAACGATTGTGGATGTACTACAATCCAATGACTTTATTACAAGCATTGTGGAGATAAAAAAGGAAGGTAAAGTGGTAGGATATACCATTGCCTTTGGTAAACACGAACCCATCACCATTTACCATGGACAAGATGGTAAGGATGGTGCTGATGGCGAAAATGGTCAAGACGGCAAGGACGGGCAAGACGGACAAAATGGAGCAGATGGACAAAACGGCTATACTCCTGTGATTGGTGTAGCACAAGACACCGACGGTGTATATTATTGGACATTGAATGGCGAATGGCTATTGGATGACAACGGCAACAAACTCCCTGTTTCTGGCAAAGATGGTCAAAATGGCACTAATGGTTCTAACGGTCAAGACGGTAAGGATGGTATCAGTCCACAACTAAAAATAGAAGAAGGGTATTGGTATGTATCCTACGATAATGGTATTAGTTGGATGCAAGTTGGCAAAGCTACTGGTGAAGATGGCGAAAATGGTGAAAAAGGCGACCGTGGCGATTCAATGTTTGAGTCAGTAACTCATGATGAGCATTATGCATATTTTACTTTGGCAGATGGCACAATCATAAAGATTGCTAAACATACGGAGAGGAAAAAGGTAGATTTAGTCATGTTTATGGGGCAATCCAATATGGCAGGACGTGGTGTAGCTGCGCAAAGTGTAGTCGTAGCACAAGGACATGGCTATGAATTTCGTGCCATCTCTGATCCCACCAAATTATACCCTGTTGTAGAACCTTTTGGATTGAACGAAAATAATCCAACAAGTGGCGTAGTAGATAATGGTAGAACAGGTTCGCTGGTATCTGCATTTATCGAAGAATACTATACCTATCGCAAAACACCTATTGTAGGCGTATCATGCTCAAAAGGCGGAACAGCCACCAGTTTTTGGCTGCCAGGCGGTAAACCACTAAACGATGCTATCGCAAGACACGATTCAGCCAAAGTGTGGTTGGAAGAAAATGGCTATACTATTGAACATGATTATATGGTATGGCTACAAGGCGAGCATGATGGCTATTATGGTGTAAGTGCAGAGCAATATGCAAGAAATTTAGAATCAATTATTGAGGACATGGTGAATACAGCAGATATAGAGTTCTGCGCTATTATTAGAATTGGACATACTAAACATAATCCGTCTGTAACACCTGAAATCATTAAAGCTCAAACAAATCTATGCAAAACGTATGAAAAGGCTGTGATGGTATCAACTCTGTTAGCTGGTTGTACAAATGAGATGAAAGATATTTGGCACTATACCCAGCCAGTATATAACAAAGTAGGTGCAGATGCGGGTAAATATACCGCATTCTATATCAACAATGGCGTTAAACCGTCTATGTATGATCCTGAATACGACAACTATTTTCCATATGGAGAAACAATAAAAATGTGTAGCATCGAAAGGACTTTAGGCAAAGGTGCCAAATCTAATTCAGATATTAAAAGCATTGCCAAAGGTAATCCCCATTATGAAGTGATAACGTTAGATGATGATTATACATTTGGTATGTGCACAGTCACTATGAACGGGAATGTATTCTCTCCAGATTTTCAAGGTGATAGTATGATTATTGATATAGCAGAGGTGTCAGGAGATATTTGTATCAGAGTGACAACGATTGACAATAACAACCCTACGGAAGAAATGTGGTATATTGATCATCGAGAAAATATGAACCGATTAACAGCCAGCGTAAACATACCAGGCAGAGGATGGTGTCATCAACCAGGTGTGAATGCACATGCTGCAATAGTGAACCGCCCTATCAATCTGATTGGATTCTTTACCAATATGGTTTCACAGAATGTGACAATAGGTATATGTAAATACAAACAGTCTGAAGAGAGTATGCAAATCGTTGGCACATATACTGTTACCAATCCTAACGGAAATGCCAAATCATTTGTTTCTCTGAAATTGGAAACACCTATTGTATTGTCAGCAGATGAATGCCTATGTTTGTTTGCTCAAGAAGATCCAAATATACAATTTTTCTATTCCTCATCTGCTTCTGTTACCGATGCAAATGACATTGTAGATGCTAATTTTGCAGGAAGGGTCCCTAAAGTATATGGTTCAGGAACCGCTTGGACTGAATATCTGTCAGGAACCTTGTGTTTAGGTATATCTTACGGTTATACACCTGTGATTAATTAAATAAGAAAGCTGAATTATTTTTACTAACTTTGCAGGCAAAATCACACCCATATGGCAAAACAACGCATACTGATAGTAGATGACGAAGAGGATATTTGCATGATCCTCTCCTATTCATTGCAAAAAGCAGGCTACGAAGTGCTCGTGGCACATAGCGCAGAAGAAGCACTCGAATTGCTCCAATCGCCTCTTGCCCATACCCCATCACCCATAGATCTTATCCTGCTGGATATTATGATGGGCGAGATGTCGGGATTGGAGATGGCGGAGAAGCTGCGCTCGGATATAGGACGCTCGCCGAGCGAGCTATTGGACGCTTCGCTATTGGGTATGGGGATGCCGCCGATAATATTCTTAACGGCGTTGAGCGATGAAGATACTGTGCTACAAGGATTTAAGTTGGGGGCAGATGACTATATCAGCAAACCTTTCCGCATAGCAGAAGTGTTGGCACGCGTAGCGGCGGTGCTTCGCAGGACAGAAGTGTCAAGGCGAGAAGGCGATGAGGCTATAAGGCAAGAAGGCGAGAATTGCATCGTTTTCGAGGGGATTGTAGTGAATAAAGCGGATATGTCGCTCAAGGTAGATGGCGAGGCAGTAGTAATGACACGCAAGGAGATTGAACTGCTCTGCTATTTACTCACTCATCGCGGACAGATACTCTCACGTGAACATCTACTAAAGAACGTCTGGGATAGCAATGGTTTTGTACTCGAACGCACTGTGGATGTGCATATTACCCACTTGCGCAAGAAGCTGGGGCAATACGGAAAGCGCATTGTCACCAAATCGGGGTACGGATATATGTTTAGTGTTTAGGGTTAGAAGGTTAAAGGCGAAAGGTTAGAGGCATGGATATTTGGATTATTATAGGAATAGGGGTTATGGTGATTGTAGGAGTGTGTTATGCCATCTACAAGCGCAAAATCAACCATGCGCGTGAGCAGCAACGATTGACGCTCACGCAGAACATCAGTCACGAGTTGAAAACACCTGTGGCCAGTATTCGTGGGGCATTGGAGACTATCCTCATGCACCACGATATGGACGAGGAACAACGCAGGCAGTTTATTGAGCGTGCTTATCAGCAGTCAGGGCGACTGGCGAACCTCGTAGAAGACATCTCTACCATCAACAAGCTGGACACCCAAACCGATTTCTACACTCGTTTGCAATTGGATTTGCATACGGTAGTGGAGAATGTGGTGCAAGACCTGTCTCTGCGCGCGATGCAAGCGGGCGCAACCATTACGCACAATATCCCTAAACACTTGATTATCTCAGGCAACTATACGCTACTCTACTCTATTTTTCACAATATCGTGGACAACGCCATCAACTATGTAGAGAAAGCGGAGATCAATATCCAACTCACGAACCAAGACCCATCGAATCTATACTTCAGTATTACCGACAATGGTCAAGGGGTACCCAATGAAGCATTGGCGCATATCTTTGAGCGTTTCTACCGCGTGGACAAAGGTCGCAGCCGCAAAGCAGGAGGCACAGGATTGGGATTATCTATTGTAAAACATGCTATCATTTTCCACGAAGGAACAATTACCGCACTTAATCGCAGCGAGGGAGGTTTGGAATTCCAATTCTCTCTCAAAAGGCGTTCGAAATAGCATATTGTATTCTTAATAATACAATTTTACAAAAAATGGAACACTTTTTTACACAATTGTAGGAAGTTCCATTTTTTTTTTGTATCTTTGCGGCGTAATTTGGATAATATGTTTTTTAAAACTCATTAAAACTTTTTAAATATACAACAATTATGACAATGACAAAGAGTCCTTTGCAAATTGCACGTGCTGCGTATCAACCTAAGATGCCAGTAGCTTTGCAAGGAAATGTAAGCCTCAAAGAAGGCGCAAAAACGCAATCCGTAGCAGATCAAGAGGAGATTCAAAAACTCTTCCCTAACACCTACGGTATGCCTGTTATTGAGTTTGAACCTGCTGCTGAGGCAGTAGAGGTAGCTCCATTCAACGTGGGCGTTATCCTCTCTGGTGGTCAAGCTCCTGGTGGTCACAACGTAATCTGCGGTCTGTTTGACGCTCTCAAGCGCATCAACCCAGCAAACAAACTCTATGGTTTCCTGGGTGGCCCAAGCGGTTTGGTAGATGGCAAGTATGCAGAATTGACTGCTGATGTAATCGACGAGTATCGCAACACCGGCGGTTTTGATATCATCGGTTCTGGTCGTACCAAATTGGAGGAGACAGAGCAATTCGACAATGGTATCAAAGTATGCAACGAACTCGGTATCAAAGCTATCGTAATCATCGGTGGTGACGACAGCAACACCAATGCGTGCGTGCTTGCTGAGTACTATCTCCAAAAGAACTGCGGTATCCAAGTGATTGGTTGCCCAAAGACTATCGATGGTGACCTCAAGAACGAGATGATTGAGACCTCTTTCGGTTTCGACACCGCTTGTAAGACTTTCGCTGAACTCATCGGTAATATCCAACGTGACGCTAACTCGGCTAAGAAATACTGGCACTTCATCCGCCTCATGGGTCGCTCTGCCAGCCACATCGCACTGGAGTGCGCATTGCAAGCTCAACCAAACGTGTGCCTTATCTCTGAGGAAGTAGAGGCAAAGAACATGACCCTCAACGAGGTAGTAGAGCAAATCGTAGAGGTAATCGTTGCTCGTGCAAACGCTGGTTTGAACTTCGGTACCATCCTCATTCCAGAGGGATTGATCGAGTTTATCCCAGCTATGCGTGTCTTGATCCAAGAGCTCAACGACATGTTGGCTGAGAACGAGGAGTTTGCTGCTCTCGAAGGCGATGATGCTAAGCGTGAGTACGTGAAGAGCAAACTTACCCCTGCTTCTTGCGAACTCTATCGCAGCTTGCCAAAGGGTATTGCTAAGCAATTGACCCTCGACCGTGACCCTCACGGCAACGTGATGGTTAGCCAAATCGAGACCGAGAAGTTGCTCATCGAGATGGTACAAAAGCGCCTCGCTCAACTCAAGGCAACCAAGGAGTACACTGGCAAGTTCGCTGCCCTCAACCACTTCTTCGGTTACGAAGGTCGTTGCGCTATGCCAAGTAACTTCGACGCTGACTACTGCTACAGCCTCGGTAACACCGCTGCTCACCTCATCGCAGCTGGCAAAACGGGCTACATGGCACTCGTGAAGAACCTCACCAAACCTGCATGCGAGTGGGTAGCTGGTGGTGTGCCTGTGACCATGATGATGAACATGGAGCGTCGCCACGGTAAGATGAAACCAGTGATCCAAAAGGCATTGGTGGACCTCAACGGCGAGCCATTCAAGTACTTGGCTGCTCACCGCGCAGACTGGGCTGATCCACAACTTAGCTACATCTACCCAGGTCCTATCCAATACTACGGTCCTGCAGAGGTTTGCGATCAACCAACCCGCACACTCATGCTTGAGCAAGGAGGTAAATAATACGATGCAAATGCGCAGTATTTTAATGATAATAGTAGTGCTGTTTTCGAGTGCTTGCTTTGCGCAAGACTCGGAGCAGCAGCTCTATTATGCTTATCTCGATGCAGAGATGGATATTTGGGCACGCCATATTGATTCAACAGATTGGAATAGTTTGCCAATTGCTGAACAAACAGTATTGCTGAATTATGAGTATGGATATGCAGCGCATGCTATTGGTGCCAAACTGGAAGATGCAGCTTATCGATTAGAGCAATTTGCTAAGCATTTAGAAGCTCACCGCGCCCATTTGGATTCTGGAATTTATTATTGCTATAAGACGGGCGTTTGCAGCTTTCGTTTGTCATTCGAACGACGCCAAATAGCCAAGCAAATCAAAGGCATATATGAGAATATCAAACGTGCAATGGCAATAAGTCCTAACGACCCATTTGTATTGACTATGCAAGGTAATGTAGAATTTTTTAATCCTATTTTTGGCAGCAAACAAAAAGCACTTATGTACTACCAAAAAGCGGATAGTATCTACAACACACATGCTGACCAATACAATTATCCGCGTTGGAATATACGTGCCATGCAAATGCCATTATTGCAGAGTATGGGGTATGTACGAAGCAAGGAAGAAGTACTCAAAAAATGCAATGAGATATTAACTCAGGAACCAAAATTCTCATACATAACGGGCACTTTCTTACCTGCATATCTCAAAGAGAAAGAGAAGGAGAAAGAGAAAAAGAAATAATATCTTGTGAATAAATCATTATGCGACTGATTAAGAATCCGTGGATAGGTGCAGAGGGATATCATTGCTTCGGTTGTTGTCCAGATAATCCGTTTGGATTACAGATGAAGTTTTATGAAGAGGGAGATGATGTCGTATGCCTATGGCATCCTTCATCACGTTATCAATCGTGGGATAATACATTGCATGGTGGAGTGCAATCTGTGCTGTTGGATGAGATTTGTGGCTGGGTAGTATTTCATAAATTGCAAGCATCGGGAGTGACTGCGAAAATGGAAACGCGTTTTCGCAAACCAGTAGTGATACGCCAGAAATGTGTGGAATTGCGTGCACGCCTGCGCGAAATGAGGCGTAATATTGCCATTGTAGATGGAGAAATTAGAAGTGCAGAAGGGGAAATATTAGTGGAATGTACATGCACATATTTTACTTTTGATGCGGCACATGCACCAGAACATGTTCCATTTAGAGCAACAGAAGTAATCGGGGAAGAATTAACAAGGGAGGAAGTATTAGCTAGTTTAGGAGTTTAGTAGATTTCTAAATTCTTACTTAAAAATTCAAAATTATTATGAAACACCATTTTTTACATTATATGGATCAGGTGATCCATAATCGTTGGCGCGATGTCGCCTTTGTGGATTACGGAGAGAAAACACAATACACCCACGGCGAAGTAGCACAACAAGTGCGTCGCTTTCACAAGCTCTTCCGCCTTATGGGTATTCAACCTGGCGATAAGATTGCCATTGCCAGCCGCAACTGCTCCAACTGGGTAGTCAGCTACATGGCCATCATGTCATACAAAGCAGTGGCAGTGACCCTCTTGCAGGACTTTAAAGCCGAAGACTTGGCGCGCCTCATTGAACATTCCGATTCGAAGATGCTCATCGTAGGTCCCTACGTATGGCGCGAGTTGCAACACCAACAGTTGCCCGAACTGCAAGCCATCATGTCCATGGACGACTTCTCTTTCATTCATCTGGCAGATCCATACAAAGGCAATGTAGAGCATGTGATGACAGAAGAAAGCACCGTGACGGAGACCAACTTCTTCTCCCTCGTGCAAGACGGCGAGATTGATGTGGACTCATTAGCACTGATCAACTACACTTCGGGTTCAACAGGTTCGCCTAAAGGCGTAATGATTAGCCACCGCTCACTCAGCAACAACACTGAGAACGGTCAATATATCCTCCCCGTGGAACCTGGACAACGCGTGGTCAGCATGCTTCCATTGGCACATATGTTCGGACAGTTGGCAGACTTCCTCTATCCATTCAGTGCGGGTGCTACCATCTATTACCTGACTAAAGCGCCTACCCCAAGCATTCTGCTCAAAGCGATGGCAGATGTCCAACCCTATTTGGTAGCCACAGTACCATTGGTGATAGAGAAGATTCACAAGAAGAAATTGGATCCGCTATTGTCCAAACCTGTGCTCAAATTCTTCTGGCACACTCCAGGTATCATGAATATTATCCGCGGACATGTCAAGAAATCTTTGGTCAAAGCCTTTGGTGGACAAGTGCGCTACTTCCTCTGCGGTGGTGCAGCCATGAACCCTATTGTTGAAAAATGCCTTATGGATGTCAATTTCCCATTGTCGATTGGTTTTGGTATGACCGAGTGCGGACCTCTCGTCAGCGGTCTGCCACCTAAATACTTCAAGCGTCGCTCATGCGGTGCGCCTGTACCGGGCATGGAGGCTAAGATTGATAATCCTAACGAGAAAGGCGAAGGTGAGATTCTGGTTCGCGGCGAGAATGTAATGATGGGTTACTACAAGAACGAAGAAGCTACTCAGCAGGCCTTTACTGAGGACGGATGGTTGCGCACTGGCGACCTTGGCTATATGGATAAGAAGCAGAATATCTTTATCCGTGGTCGTATCAAGAGCATGTTCCTCGGCGCCAGCGGACAGAACATCTACCCCGAGGAGATTGAGGATAAGCTCAATAACCAGCAGGGTGTTGCTGAGTCAATTGTCGTAGAGCGCGAGGGCAAACTCATCGGTCTGGTCTTCCCTGATGAAGAAGCCACCAAAGGTTTCTCACTCGCTGAAGTAGAGCGCATGATGAAAGAGAACCTCAAGAAGCTCAATGACTTGCTACCTTCCTACTCGCGCGTACACGATATAGAGGTAAAGCAAGAGCCATTTGAGAAAACACCTAAGAAGAGCATCAAGCGATTCTTGTATAAGTAAAGCGTTGCAGCAAAGCTGCAAGTTTAGAGGACGGCTACGCCTACAGTTTAGAGTTTAAAGGCTCAGTATATATAAAAGACGAGGAGCAAATCCTCGTCTTTTATTATCTTTGCCACCCTCCCCCTTTCAGGGGGAGTTGGAGGGGGCTACTTACTTGCGCGGAGCAGGCACATAAGTTGGATAGAACACTTGTTGCAAGCTATCCACCAAGTTGTGATGGTTCTTCAGCAATACATTCGATGGGAAATAGCACTCGCCTGTGATACCTGGAATAGTGCGGTTAAGGCGAAGCTGACGGCAAATCTCATTGCCTTCGTTCCAAGCCGCAGCCATCTTAGGGTTGCCCATATGGTAAGGTGCCATGCCGATATATACGCGGCATTTGTCGGTAGCATGTTGCGCCCACCAGTATGCAAGCGTTTTGTAATCAGCCACTTTCTTGCCAATCTCCCAATAGAGTTGTGGTACTACATAGTCAATCCAACCTTTCTCCATCCAGAGGAGGATGTCAGCATAGAGTTGGTCGTAGTTTTGCAGACCATTGGTCTCGCTACCGCGTGGGTCGTTGGCTTTGTTGCGCCAGATACCAAATGGAGAGATACCAAACTGTACATGAGGTTTGATGCTCATAATGGTGTTGTGTACTTGCTCTATCGCCAAGTTCACATTATCGCGGCGCCAGTCGCCCACATTATCAAAGCCGCGTGGGTCAGCCACAAATGCCTCAGCATCAGGAAATTCTTGACCAGACACTGGATAAGGATAGAAGTAGTCGTCCATATGAATCGCCTCTATGTCGTAACGGGTCACGAGGTCAGCCACCACTTTGCAGAGGAAGTCGCGTGTCTCTTGCAAGTGTGGCGCGAAGTACCATTGTGTGCCATACTTCAAGAACCACTCAGGATGCTTGTGATAGATGTGATTAGGAGCAAGACTTTCTATTTTACTACCGCCACCTGTCACGCGATAAGGGTTAATCCACACATGCACATCTATACCGCGCTTATGTGCCTCCGCGCATACGAACTCCAATGGGTCGTAAGTGGCTGCTTCGCCTTGCTTGCCAGTCAGCCAATGACTCCATGGCTCCAGTTCGGATTGGTACAACGCATCCGCTGTAGGACGAACTTGAAAAACGATAGCATTGAGGTTCATCTTTTGAAACTCATCCAACATGGCAATCATATCCGCCTTTTGCTGCTCATAGTTGCCGATAGCCGCTTTGGTAGGGAAATCGATGTTAGCTACTGTGCTCACCCATGTGGCACGAAAATAAGGCTCTGCTGCGAACATTAGCGATACAACACTCGCAAAAAGAATAGTAAAATACGTCTTTTTCATTGTACTAAAATATTATTTATTTGAAATTTGCTGCAAAGATACTGAAAAATTTGCATATTTACAAATTATTTTGTAATTTTGCACCCGATTATGGAATATTGTGGCTGATTGCAGCCAAACGGAAATATTGATTATTAACTATTAATTATTTAACTAAACATGATTTACAGCAAAGAGGTACAGGAAATGTGCCAAGTAGCTAAAGGACCTAACCACGGTCCAGCTCCAATCCCAGAAGAGGGTAAGTGGGTGAAAGCTAAAGAGATCGCTGACATCTCTGGTATGACTCACGGTATCGGTTGGTGTGCTCCACAACAAGGTGCATGCAAACTCAGTTTGAATGTTAAGAACGGTATCATCGAGGAGGCTCTCATCGAGACTATCGGTTGCTCAGGTATGACTCACTCTGCTGCTATGGCAAGCGAGATTTTGGTAGGCAAGACTATCCTCGAGGCACTCAACACCGACCTCGTATGCGACGCTATCAACACCGCTATGCGCGAGCTCTTCCTCCAAATCGTTTACGGACGTACCCAATCTGCTTTCTCTGAGGGCGGTTTGCCAATCGGCGCTGGTCTTGAGGACTTGGGTAAGGGTCTCGTTAGCCAAACTGGTACATTGTTCGCTACCAAGGCTAAAGGTTCACGCTACCTCCAATTGACCGAGGGTTACATCACCAAGCAATACTTGGATGCTGACAACGAGACTTGCGGCTATGAGTTCGTTCACATGGGCAAATTCATGGATGCTATCAAGAAGGGTGTTCCAGCAGAGGAGGCTTTGAAGAAGGTTACCGGTACTTATGGCCGCACAACCGAGGAGCAAGGCGCAGTTAAATTTATTGATCCACGTCATGAATAATAAGAAAGGAGTAAAACTATGATCCGTCCAGTTCAATTCGAATCACAAGATCGCCGCGAGAAACAAGTACTCGCTGCGCTTAACGCACATGGTATTGCTTCTATCGAAGAGGCTAATCAAATTTGCGAGCAATACGGTTTGGATCCTTACATGACTTGCGAGGAGACCCAAATGATTTGCTTTGAGAACGCTAAGTGGGCTTATGTAGTAGGTACCGCTATCGCTATCAAGAAAGGTTGCAAAAACGCTGCTGACGCTGCTGAGGCTATCGGTATCGGTTTGCAAGCATTCTGTATCCCTGGTTCTGTAGCTGACGACCGTCTCGTAGGTCTTGGTCACGGTAATTTGGCAGCTCGTCTGCTCCGCGAGGAGACCGAGTGCTTCGCTTTCTTGGCAGGTCACGAGTCTTTCGCTGCTGCTGAGGGTGCTATCAAGATTGCTGAGATGGCTAACAAAGTGCGCCAAAAACCACTTCGTATCATCCTCAACGGTCTTGGTAAAGATGCTGCTATGATCATCAGCCGTATCAACGGTTTTACATACGTACAAACACAATTTGACTACGCTACTGGCGAGTTGAATATCGTGAAGACAAAAGCATATAGCAACGGTCCACGTGCTAAGGTGAACTGCTATGGTGCTGACGATGTACGCGAAGGTGTAGCTATCCTCTGGCACGAGAACGTAGATGTATCTATCACAGGTAACTCTACCAACCCAACTCGTTTCCAACACCCAGTAGCTGGTACCTATAAGAAAGAGCGCGTATTGGCTGGTAAACCATACTTCTCTGTAGCTTCAGGTGGTGGTACAGGCCGTACTTTGCACCCAGATAACATGGCTGCAGGTCCTGCTTCTTATGGTATGACCGATACATTGGGTCGTATGCACTCTGACGCTCAATTTGCTGGTTCTTCTTCAGTACCTGCACACGTTGAGATGATGGGCTTCCTCGGTATTGGTAACAACCCAATGGTAGGTTGCACCGTAGCTTGCGCAGTGAACGTAGCATTGGCATTGAACAAGTAATTTTATTACTCACGCATTGCGTGCATCACCGCGACTTGGTCGCCACTACTGCACGAAGTGCCATATACAAAAATCGCTCACTTCCTTCGAAGTGGGCGATTTTCTTATCAATATTAAGGGGCTCTATTTCTGCTTTACCCAAATGAGTTTGCTCGTGTCATAACCACGGCGTTTGGCTTCCGAAAGAATGAGGGTAAGAGTGGAATCATCCAAGTGTGGAGTGCGTGATAAAATCCACAAATATTTGTCATTACTACCACCCACCAATACATACTGATAGTTCTCATCCAATAGCATAATGCGATAGTCTCCAAAGAACGGACCAAAGAACGACACCCGCAATAGTCCAGGCACATTGGTTGTCTTGGCAATACCCTTAGCATCTTTAGCTCTACCATTTTTGATACCTGTGTTCAGCACATCAATCTTGCCGTCATCGCGCAACGAGTAATGCGCCATCGCATACTCCATACCTCGTTCGAAGGTGTGATCGAATCGAGCAATCTCATACCAATAACCCAAATAACGATTTAGGTCCACGGATTTCACAGTGGAATTATCCACCACAGCAGCATTACATCCAGAAAACATACTGGCCAAGCAAGCTAAACAGAAAATTTTTTTCATAGTCATTTGATTTTAGAAGGTTATTATTCCCCATAGGGATTGATTGTAGAGTTTATAAGTCTTGATAGACATATTTTACGAAAGGTACGCTGGCAGCCATGTGCGAACCGTAGTATCCCATATCATAACTAATACGCGAGTCATCGGGCATCTTTGCCATGAGATTTTCACTATTGATTATGGGAACTACTTCATCCTCCACACTGTGCAAGAAATAGGCAGGACATTGCAAATCATACCCCACATTACTATTCCACAGCAACATCTCATACAACATTTCTGCTAAAGGGTGATCTAGGTCCAATGCCTCAGACGTCATCAGTTCGGTCATTACCGTAGAACCCATCAGTTGGTTAATTTGACTCACCGTATATTCTTTTGACAACACCCAATCTTCGTAGTTCGACAGCAATGGTTCAAGGAAGAAATCCTCTAATTCAAATCCCATATCATATGCATCACTCAATCCCATCACGATCAGCGGTATAGCCACAGGGATACCCATCGTATCACGCTCTACACTATAGAGATATGTGGCTGCAGGGTCATAGGGACCAGCCCCTGCATATAGTTTGCGTATTGTCCAGTTTATTGCACCATCCCTTTTCGCCATTCCACTTTGCATCTCTTCCAGCATCCTTGCTACGCCAAGAGCCACCGCTCCACCTTGCGAATAGCCAGCAATAACTACATCTGTCGGATATGAGTAACCGTAGTGAGCGAACAGATTAGGCATACAATTCAACAAATCCACCGCAGTTTGCGCTGCACTACGCCAATGCAGATAGGGGTGTATCTCATCGCGGGAGAGGCCATAGCCAACATAATCGGGCATAATAACCGCGTAACCCTTCATAGCAAACACACTCTCCATAGATAGCATATTACTGGGTGCCTCTGCATTAGAAGTCATGGTATAATGATTGGCAATCACTATGCCATTTAGGTAACGCTGTTTGGGTAAATATACACGCCCAGAAACAAGTAACGAATCCCCCTGTGGAGTAGAACTCCAATAGGCCACAGGAAATGTGACATAATGATTGTGAGTAAAACGATACAATTTGAGCATCACCTTATATACACTCTTATCTGAGAAGTTATGACGTGATAATTGTTTGTGTGTATCTTGCCAAATAGCATCGCCATCTAACGTGGAACGTACTACATTCCCACCATAATCTTTGTTAGGGATTGTAGGTAGTGCAGCTGTATCCAATGGACTAAGCATCACATAGTCGATGGCTTGCAGAGTACTGATGCTGCAAAGCGCTACGACCCATAATAGGAGTTTCAAAGTTGTTTTCATACTTAATTAATAGTTAAGGTTAGTTAGGTTTCATTGTTGTTTTTAACTGAGTGTGTACAAAAACCATGCAAAATAAAAAATAACGAAACAAAGAAATGTAAGATAATAGTTTTTCTTGCCAAAAATTGCTCACATAAAAAAAAAGTAGTAACTTTGCAGCACTTTCGGTATTATTGTCTGAAAGTTTAATACGTAAGATTATGAAACAATGGATTCTACTGGGCATATCGCTATTATTAGCAGCATGCCACAACGATGCAACTATGATTAGTGAACAACACATTCAATCTGCCATCACCACCGTGCTACAAGCGCACCCCACAGCCGATTCTGCGATGCTGGCACGCGGTGCGAAGCAAGTAGCCGCTTTATGGAGAGAAAGTGACGGCACCGACACGGACTATCAAACACTGATAGCCTCCTCTTACGCCGCCACCGACGCTGAGAAAGAGCAACTCTACAACCGCATGGCATTCATCCTTGAGCAATGTAGACAGAGTGCCGACATGCTCAACAACACCCTGCAAGAGCCAACAACCCTGTTAGGCAAAGGCGAGCCCACACAAATCGATTGGATCATCAGCGGATATAGCCCGATGGCGCATTTCGCTGAAGATATGTTTGCCAATAAGATTGCCCATATCTGCGTGCTGAACTTCCCACACTACTCGCTCGAAGAGAAAAACACCTTGGGTAAGGATTGGACACGCCAGGAATGGGCATACGCTCGTTTGGGCGATATATTCAGCAGTCGCGTGCCTGGCCATGTGGTAGCCAACTACTCGCAAGCACTCAGCGAAGCCGAAAACTATATCGCTGGTTACAATATCATGATGCACTGTCTGCGCAACGAGCAAGGCGAGCAACTCTGGCAAGAGCCCATGGCTTTGCTCTCGCATTGGAACCTACGCGATGAACTCAAATCGAACTATGCGGAGGCGAAAGAGCCTACCCCCGACCCCTCCCTAAAGGGAAGGGAGTTAGGCAGGGAGAGACAGGAAATGATCTACCAAATCATGCTACGCATTATCCGCCAAGAAATACCCGAATGCGTGGTGAATAACGATAAACTGCTATGGTGTCCTACCACCAACTTTGTAGGAGGGAATCCCGATTCTGAAATCAAACTAAAAGTAGATATTAGTCGCGAGCCCGACACACGTTATCAGCAGATTATCAATATCTTCCATGCTGCGCAGCAAATAGATACCTATCGAAGCGATGCCCCTACACATGTATTGCGCACCTTCAACGAGGACTTACAGATACCTTTTGAGGAGATTGAAGCACTATTCACCCAACTCATATCCTCAGACGAAGTGAAGCAAGTGGCTACTATCATCCGCGAGCGTTTGGGTCGTGATCTGCGTCCATATGACATATGGTACGATGGATTCAAGAGCCGCAGCAGTATTTCCGAAGATGTGCTGACCGCAGAAACACAAAAGCGTTACCCCAACGCCAAAGCCTTCGAAAAAGACATGCCACGCATGCTGATGGACTTGGGTTTTGACAGCGACAAGGCGAACGCAATCGCATCGCATATTGTGGTAGAAGCCGCCCGTGGTTCGGGTCACGCTCGCCCATGTGTGGGCAGAGAGCAGCCCGCACGCCTACGCACGCGCGTAAGTAATAAAGGTATGGACTACAAGGGCTACAACATTGCCGTGCATGAGTTCGGACACAATGTAGAAGAGGTGATTTCGCTCTATGATATTGACTATTACACGCTCGCGGGCATTCCCAACACAGGATTCACCGAGGCAAGCGCCTTCCTCTTTCAAGAACGCGACCTACAATTGCTACACCATTCTACACAATCGCAACCCCATGCAGACCAACTCTTTGACCTTATTTGGGGCATGTATGAGATCATGGGTGTCAGTCTGGTAGACATGCGCATGTGGCAATGGCTATACGCTAACCCAAAAGCCACAGCCGCTGACCTACGCGAAGCGGTAATCCGTATCGCCAGTGAGGTGTGGAATCAGTATTACGCTCCTGTCTTAGGTGAAAAAGATAGTCCATTATTAGCGATCTATTCGCACATGATAGGCTATGCCTTGTACCTGCCTGCCTACCCTATTGGCAACCTCGTTCAATATCAATTAGAGGAGCATGTAGCCCAATGCGAAACTGCCCAAGAATGGGCACAAGAATACACCCGTATCTATCAACAGGGTTGTCTCACTCCCGATGCATGGATGCGCGGAGCAGTAGGTAGCCCCATGAGCGTTGAACCCATACTCGACGCCGTGCGCGAGGCACTGAGATAAAACAAGAGGCGGGCAAATCACCCCCGCCTCTTATTATTTTGTATATCAAATACTTAAATCAGTTCTTTAACAAAATAGGCAATCATCACACCGCAGCAGATCACCTTAACCAATGTGCCGGCTAACAAACCTACAAACGAACCAAAACCTGCTCGCAAAGCACGGTTGAAGTTCGTGTTATTAGGTTGTGCTATCGTGTTTTGCGGATGACGATTGAAATAAATCAACTCTCCCACTACTGCACCAATAAAGGGACCTATAATAATGCCCAGTGGTCCCATCAAAAAGCCAGCAAACAAACCAATCGTACTACCCCATACACCATATTTAGTGCCGCCAAATTTCTTGGTACCCCACGCAGGAATAAAGTAGTCAAGTATTTGAATAACAACCACTACCACTCCCCACACGACAAGAAATTGCCACGAGAACTGCACGCGCTCCGTCCAATGCAAGAGTAGCAGCCCCAGATACGATAACGGCACGCCTGGCACTACGGGTGCCACACAGCCGACAAGCCCCAACAATAGGCATATCGCACCTAATACGATGAGAAGAATATCCATATTAGAACTGTACTTGTGGCGCCTTATCCGCACCGTCGTTTGCCTCAAAATATGGACGTTTCTCCGCGCTCATCGCATTAGCGATAAGGTTGGTTGGAAAACGGCGAATCATCGTATTGAACTGGCGAGCCATTTCGTTGAAGTTATTGCGAGCCACTGTGATACGATTCTCTGTGCCCTCTAATTGCGATTGCAGAGCAGCGAAGTTTTGACTGGCTTTCAAGTCAGGATAATTCTCCGAGATAGCCATCAGTCTGCCCAATGCTTGACTGAGTTCGCCTTGCGCTGCTTGAAAAGCAGCAATCTGCTCTGCGGTTGCGTTGGTAGGATCCACAACCACCTGTGTCGCTTTCGCACGAGCAGCAATCACGCCTTCGAGTGTTGCGCTCTCATGCGCAGCATACCCTTTCACGGTTTCAACAAGGTTGGGTATCAAATCTGCACGACGCTGATATTGATTTTCCACTTGCGACCAAGCAGTGTTCACATTCTCTTCTGCGGTAATAATAGCGTTATAACGACCAACGCCCCAAATGATTACGATTGCCAGCACTCCAAGTACCACAATCCATGTTAAAGTCTTTTTGCTCATATATTGCTTTGTTTAATATTGTTTAGCATTGTGTAAAATGGTTAGCGTTGTGATTCAGAACTTACCTCCCGCGCCTCCACCAAAAGTGCTACCTCCGCCGAATCCACCACCAAAACTACCTCCACCAAAGCCACCACGCGAAGTTCCTCCTCCGAGTACTACTGTAGGTATTTCTTTGGGGATGATATAGGTCTTTTGCTCCTGATGTCCGCAATGTTTGCAACAATAACTGCGCACGCCCAAACCCTCTTTGCGCGTGGTTGCACGATTGATAATCTGCTCACTCGTTTTTCTCAAACTGCGTTTGCCGCATTTTGGGCATTTCTTAGGCAGCAGAAGCAGTAGGATAATCAGTGCAAAGATGATGCAAGGGACACCCACAAAATAAAACAACTCCATCCACACATTTTCCTCGGATTCATCGGTATAATGATAGCGATTAGTGGCAGATGTCATTTGGCGCAATTCCTCTGGCGCTGCGCCATCGGTACATACCTCATATATGCGCAACGCGCCCAATGCCATGGCATCCGAATAATCCGCATTGCGGAGTGGCTGCATCATTGTTTCTTGTACGATGCTATGGCAAACGGCATCCGTCATCACCCCCTCAATGCCGCCACCTGTCATAATACGCACATCGCGCGACTCCACGGCAAGGAACAAGAGCACACCCGTATTCTTACCCTCTTTGCCGATTCCCCAACGCTGAAAAACCTCGTAACAGAAGTCAAATGCCTCCATTTCACCGATACTATTCACTGCCACCACGCATAGTTCTACCTGCGTTGAATCCTCCAATTGGCGAGCCAAACGATTGAGCAGCACCACATCGCTACTTACCACGATTTCATCGGGATTACACACATAATTACCCCTATCTTGCACCTTTGGGTTAGGCAAAGAAGTAGGCGTATATACCATGGCTTGCACGAGAACAGCAAGCAAAGAGAATGCAAAAAGCAGGTTTAACCGTTTCATTGTTGTGTACATATCGGCAGCAAAGGTAGTATATTTTTTGCGAATATGCAAGAAAATATAAATTGAAAATGCTTTTTTATCTATTATTTTTGCCTATATGTATTTTTTTTTGTAATTTTGCACGCTTATTTGTGCATTGCGCATATAACAATACATATATTACATAGAATGAAGATTGCATTAATTGGATACGGCAAAATGGGACATATCATCCACTCCATCGCTCTGGAGCGTGGACATGAGGTGGTGTGTATCATCGATCAAGATAACCTCGGTGATTTTGATTCAGAGACCTTTGCTTCAGCGGATGTGGCTATCGAGTTCACCACCCCGCACACTGCGGAGCAAAACATCCGCCGCGCTTGGGCTGCGGGAGTACCTGTGGTCTGCGGCACAACGGGTTGGGATGTAGCACCCCTCAAGCAACAACTATTACACCATTCTACACAACCGCTACACAACTCTACCCCATCCCTGATGTGGTCGTCCAACTACAGCATTGGCGTGAATATCCTCTTTGCGCTCAATCGTCAATTGGCAAAATTCATGGAGGCATATCCCAATTATACGCCCCACATGACCGAAGTGCACCATGTTCACAAACTTGATGCGCCCAGCGGCACCGCCAAGACATTGCAAGAGGGCATAGGCGACGAGCGACTTGCCGTTGCCGATATCCAGTCTATCCGCGAGGGCGAAGTACCTGGCATACACACCGTCATATGGGATAGCGAAGTGGACACTATCACCATTAGCCACTCCGCCAAATCGCGCAAAGGTTTTGCCCTCGGCGCCGTGATTGCCGCCGAATGGATGAAAGGCAAGACAGGTTGGCACGATTTCACCGAAGTAATTCTTAGTTAAACACATACAAATATAGATGATGAAAACTTTTCAAGATAGAATCAAAGATGTGACCACCAAAGGGTGGATTTCTTGCGGCGTATGGTGCGCCATTTACATCGCTTTTGTCGTTTGGGTAGCATGGGGCGACTGGGCAAGTCTGGGTTGGCTCGTACTTCTGCCTATCATTGCCGACATGTTTACCACCAAGTATATCCCTTGGAACTGGTGGAAGAAGTATAAAACAACCAACACTACCCTATACACCATCTGCTCATGGATTGATGCCATCGTGTTTGCGTTGGTGGCGGTGTATTTCATCAATGTGTATATCTTCCAAAACTACCAAATACCCACCTCTTCACTCGAAAAAACTTTGCGCGTGGGCGATTTCCTCTGCGTAAACAAGATGAGTTACGGCGCACGCGTGCCTAACACCCCACTCTCTATGCCACTCGTACAACACACCTTCCCTTGGGGCGGCAAGAGCTACATAGAGAACCCACAATGGGAGTACAAGCGTCTCAAAGGTTGGGACAAAGTGGAGAAAGGCGATATTGTAGTATTTAACTTCCCTACGGGTGACACCGTTTGCACCAAGATGCAGAACCCCGACTACTACACCCTCTGCCACTACTACGGCAAACGCACTGTCGAGAACCGCAAGGATGTCTTTGGCGAGATAGTTGTTCGCCCTGTGGACCGCCGCGAGAATTATGTGAAGCGTTGCGTGGGAACACCAGGCGACTCACTGCAAATCATAGATAATGTAATCTATATCGACGGCGTGAAAGAACCCGTACATCCATATTTGCAATACAATTATATTGTCCAAACCGATGGTCATGTATTGGGCAATAGTTATCTCACCAAACTCGGCATCTCCAAAGAAGACCGCGAGAGCAATGGTAACGGGCTCTATCGCCTGCCATTAACCGCAGCGATGAAAGCTGAACTCGAGAAGAACCCTCATGTGCTGAGCATCACAGTCGAGCCAGAAGACCAAGGCGGTGAGGTGTATCCTTTGGGACACAACTCGTGGACACGCGACAGCTACGGCCCCATCTATATCCCTGCGAAAGGCGATACGCTTATGATTACCGAGGAGAACTTCCACCTCTACAAACGCATTGCCGATGCCTATGAGTTCAAACCTATGAAAGTAGGCGAACCCTATGTCTTCGAGATGGATTACTATTGGATGATGGGCGACAACCGCCACAAGTCTGCCGATAGTCGCTATTGGGGATTTGTGCCAGAAGATCATATCGTAGGTCGCCCAATGTTCGTATGGCTCAGCATCGAGAAAGACAATCCTTGGGGCAAAGGACATATCCGTTGGAATCGAATCGGATTGAGCAATTTTGAGTGATCATCAGGATGCTGGATGCCGAACGCTAAATAAAAGAATGATTTTACCAACGACATATATGGGTTCTGTGGAATGGTATCGCCAGTTTTTGGCGAATCCATCGGCAGTGCAGATTGAGGTCATGGAGAGTTTTCCGAAACAAACCTATCGCAATCGCTGCACGATTACCACGCCCGATGGTCCGCTAACTTTAAGCGTACCCGTCAAGCGTGCAGATAGCAAGCAGTTGACCAGAGATGTAGAGATCAGCTATCAACAGCGCTGGCAACACCAGCATTGGATTGCCCTCGTGAGCGCCTACAAACGCACACCATACTTCGATTATTATGCGGATTTCTTCCGTCCGTTCTACGAACAAGAAACGCGCTTTTTAGTCGATTTCAACGAGAAAATCCACGAAGTAATCGTTCGCCTAATGGCGAACCGAGAGCCAGGAGCCAAGAACCAAGAACAAAGACTAATCACTACAACCGACTGGAGTGGTTTAGACATAGAATCTTGCTTCGGCAATGGACAGAGTATATTAGATTTGCTATTTGAATATGGTCCTGAGACCATCATGAAGTTATGAATATAGACTGGAGTAAACTCACATTTCACTATACCGAGACGGACTATATCGTTCGTGCGGCGTGCAAGAATGGCGTATGGGAACAGCCCTATGCCACACGCGACAAGATGATTCCTATCCATGCCGCAGCCACGGGTCTGCATTATGGACAAGAGTGCTTCGAAGGGCTCAAGGCCTTCCGCGGCATCGACGGCAAAGTGCGTATCTTCCGCATGGAGGAGAACGCCAAACGCATGCACCAATCCGCCGAAGGACTACTCATGACACCCGTACCTACGGCACTCTTCTGCGAAGCGGTACTCTTGGCTCTAAAGATGAATATGGATTTCCTCCCTCCTTACGAGACAGGCGCCACTCTCTATTTCCGTCCGTTATTGGTAGCCACTACACCCGATATCAGCGTTGGACCTGGCAAAGATTGCGAGTTTGTAGTCATTCCTACCCCTATCGGTCCTTATTTCCCCAACGGTTTCAAAGGCATGCCTGCCATGGTCAACCGTTCGGTTGATCGTGCCGCATCGCAAGGCACAGGTTGCTGGAAAGTCGGTGGCAACTATGCGGCATCCTTCCGTGCCAGCGAAGCCGCGCACGCCATGGGCTATGAGTGTATGTTCACCGATGCCAAAACGCATAAGTATATTGATGAGTGCACAGCTTCCAATTTCATTGGTATAAAAGAGGTTAAAGGCGAAAGGTTAAAGGCGAAAGGCTGGGAGTATATTACGCCACGATCAAGCGCCATCTTGCCCAGTATCACCAACGATTCACTAATGACATTGGCAAAAGAGATGGGCTTGAAGGTCACTCGCCGTAAGATTCGTGTCGAGGAACTGGCAGATATGCAAGAGGCTGCTGCATGCGGCACCGCATGCGTCATCTCGCCTTTGACCAAAGTCTTCGACCCAGACAATAATATCACCTACTCTTTTGGCGACAAACCAGGCCCAGTATTGACCAAGCTCTACCATGCTCTGCAAGACATCCAATACGGAAGAGTGGAAGACAAACACGGCTGGTGTATGATTGTAGAATAATATTCGGATTATTCCTGCGTTCCTGCAGTCTGTCATGTGCACGGCGGTAGTTCGCCGTGTGTATCCTTGTCTCTCCACCCCAAAAAACTACTTTTAGTCTGTCGTGTCTGTGGGGGATTTATGTACCCGCAGTCTGTCATGTCTTTGGGTAGTTATGTTCCCGCAGTCTGTCATGTGCACGGCGGTGGTCCGCCGTGTATATCTTTGCCCTAAAAAGCACTTTTCTTAAGATTCTGTTCCTTTGTACCTTGTATTTAAGCGCACTATTAAAGACCAACGATGAACCAAGGACGAACCTAGGATGAACCTAAGAACACCAAAACTCAAAAAAGTACTTTTATTAAGATTGCCGTCTCTTTCTCCTCTCTTATACCTTCCCTTATTCCACCGACCGACGACCGAGAGAACTCCGAGAGACGACCGAGAAAACTCCGACTCAACTCCCCGCCTACATAAAGCACTTTTCTTAAGATTCATTCCTAAAAAAGTTGTCTCCTTTCCTGAAAAGGTTGAGCCCATTCCTAAAATAGTTTACTCCATTCCTAATGTCGCAGACATCGTGTACTCCGCACTCATCTTTGAGTGCGCTATCCATTGTCCTTCTTTGTTAATTATTCCCTAATCGCATTCGGGCATTTTCTTTCCTCTAAACCCTAAACTGTAGGCGCAAAGCGCCGTCCTCTAAACTGCGACGCAGTCGCCGCCTCTACACCCTACACTATAAAAATCGCTTCAAAAAGCGTTTTTTCTTGCTCAATTCAAAATAAATTATTACCTTTGCAGTCGCAATGATACCGATGAGCAATATACTATATAATAAGGAGTATGGGCAATGGGACGCTCGCAGAGCAAGCTATGGGACGGCTTCGCCTATAGGCTATTTGCTCTCTCTCTCGAAACACTGGGATTGCGGGCATTTTACATGCTCTCAATCTATTCATAATTGGTCTATTTTGCATGCGCAGAACAGGCCTTTTTGCTGTTGTAAATCCAAATAATTTGATAACTTAAATACAAAATGCTTATGCAAAAGATTACTATTTACTTAGCCCTGTTGCTCCTATGGGTGGTACCTGCAGGAGTGTCTGCACAGCAGCCCGAATCGCTGCAAGTGCACAAGACGAGTGGCACGACACAGTCGGTGTCATTAGTTAGTATTCAGTACATTACGTTTGAAGCAGATGTGTTGGTATTGACCACGTCGGAAGGAACTTTCCGTCTGCCCTTGAACGATGTCGCGTATATCGCTTTCGGCGAAAACACTACCGCAGTAGAGAATATCGAGTCAACTGCTACACGCCTTTTCAAAAATGGCAACCAACTTACGGTGGAGTGCGAATTTGCAATCAATCGCCTCTATTTGGTGGATATGACAGGAAAAGTGCTTGTCAATCAGCCATGTAGTATGACAACAGAAGCGAGTGTAACGCTCCCTCAATCGGGTGTATTTGTCTTGTTCTTAGAAACAACCCAAGGCTATGTAGCACACAAGGTAATTAACAATTAAGAATTAGGAAAGAATTATGAAAAAGATTTTATTTGTTGCAACAATGCTTGCAATGGTGTTGAGTTTGTCAGCACAACGCCAAATGTATGTTTGGCAAGATGGTGTAAAAACTACATACGAGGTTGCAAATGTAGATAGTATTACTTTTAGCAAAGTAGAGAATCCAGACCCAAATACAGGTGCTACTGGTTCCGAAAATGGTTATGAGTATGTAGATCTCGGCTTGAGTGTTAAATGGGCAACTTGCAACGTAGGTGCAACTAAACCAGAGGAGTATGGTGATTATTTCGCTTGGGGCGAGACGCAGCCAAAGAGTACCTACAATTGGAGTACATATAAATGGTGCAATGGCAGTTACAACACGCAAACCAAGTACAATACCAACAGCAGTTATGGTACTGTCGATAATAAAACCCAATTGGAATTAAGCGATGATGCAGCTCGTGCTAACTGGGGTGGTAGTTGGCGTATGCCTACAAGTGCAGAGCAAAACGAGTTGCGCAATAATTGCACTTGGACATGGACTACTCAAAACGGTGTATATGGTTACAAGGTGACGAGTAAGAAGAACGGCAACTCTATCTTCCTCCCCGCAGCGGGCTACCGCCTCGACAGTTCGCTCAACGACGCAGGCAGCGGCGGCTACTGGTCGAGTTCGCTCTACACGGACTACCCGTACGACGCGTGGAACGTGTACTTCCACTCAGGCAGCGTGTACAGGAACGGCGACGACGGTCGGGAATGTGGGTTCAGTGTCCGTCCAGTGTGCCAGTAGAATTTATTGCTTATGCCCAAAAGGGGCAAAAAGCAAGTGAACATGCAAGGAATACATTCGACGGACTTTGCGAAGTGGGCACTCGCAGTAGCGAGTTTCCCAGCCCACTTGGCAGAGCCTGTCGCGGAGCGAAGATATAAAATTAGGGCTTATGCAACTGAAAGAAGTTTTTGCAAAAGAGCAATCGCGAAAAGAGATGGTGGATTATCGCACCATCTACCTTGTTCCCGAGGGTGGCAATCAATGATGGTAAGACAAAGATAGTTACGACATGGCATGGAGTGGAGTTCTTGGGTGCGTATGTGAAGCCGTATAGGCAGTATGCCAGCAGACCCATGGTGTCGCGAATGCGTGAGAAACTCAGACATTTGCCATGGGAGAATAGGGAGAAAGTAATGGCATCACTACAATTGTATGAGGGGTTGCTGTCACATGGAAGAAATTATAAGTTGTGGCAGAGTGTTCGATGTTCACGGTAGAGAAGACAGACAACGCGCGGTGCGGAAATGTAAAGGTAAAAACACAATCGCCACAGATAGGGCATAACTAGGCGATAGATGTGCCTTTTTTGTTCTATGCTCGTGTTTCATCCTCAGAGTGGGGACTCTTCGGACACATCGCTCGGAGTGCGTTCCGTCGCACTCCTTCAGGTCGCGAAATGGTCGCCTAGCCCGCAGTCAACTTGAAATAGATTATTAAACTTTCGGCACAACTTTCGGCACGCGAAAACTTTTTTCAAAAAAAATACTCTCACGCGGAAGTTATTATAATACAGCAACTTCCACATGTCATTCGCGCCTATTTTTCTTTCAAAATCCCCAATCTTCGGCGCAAAAACACAAAAACGCCGAAGATTCAGCAGCCCTATAATATATAAAGGCACAATTATAAAATAGATTATCGCTATATTGTTTTCCGCTACATTTACTTAAGATTAAGCGCACGAGTTTCGCGCAAGGCGAAATGAGGAGCGGTGGCAATTTATTACGGAGTACAAAGTAGGAGTTGCTAGGTTAGTTTAGATTTATAAGATTTCTGCGCATAGCGCAAGGAGTTTCTATATTTCAAAGTAGCGGCAGAAGTAGCGGCAAACTCAAAAAACTTTTTATGCAATAACAATCGCACTTTAGAAGCTCTAAAACACAAATCAGCGGCAACTTTATTCATCATTGCCGCTACTTTTTGCAGCATTATTATAGAGATACAATACACTATCTTCAAAAACAAAAAATCACGATAATACACTACAAAACACACAACTGTTTGGTGGTTTCAGTTTTTTTTTGTAACTTTGCGGCGATTTATGGACGAACAATACAAATAACAGAATATGAAAAGCAAAATCCTATTAGCTCTGCTAATCGTATGTGTGGGCTGTTGCCCAAAGGCGAAACAAACCATTGAACCCAGTCAAGTGATCGTAACATCCTATCCCTCCAGCATCGGAGAGGCAGGTGTAGCAGTCTATCTACCAGCAGGATATGCCGCTTCCAAGACGGAATACCCTGTGCTTTATCTACTGCACGGCAGTGGCGACGATGAGGCAGGATGGCTTACCAAAGGAAAAGCCAAAGCTATCCTCGACTCGCTGATAACCAATCAGCTATGCCAACCTATGATTGTGGTAATGCCCAACGGTTATCTAGAACAAACAGGCAAGCACTACCCAGCGGAGACACGCCTCTGGATGGAAAGCACCTTCGAGGAGAACTTCAGCCAACTCATCACGTGGACCGAAGCACACTTCCGTACCCTCACCGACAAACAGCACCGCGCCATTGCAGGACTCTCCATGGGCGGTTTCCACACCATGCACACTGCTGCGTTGCTCAACCAATCGTTTGACTATGTGGGTATCTTCTCTGCGCTGTATGTGCCACATACCAAGCAACCTCACAACGAGCGCAATATAGAGATGAGCGCTTTGGCTTTGTCTAATAAACCAGCATACCAACAAACAGAGGCATTGCTCGCGCAGCAGTTTGCCAATCCGCCTCAACTCTATTGGATTGCCTGCGGTGCAGAGGACTTCCTCTACCAAGACAATGTGGTTTATCGCCAATACTTGGACGAGAAGCAATATCCCTACGAATACCACGAATCTGCTGGCGGACACACATGGGAGAACTGGATGGACTATCTCACCATCTTTGCACAACGCATATTCTAACAGCAAAAATAATTATTAACCATAAAAAACGAACTTATTTATGTTTGAAAATCAACCAAAAGGTCTGTTTGCATTGGCGCTTGCCAACACAGGCGAACGATTTGGCTACTACACCATGTTAGCCGTATTTGCACTCTTCCTCCGTGCTAACTTCGGATTGGAAGCTGCTACCGCAGGACAAATCTATTCTACCTTCCTCGCGTTGGTATATTTCTTGCCACTCGTAGGTGGTATCTTGGCTGACAAGATTGGCTACGGAAAGTGCGTAACCATCGGTATTATGGTTATGTTTGCAGGTTATGTTCTGCTCGCAGTACCATTGGGCGCAGATAAACTTGCTATGGGTGCAATGATTGCTGCATTGGTATTGATTAGTTTTGGTACCGGTTTGTTCAAGGGTAACTTGCAAGTAATGGTAGGTAACCTCTACGACGATCCTAAGTACGCTGACAAACGCGACGCTGCCTTTTCACTCTTCTACATGGCGATTAACATTGGTGCGATGTTCGCTCCTACCGCAGCTGTGAAGATTATGGATTGGGCACAAACCAGTCTTGGCGTGAGCGTAAACGACAGTTATCACTTCGCATTTATGGTAGCCTGCGCATCATTGGTACTCAGTATCGCTATCTACTACGCATGTCGTCCTTGGTTCAAGCACGTGGAGAACTCCGCTAAGCAAGTGGCTGCTACCGGTGGCGCAAAGGTAGAGGAACTCACACCAGAGCAAACCAAGAAGCGTATCGTGGCACTCTGCCTCGTATTCGCTGTGGTAATCTTCTTCTGGATGGCATTCCACCAAAACGGTTTGACACTCACCTACTTCGCTAACGAGTTCGTACAACCACTCTGCACAGGCGTACAGACTATGTGGTTTGACATCATCAACCTCGTGATGATCGTGGCTATCGTTTATGCTGGTTTCTCCCTCGTACAAAGCAAAGAGAAAAAGACCAAAGCTATCTCTGGCGTCGTGATCGTAGCAGCGTTGGGGGTATTGGCATACAAGTATCTGAACATCTCTGCTGAGGGCATCACCTTGAGCGCACCTATCTTCCAACAATTCAACCCATTCTATGTAGTGGCACTCACTCCATTCAGCATGGCATTGTTCGGCGCATTGGCTAAGAAGGGCAAAGAACCATCTGCTCCACGCAAGATTGCCTTGGGTATGGTGGTAGCAACTATCGCGTATATCGTGATGGCTGTAGCATGTATCGGCTTGCTAACTCCTAACGCACAAGAATTGGCTCGCGTAACGGGTGATCCTACTTTCGTGAATGCTAATGTATTGATCTATACATACTTGATTCTCACCTTCGCTGAGCTCCTCCTCAGCCCAATGGGTATCTCCTTCGTAAGTAAAGTGGCTCCTCCTAAGTTCAAAGGTATGATGATGGGTGGCTGGTTCGTGGCTACCGCTATCGGTAACTACCTCGTATCTATCGGTGGTAACCTTTGGGGCGACATGCCATTGTGGGGCGTATGGAGCGTATTCGTAGCTGTATGTGCTATCGCAGCTATCTTTATGTTCGCAATGATGAAGAAACTCGAAGACGCAACAAAGTAAAAGCTTGGTGTAGAATAGTGTAGCAGTGGTGTAGAATGGTACAACCGCTACACAACACTACACAATCCTAAACAACACTACACAATGAATACTTTAATTCAAGCAATAACCGACTACACGACGGCTCTGGAGCAGAAACTCTCTGCTCTGGAGGCGCGTGTAGCGCAACTCGAAGAAGCCAACGAGGCGATGAGGCGAGAAGGCGATGAGGCGAAAGCATTGATTGCCACTCTGCGAGCAGAAGTGACTTCCCTTTCGGCCGCAGGCGTAGCAGTAGCACCAGCCGAAGAGCCAGAAGTGGAAATCGAACTCATCGTAGAGGATCCACAAGAGCAAGAAATTCCAGAAGAGTTGGTAGAAGAACCACAAGAAGAATCTGCTGAAGAGTCACAAGAGGAGCCTGCACAGGAGATGCCACTAGAAACACTAGAGCCACTAGAGCTACTAGACCCACTAGAACCACTAGAGGTCGTTACCCCTGCCCCTGCACCACAACCTGTGCAAAGCACTGACAACCTCACGCCAAGCGACACACCTTCGACAAAGCCGACACAACCCGCCAAAGGCGCACAACCACTACAGACATCGCTCTTTGGCACAGCCGTAGAGGATATCCGTCAAGCTATCTCCTTGGGCGACCGTTTCCTCTTCCAACGCGAGTTGTTCGCTGGCAACGGCGAACTGATGCAAAAGACATTGGACGAAATCAATAGTCTCAATTCGCTCAGCGAAGCGATGGACTATGTGCTCGACAACTTCGAGTGGGACAAAGAATCCACTGCAGTACAACTCTTTGAGAATGTACTCAAACGCCGATTTGGATAAGAACAAAGAGCAAGGAACAAAGAGCAAAGACAGATTACCATAAAGTGGCAATCGTAACTAATTAGTCTTGATTCTTGGTTCCTGACTCCTGAATCAGAATAAAATATGCTCTACATCGTACCTACACCCGTTGGTAATCTCGAGGACATCACTTTTCGTGCGCTACGCATCTTGAAAGAAGTGGACTTGATACTCGCTGAAGACACGCGTACCTCCTCTGTGCTGCTCAAGCATTACGATATCCATACACCGCTCAAGAGCCATCATAAGTTCAACGAACATGAGACCAGCGACGATATGGCTACCCGTATCGCGGCAGGCATGACCGTGGCACTCATCTCCGACGCGGGCACGCCCTGTATCTCCGACCCTGGGTTTATGTTGGTGCGCGCTTGCGTAGAAAAAGGTGTAGAAGTGCAATGTCTGCCCGGCGCAACAGCTTTTGTGCCCGCCTTGGTGAATTCGGGTTTGCCTAACGACCGCTTCTATTTCGAGGGATTTCTACCTCAGAAGAAAGGCCGTCAGACACGCATGAAAATCCTTGCAGAACAGACGCACACGATGATTATCTACGAGTCGCCCTTCCGACTGGTGAAGACCTTAGAACAATTGGCAGAGGTGATGGGCGGCGAGCGCAGAGCAAGCGTGAGTCGCGAAATCAGCAAACTACACGAAGACACCCAACGAGGCACACTCCTCGAATTGGCAGCACACTACAAACAAACACCACCCAAAGGCGAGATTGTGCTCATTGTGGAAGGGGCGGATAAAGATTAGAGGTGAGAGATGAAAGATTAAAGGCAGGAATATGAACAAGAAACTACATATAGACACACTCTGCGTACAAGCAGGGTATAATCCGGGCAAAGGCGAACCACGCCAAGTGCCAATTATTCAGAGTACTACATTCAAATACGAGACCAGCGAGCAGATGGGCCGTCTCTTCGATCTCGAAGAGAGTGGCTATTTCTACACTCGTCTGCAAAACCCGACCAACGACACCACTGCAGCGCAGATTGCTGCTATGGAAGGTGGCGTTGCGGCTATGCTGACATCTTCTGGTCAAGCAGCGAACTTCTTTGCCTGCTTCAATATCTGCCAAGCAGGCGACCACATGATTACGACCACCAGTATCTATGGCGGTACATACAACCTCTTTGGTGTGACCTTCCCAAAAATGGGCATTGAGATTACTTTCATCGACCAAGATGCCAGCGACGAGGAGTGGGCAGCAGCATTCCGCCCAAACACCAAACTCGTGTTTGGCGAGACACTCTCCAACCCCAATGTGCGTATCTTAGATATTGAGCGTATAGCAGGCATCGCCCACCAACATGGTGTACCACTGATTGTGGACAACACCTTCCCTACCCCTGTGAACTGCCGCCCATTTGAGTTCGGAGCAGACATCGTCACCCATTCCACCACCAAGTATATGGACGGTCATGGCGTGCAAGTAGGCGGTGTGATTGTGGATAGCGGCAACTTCGATTGGGAAGCTCAGCACGATAAGTTCACTTGCCTCACCGAACCCGACGCTTCCTACCACGGACTGCGCTACACAGAGGCATTCGGCAAACTGGCATATATCACCAAAGCGACAGCCCAACTTATGCGCGATTTGGGCTCTATCCAAAGTCCACAAAACGCCTTCTATCTCCACCTCGGTTTGCAGACCCTGCATGTGCGTATGCCTCGCCACTGCGAGAGCGCACGCAAGGTGGCTCATTGGTTGGAGAAGCACCCCGATATAGCATGGGTGCGTTATCCCGAACTGGAGAACGACCCTGAACATGCACGCCAACAGAAGTATATGCCTAACGGCTCATGTGGCGTAATGGCATTTGCCGTAAAAGGCGACCGTGCTTTTGCCAATCGTTTTATGGACAGTCTGCAATTAGTAACAATCGAAACCCACGTAGCTGACTGCCACACTTGTATCCTTCACCCTGCATCCCACACCCACCGCCAACTCAGCAACGAGGCACTGCTTGCTGCGGGTATCGACCCAGACCTAATGCGTCTCAGTAT
>JAXJWX010000022.1:0-30714 GCA_036307765.1 Paludibacteraceae bacterium | reverse complement strand
GTAAAGTGTAAAGGCGGGGATTAAAGGCGAGGAGAATGCGGCTTTCGCCGCTATTCTTGCCTCTCGCCTTATAGCCTTATAACCTCCTCCCTTAGAGTTTTTGTCCTTGTACGTTATACTTCACGCCATCACGAATGATGATGAGTTGTCCGTTTTCGATAACCTTAACAGGAGCATCGGTAGTAAAGAGGTCTTCAACGCCTGTTTCAACGTTCTCGCCTTGAACATCCATACCGATGTAACGACGGCCTGGCATGTGGTTTGGTTTGCCACCTTCTACAACAGACAGATTAAGGTATGCACGGTAAGCGTTTACTTTGTTAGTAGTACCATCAGCAGGGATGAATGCATTTTTATAGAGGATGTAGTTATCAACAGGAACAACATACTCGTTAGTGAAATTACCAATCAAGCCGTTAGCTTTTTGTGGAGTATCTGCTTTCTCTGAAGAATAAACGACCTTAATTGTGTTAGCAGTCTTCTCAAAGATATAAGGAACACCAGCCTTCAAAGCGTCAACGCTTGCAAGATATACGGCAGACTTACCATTCTCAGTACCTTTACCTACCACTTCGTAGAAGTATGCGCCAGATGTGCTTGCAGAAGCGTATGGCAAGCAGATTGTACCATACTTGTTGGTTACATTGCGAGTATATTCAACTACAAATGCAATTGTATTAATTTTGATTGTTTTAGCATCATCTTTGGCTGTGAAAGTAATAGTTTGTGCACTTCCAGTCCAAGCATTACCACTAACAGCAGTTCCATTTACCAACAAGTGATCAATATTGCTACCATCGAAGACAATTGTAGAAATTTGATGTTCTGCAGGAACAGAGAATGTCAATGTCGCACCTTTATATACTCGTAAGTCTAAAGCGCCATTTTTAGTCAACCAAACTCGTGTAGCCACAGTTGTGCCACCTGTTGTAGTCATAGTAATGCCGTCTTTAGTGAATGACGCATTATTAGCAAACTCTGTCTTGAATGCATCTGTTGTACCATCGGTTGTTGTTGTAGGTGTAGTAGGATATGCAATACTCAATTCATCCAATCCTTCTGCAGTATTAAAGATAAATGTAGCGGTTGGATTGACTGTTGGTGTTGGTACAACAGGATCATCACCTGGCTCCTCTGGGTCTTCACCTGTTCCTGGAAGAACGTCATTAGCATTCTTTTTCACATAGAATGCAAGGGTTTGACCTTCAATATTGCTATTGATAGAAGTATAACAACACCATGTATCAGCATCAGCATCATACACACCAAGGTAACGTGGATCGTTAGTGAGAGTGGTGTACAAATGATCTGTATCAATTGTGAATTCTTTTGCCTCACCTGTACCTACGCGTACACCATTATTTGTATTTGTGCAATACAACCATGTCTCATCATCTCCGTATGGATAAATCGTTAAAGTACCATTGTCATTTGATACAACCCATTTCAAGTTTGCGTCAGGTTCTGCAGCAAGAGCGTTTGCAGTCACAGTAACTTTAGAAGCAACAGGAGCCGCATTTGTTCCGTTATTGTTAGTCATCGCCCAAGTAGTCTCTAACTTAGTCATAGTGATAACTACGAGGTCCTTGATAGTAATATCAGCAGCAGAAGTAAGTACCCAATCAGTGAGAGGTTGCTCTGTACCCTCGCCACCACCTTCACCTGGTTGCTCTGGCTCCTCACCAAACTTGGTAATCTTAATATTACCCAAGCCCACATTACCAGAAGATTTGGTTGTATAGATAAACTTGACATAGCGAGAAGCTGAGTTCAATTCATATTCCTCACTTTGTAGATCTGTAATCTCAGTATGTACTTTTACATCAGTATATGTTTCGCCATCAGCAGATTCTTGTACAGAGAATGTACCTCCACTAAATGAGTTGTTTTTAATATCATAACTCAACTTACCTGGCTCACTATCAAAACGGATAACTACCCAGTCACCTGTACCATCAAATTTGAGTTGAGAGTTAGGTGCATTACTTGCGCTATAATCAGAGCCCAATCCTTCTTGAGTCATACCTGCAGTGTTTTCAATATCCGCCTTACCACTATTGAATGTAAATGGTAATGTAGCAACAGCCATTGCTGGGTTAGAGATTGTGATAGTATAAGAAGCAGAACCTGCATCATGGGTAGCATCGCCAGTTGTAGTAGCAGTAATTGTTACCACGCCAGCTGCTACGATAGTTACTGCGCCAGTATTTGCGTCAACAGTTGCTTTAGAAGCATCGCTTGTTGAATAAGTTACAACCAAGTTATGAGGGTTAGTCAATTCTGGAGTTGTGAATGCCTCACCCACATTAGCAGTGTATGAGGTAGTTGCATACGCAAGACCAGCAGGATCTTTAGTTGTAGGAGTATGAGATGCCAAATAGTTGTTTTTATCAAACTCGTAGGTTCCACTATATTTCTTCAAGTTACCACAAACAATCACTTGATCACCTACAGAAAGGTCTGTTAGAGCAGCAAAGTCTGCACTTTCAAGTCCCTTGCCGCTGTAAACTTGCAATTGTTTTGTAGTTGTACCATCCGCAGAAATCCAATATGTAATTGATTTATATTGATCACTATAGCTATCGACTTGAGAAATAGTACCAGAAATGAACACACCTGAAGCAGTTCCTAATTTATCAATAATATCATAAGCATCTGCTACAGAGTAAGCAGTTTCTTTGGTGTTAGGGATAGCCTTAACGGTGATAGTATAACTTGTAGATTGTTCCTTGTAAGAAACATTAACGGTTGCAGTACCAGCAGTTGCAGTGCTACCAGTTACGGTAGGAGTAACAACCTCGTCTGCTGCATCGCTATAGTGAGCAGTAACAACTAAGCCATTATAATTAAAGGTCTCACCTTGCCAGAAAGTAGTTTGAGTAGCAGGAGTAGTGATCTCAATGCTAGTCAAAGTCTTAGTTGGTTCAACAGGAGCAACTTCATAAGTAATCTCTGCATTTGCAATACGGTTTTGTGCACCAAAAGTATAAGTTACTTCTTGAGCAGATCCTGTCCATGTTTTTGTACTATCAGTATATGTTCCAGTATTGACAGTAATAGAACCATCCCATTTCTTATCTGATGCAGGTTCTGCAAATGTAATAGATTTTATCAAATAACCCTCAGGAACAGAAATTGTAAATGTTTGATCTTTATAAAAACGTGTTTGAGTTGCATTTGCATACATTTGTGAAGATCCTTTGGTCGTGTAGAATGTGATGTCATTTGCTTTTCCTGACATTGATTCTACAGAAGCTGCTTGTTGTCCACTTGCGACATTCCACAACACATTATCCAATAAAACATTATAAGTTCCAGGGGTCACCTCGTTCTCAGTAATTGTAATGTCGTATGTAGTTGAAACCGTTTCATAAGTTACTGTGATCGTTTGTGTTCCCACTGTGTTCATATTAGGAGTTGACACAGATGTAGGAGTAACCTCTACTGTTTCATCTGGTTGAGCAACACCGTCTTTAGTAACACTATAAGTAGCAGTACAAATACCATTGAACTTGAAGATATCTCCTTGTTCGTAGGTGGTTTTCATATCAGTTACAGCAATAGATTGTAGCGTTTTAACGACCGTTTCTCCGCTACCTGAGGAAACTTTTGTAATAGTACAAGAACTTATACCTACTTGATTACTCGTGCTATTAAATGTTATTTTTACAGCATTTGTTCCCGCAGGTAAATTATCAGATGAAATGCTAAAATTTGTTGATGTGATACCAGTTCTGGTATATGTACCACCTCCATTCGTCGAATAATGAAGTGTAATAGTTTGTGTCTTTGTCGTCCATTGTTTGCACACCCACTTAACACTTGACAATTTACTTCCATCAGTCATAACGAGTACTACAGATTTACCTTTGGTTACAGGACAGTCTGTTATGTTGCTTGTTTGTTTTGAGGCAGCTTCAAAAGTTACTTTAGCGTCTGAATATGTAACTTCATGTGATGAATAACTATTTCCCCAAGAGGAAAAGCCATCAATTTGGGTAAAATCATAGGTTACATTTGCACTTGTTCCTGGAGTTGGTTCTTCTGGATCTGGAGTTGGTTCTTCACCACCACCTTCGCCTGGAGTTTCGCCACTAGAAGAAGGAGTATATGTAATCTCATAACTAGTTCCATTGATTAGTACATTTTTGCCAAAAGTTGTACATTCAACTTTATATCCTGCAATATTTGCAAAATTAGATGTGAATGTGACATACTTGTAAGTAGTCTTACTTGCGGCTGTAGCGTTATCTGGAGTAATCTCTAGACCTGTACCTACAACATTTCCAGATGCATCCACTAATGATACTGTAAGTTTACTTGAAGTAGCACCATTACATAAAGATTTTACGCCAATTTTGATATTGGTTGCTGTTGAAGAGTATTTGATAAAATCCGAGATGTTTTTGTTAATGATATATGCACCCTTTTCCTTAATACCATATGGCTGAGAAAAATAAGTAACACAACCCTCATTTGTCCAATCGGAAGAAGAGGATGTTAAATCCCATGTGTTAGACACAGTTTCACCCCACGCATTTCCAACGCCGAGGGCGAGCATCGCGAATAACGCGAAAAATAGTTTTAATTGTTTCATATCATTATAATTTTGAGTTTATATATGCTACCTAATAGTATATTTAGCGTTCTTGCGAACGCAAAAGCGATCTTTGAAATGTTGACATAATTTGGATTCTTTCCCAAAATTGCAGTTTATTATAAAAAATTAAGCAAAATTATTACAGCGAATTATGCAAACAAATTTTTGGTAATATTCTATAATTTTGGTCGCGAAAAAACGAAATAGAGCCATATAGCCCTATTTCATTTGGAGAGTAATAATGAGATGTGTTTCTAACCATCGACGAGCACGGATGTGCACGGAAACGCGGTATCTGCTGTTATCTCATATTTTTGCGCAGCCACAGAGCAAACACTGGATCTGCAAATACAACCTTGTTTCTTGTTTGCGTATCAATCAACTCCTTCTCAACAAGCGCACCTTTAACACGCGCGATATTGCTGTAAGCCCCCAATTGATATTGTTCGCGTATATTCTCTTTGCCAAAATCGGTATCTACCCCATCAAGCATCGCATATAGAAAATTCAGTTGAAAAGGAGTCAATTGTTCTGTCTGCTGGATAAACAAAGCGGCATTTTCGTTGATAAGGTCATCAATACCCCACTGCAATGTTTCGTCAGAAGCGACTTGCTGCGTATTGAGCAGTGTCAGCCAAGCCAGTTGCTGCACATACGATGGGTGCAGTTGCACCGATGTGCAAATCTGACGGGCAATCTCCTCGGGCAACTCCTTGCCCCACGAGCGGAATCCTTGTTGCAGATACGGAATCCACAAGTCCTCTTTTATCGGTTCCAACGGAATAATGTCGCCGAACTTATAAAACGGATAGCTGCTCTTGAGGAACATGTTTTGCAGCAAATGCTTTTTGCTACCAAACAAGCAGTAATTGACATGCTGCTGATGCTGCCATACGCTGCGCATGCGCTTTTGCACGGTCAAACTGTCTGCGAACTCACCAACTTGCTGAAACTCATCAATGCATACAATCAGGTGAACATTCTTGCGCTGCGCAATAAGTTCAGGCAACTGCAACACTTCTTCTGGCGAGTGTGTACGGGGCGAAATGCCCAACGAAACAGAATACTCCTCCGATGATGGCATGTTGTACGAAATCTTTGGCGTCAAACGCGTAAGGAACTCAGCTGCTGTTTCTGTCCACTGCTCAAACTTGGAATTGGTTTGATGGAGGATAGATTCTGCAAAATGGTTGTAGAATTCATATTCATTGCGGCAGAAATAGGCATCAATGTACACCACTTTGATGTTGTCACTTTGAATTTCTGCCATTGTTCGTTTGACCAGTGAGGTCTTGCCCCAACGGCGAGGAGCCATGAGTATGGTGTTGATGCCATGCGCAAAGTTGGCAGCCAAGCGTTGTTGCTCGCGCTCTCTACCAATGAAGTGATTGTCGCCAATCGCTTGCCCAAAAACGAAGGGCTTTTGCAGTTCTTTTTGTGATGATTTCATAAGACTTGTGTTTGAAAATTCGCTGCAAAGGTACAACTTTTTTTTGAATCACACAAGTTTGTGTCACACAAAGTTGTGTCACACAAGTTTGTGTTGATTTTATCTAACTGACTATCAGTAATATAAGTTGTGAATTTTTCTGAAAAATATTTTTTTAGAGCGAAATCAAGCAAGCGTTTTGGGAGTTTTTACCGAGTTTGGCGGAAATACCTCCCACGGACGAGCACGGATGTGCACGGAAACACGGTATATAAATCCAAATATGTCAATACGTCAAAGAACATGTTTTGTTCGGCATGCCGAACGAATAATGATATGTTGCAACTTCGGGCGAGGATAGAAAAACGGTCATTAGTTTGATACCAAAAGTAGCACCTACGTAGTGGTAACGGTGTGGTAACGGTATGGTAACGAAACAGCATGCACACGCCACCGATAATTCGTTTCATCATATCATTATTTCAAAGAACACCTGCGACAAAAATCGCCTATGTTTACAGCCTAATGGTTGTATATGCACAAAAAGGTCGTCAATAAAACGACTGATTATGTGTATAACCAAATGAAACAGAAATAGATACACCAAAAGAGATGAAATCAAAGTGGAGTGTCTTAACCGTTTTCATTTGATTTACTCTGCAAAGGTACTACAAAAAAAGCATATAAACAAATATTTTTCAAGTTTTTTCTTATAAATTTATTTTTGCTCAATCCACTTGAAAATTTAGCACTTTTTTGGTATCAAACTAACGACCCCTTCTCCGTTACTCACACCTGAAGTTGTAAGCATATCATTATGTGTTCGGCTCGCCGAACGAAACATGTTCTTTGACGTATTGAAATGACTGATTTACGCTATGAAGCATAAAACAAACTGACACAGAGCGTTTGCTCCGTGTCAGACTGATAGCGTGCGATGGAATTACGCAAAACGATTGTGCATAGTTGCGCTTGCAGGGGATTACGATATTCGTGTGGGATTTTGCTTCATTCTCAGCCACTCACAGAAGAATGGATCTTCTAATATGTACTCATTTGTGCGAATGACAACTCCGCTTTTGACTAATCGTTTGAGCGAACTGAACGCCGTACTCGAAGCAATGGCTTTATTATTCAATGGGTTCTCTCTGTTGGAGAGTTGCAACAATGTGCCTTTATCGGTATTGTTGAAGTTCTCCCATAAACGCTCATAATTGAGGTCATGTGCTTGCAAGATGGCTTGAATAGCAGAAGTAACTACATTGTCTTGAAGAGTGTTTATCTCAATCTGATTAGACACTTCGAAGGCTAATTGCTGTGTATAGTACGGATGGCAAGAGGAAAAAGTCAATATTTCACGCGTAACACCCTCTTTATCAGAAACCTCCGGCAGACGCTCCAATACGAACTGGTAGAAATCATCATAAGGTATCTTACTGAGTCGCATGAGTCCACCAAAGTGATAAAAGGGCGATTTCTTACGTTCGAAAATCTCAAGCATCATTCCCTCTTGACTGCCCATAAATATGTAATTGAGTCCACTCTGGAGTTGTATGATTGAGCGCAATTGCTTGTCAAGACCTTTGCCAATCTTCAATACTTCTTGAAACTCGTCAAAGATGATAATCAATTTCTTTTCTGGAGTACTCAGTTTTTGAAGAAGAGCCATCACATCCTCAAGCATTGTGTTGTCAGCTGCTTCCGATGGCTGAAAACCGAATTGACATTCATTCGTCATCGGATTGAGGGTGATAGTCGGCATTATACGAAAGTGGCGAAGCTCGTATCGCAATCGCTCTAATGGATATTGCGCCAAAATGGCTTTCAGCAGTTGTGTGGTAAACGAAGCTACGGATACAACATACTGCATATCCAACCAAATATACGGACGACCTACCTCTTCCACGCATTTTTTCACCAGACTGCTCTTTCCATAACGGCGCGGGCTGATCAAAACAAGGTGATTTTCGCTATCCAAGAACTGCTTCATGCGTACTAATTCGTTTTTTCGGTCAGTAAAAAACGTACCTTTAGCGAGGGTCCCGTAAGAAAATTTATTTGCCATAATTTTTTGTATTATAATGGTTTAACGTACTATTATTGCTCCATGCGAAAAAGTTCGCATCGAAAAAGTTCGCATTGGTTTATCCGAAATTTTTCGCAAAGGTACTGCATTTTTTTTAATTGTGCAAGTTTTTTCTCGCAAAAATGCATATATATCAGTCATTTTCAACATTTCAAAGATCGCTCGCGTTCGGCAACATAGTCGCGATGACTGATGCTTTGCATCATTAGGCGACATGTGCCTCCGCTCTCCCCACTCACCCACGAGGTTCGTGGGGACCCCGATAATCGAACCGAAGTTCGTAGAACGCTAAATATATTACTTTTTATCGTGCAAAAGCGCGAATAAATACTATACTACACAATGCTACACCAAACTGCACAATATTATACCACACTATAGCATATATTAACTCAAAATTATAACAATATGAAACATTTAAAACTATTTTTCGCGTTATTCGCGATGCTCGCCCTCGGCGTTGGAAACGCGTGGGGTGCGGAAGAAACTCTGGAGTGTCCTGCGGGAACAATCTCCAACAACACAATGACCTGGAACTTAAACAGTTGTACGATTGTACATGCTAAAGGTTCCAATAATAATTATGTAGCAAATAGTCCCTGGAGAGTTTATCAAGGAGCGATTGTTACTTTTACACCAAAATCAAATACTACCATTGATAAAATAGTAATTACGGTGAGTGAAGCAAAATATGCTACTCCAGGCGCAAGTACATGGACCAATGCTACAGCACAGGCTTCAGGCTCAACAATAACAGTTACTCCTACGGATGGAACAAAAGAGATTTCAATAACAGCATCAGCACAAACTCGTTGGTCAAAAATCGTTATTACATACACTTCAGGTGGCACTACTCCTCCACCTCCTGCTAAGACCTACACCATCAAATGGCATACTGCTAAGGGCGTTACTACGGATGTAACTTTGAATGAAGGTGCTACAATTACCAAACCTGCAACCGACCCAACAATGACTGGTTATGTATTTATGGGTTGGACTGAGGATTGCGATGTTGCTTCTGATGGAGCTGATTTTACAGCAATTTCCGACTTTGGTACAGCTAAAGAAGATAAAGATTACTACGCTGTCTTCGCAAAAGCTACGACCACAGGTGGTGGTAGTACTACAACAGAGGTGACCGATGTTCTTAACCGTGCGATAACTGGTGTTACAAGTACTAATTATGATACATGGTCTGGAAAAACCGCCACATCTTCTGCCGTTTATGCAGGACAAAGTGCGGGTGGTAATTCTTCTATTCAACTTCGTACAAATAATAGTAATTCTGGTATTGTTACTACTGCATCTGGCGGAAAAGCAAAAAAAGTATCTGTTGTATGGAACTCAAATACATCTTCTGGTCGTACAATTGATATTTACGGAAAAAATTCAGCTTACGCGCAAGCGACTGATTTATACTCAACTTCTACTCAAGGTACCAAATTAGGTAGCATTAAATATGGTACATCTACTGAACTCGCTATTTCAGGCGACTACGAATACATCGGCATTCGCTCTAATAGTGGCGCATTGTATCTTACAAGTGTTTCAATCACTTGGGCTTCAGAAGGAACTTCAGGTGGCACTACTACCTATTCCGACTACATCACCACATGCGCTTCTGGCATTGAGTATGTTGAGTTGGGTGATGCCTTCAAATGGAGTGCTGCAAGTGCAGAAGTAACAATTGATGCTACTGACAATGTGTTCCCAACATTGACAAATACACACAGTGTACCAGTGACTTATAGCAGTTCAGATGATGCTACTGCTTCTATTGCAACTGATGGAACTGTAACACTCAAGAAGGAAGGTACAGTAACCATTACAGCAAAATATGAAGGTGGCACCTCTGCTGGTACAGGTAAAGAGTACAAAGCAAAAACTGTTGACTATACTTTGATCGTAAAACCTGCACCACTAGAACCAATCGCAGGTGGTGTAATTGACATATTGGATAATGCATGGACTGAATTAACCAATTCCGATTATAAAACTGTTGATGCAAAAACTGCTGCAAATACAGGTCACTCTAATGCTCAATATACAGCTCAATGTGCTGGTAGTAATTCTTCTATCCAATTACGTTCTAATAATAGTAACTCAGGTATTGTATCTACTGTTTCAGGAGGTCTAGTAAAGCGAGTTGAAATTGAATGGAATGACGAAACAAGCGCTGGTAGTACATTAAATATATACGGAAGCAATACTCCTTATACTAATCCAACAGATTTGTACGATACCTATAAAGACGGAGATAAATTAGGAACAATCGTAAAAGGCACCTCTACTCATCTAGAGATTTCTGAAGATTATAGATATATTGGTTTACGTTCTGCAAGTGGTGCGATGTATCTTACCAAAGTGACAATTACATGGCTCCCTATCAATTCTAAAGTTTCTATTGATGATGCAATCCAACATGGTTCTATCAGTGTAAGCGGTGCAACTGATTTGAATGCTGTTGCGGCTGGTACAGAACTTACTTTAGACAACAACCCAACTACTGGCTACAAACTCGCTGCATACGATGTTTACAAGACTGATGATGCAACTACTAAAGTTACCGTAACTGATGGCAAGTTCATCATGCCTGAGTTTGATGTTACTATCTCTGCTACCTTCGAAGCAACTAAGACTTTGAATAGCATCGAGATTACAACATCTGCAACTCAAACTACTTTCTGGCAAGGTGAGACTTTCAACTACGAAGGTTTGAAGGTAATCGCTCATTTCGATGGTGCTGCAGACGAGGATGTAACCGATAAAGTAACTGTTACAGGTAGCACTGCGACAGCAGGTGCAGCTGTAGAGGTTACTGTTTCTTTCACTGAGGGTACAACAACTAAAACTGCTACTTACACCATCACAGTTAAGGCAACCGCAAATACAACAGAAACTGCATATGATGTGGCTACTGCACGCGAGATTATTGATAAAGTATCTGCAGCAAACAATATTTATGTAAAAGGTATTGTTAGTAAGATTGTAACAGCATACGATCCTACATATGGAAATATTACATACAACATTTCTGCTGATGGATTGGAAACCTCTGCGCAATTGCAAGCGTTCCGTGGAAAATCATTTAACGGTGATTCTTTCACATCTACGGATGATATAAAAGTAGGTGATGAGGTAGTTGTATTTGGTAACTTGTTAAAGTTTAATTCAACATATGAGTTGGATGCAAATAACAAACTGATTAGCCTCAATCGTAACAAAGCAGTTGCTGGTCTTGCATATGAAACCACAGAATATACCGCAAAAGTTAATGAGGTATTCTCTACTCCTACTCTCACTAATCCAAATGGGTTAACAGTTACTTATAGCAGTAACGATGAGACTTTGGCAACTGTAAATGCTACAACTGGCGATGTTACAATTCTAGATAAAGCTGGTAAAGTAACTATTACTGCTACTTTTGGTGGAGATGCGGCATATTTGCCAGGAACTGCTTCTTATAATATTACAATCACTGATCCAAATCAATTGGAGGCTACATTTGTCGCAGCAGATGATAAAGGAAATACTACTCAAGGTGAAGGAGAAATAATAAAATCACCTATTACATTTGCATGTTCAGATGGTATTCTTGGCAATGGTGAAGAATATCGTATATATGCAAATGCAAAAGCAATATTCTCAGCAGCAGAAGGATACATTATAACAAAGGTAGTATTAACTTCCACAGCTTCTGACGATTCTAAATATGGTCCAGCTAAGTTGAGCACTGAGGATGGTACTTATACATATAGCGGTAAAGAGGGTACTTGGGTTGGTGAAGCATATACTGTTACTCTTACTGCATCAGCACAAACGCGTGCAACACTTATTACCGTTTACTATAAACAAGACAATCGCGTTGATGCTGGTCTTGCTTGGAGTTCAGCCACTGTATCTCTCACCGTTGGTGATGCATTTACTGCTCCTACATTCAGCAATCCTAATAGTTTGGCAGTTAGCTTCGAATCAAGCAATACAGAATTGGCTACTGTAGATAATGCAGGTGTTATCTCTTTGGTAAGTGGCAAAAAAGGTTCTGCAACTATTACTGCAACCTTTGCAGGTGACGCAACCTACAAAGCTGCTGAAGTTACTTGTGTAATTACTGTTAATCCAAAGAGCGAGAAGGTTGTTATCCTCGCAGAGTACAATGGTCAATGGTATGCACTGAAGAATGTTGAACAAACTGCAGGTAAAGTTATAGCGGCTCTTCCTGTTAATTATGTGGGGGGCAAACTCTACAATGTTGCAGATGCAGATAAAGCAACTATCGAATGGCAATTAGCTATTGATGGTACTATAGCTACATTCAAAAATGGAGAAAACTATATCTCAGGTACAGCAGGTAGTGCAGATATGAAATTAGCTACTACTGAATGTGAATGGACATACGATGGTTCTTCTTATATGATAGGAAATCGTACATTCCTCTATCGTGCACAAGCAAATGGATTCAAGAATTATAATGCAGAAGATAATGCTGGAACAGCCGATTATTCATCTCTCCCAGTAGTTACCGCTCCAGTATATGCAACAGGTGATGCATATGGTCGCACAGTTACCGAAGGTGACTACGGTACACTTTGTATCCCTTATGGTTCAAGCAACTACACGGGTGCTGAGTTCTATGAGGTTTCATGGCTGGAAGTCAACAAAGGTCTTTGGTTGAACGAAGTAAATGGTACGCTCGAGGCTGGTAAACCATATATCTTCCGCGCTACTGCATCTGAAATCGCTATCCTCGGCGATGGTAACACTGCTATTGCTCCACAAACAGGCGCAAACGGTTTGACGGGTACATTTATTGATATTGCCGCTGATGGAATTTTAGTTGATAATTACATCATTGCAGAAAACAACATATGGATTGCTGGTACAGGCGCTACATTGCCTGCAAATCGTGCATACATCAGTGCTACATTAGTTCCAACTACTGAGCAAGCTAAGATCCCAGGTCGTCGCCGCGTATGCATGGGCGAGAATGCTGCTACTGGCTTCGAGAATATCGTTGCTCCAGAGGGTCAAGCTGTTAAGGCTATCGTAAACGGACAACTCATCATCATCCGCGATGGCGTGAAGTATAACGTACAAGGACAAAAACTCTAAGGCGATGAGGTTAATAAGGCTATAAGGCGAGAGGCAAGAATAGCGGCGAAAGCCGCATTCTCCTCGCCTTTACCCCCAGCCTTTACACTTTACACTTAAATAATAAACAGAAAGATATGAAAAAAATATATTTAGCGCCTCAAACTGAGGCAATCAAACTTCTTGGTGAAAATGCTATCATGGCGGTTAGTTCTGGTGGCGGTTATGAGAATCCAAATCCACCTGTAGGATGGGGTGGCGGCAGTTACAATGGAGCAGGTCAATAACCACCCTACTCGCACCTCACTATCAACTAGTAGCACAGTGCATTACGAATAGCACAGTGCATTACAACCCATCAAAAAATCGTGCCAACCCCGCGTTAGGCACGATTTTTGATTATAATGAGATAAAAAATTTGGATATATCAGAAAAATAATGTAACTTTGCAGCGAGTTTTTCGAATTCTCGAAAACAAACAGGGAAAATAACTGTAGTTATATAGAAGCTAAAAAGAAAAATTTGTTAACTATATGTCACGAGAAATGTCCAATAGAATAGCCTATTTAGTGGCGTGTGTAGGTGCTTTTGCAGAACGATACGGACTGAGTAATCAGAACGCATACCTCTATCTACATCAGTATAAAGGTACGGATTTCTTGCGCGACTATTACGATATAGAACATACTTTTTCTATTGAAGAAGCAGTTGAAGATTTAACGATGATTTGCCAACGCAACGGAGGAGCAATAGCATGAAACTATATCACGGCTCAAATATAAAAATACAAACCATTGATCTCGAAAAGGGTAGGTTGGGCAAAGATTTTGGAAAGGGGTTTTACCTTAGTAGTGAGTATGAGCAGGCTGAGCGTATGGCTCAAATCACAAGCGTTCGACGAGGTGGAGAACCCATGATAACAACATTTGTCTTTGATGAGACAAAACTAAGCGATAAGAATCTCAAGGTGAAAATATTTGAGGGATATTCAATAGAATGGGCGCAATTTATTCTCAAAAATAGATTAAACAACACTCCTGAACAAGCGCATGATTATGACATCGTGATAGGACCAATTGCAGATGATAAGGTGGGCGTACAAATACGTCAACTGCTTCGCGAATATATTACATTGGAGCAATTCCAAAAGAAAGTGGAATATATTACACCTACAATTCAGTATTTCTTTGCTACAGAAAAAGCAATAAATCTTTTGCACCATGAATAAGGATATGCAATTTTTAATAGAGTGCTTGTCGGAAGACCTCATCGCTATGCTAATGGAGACGTATAATTATTCATTGGATGAAGCAGCTGATGTCTTGTATAAATCAAACACCTATCGCCTAATAGAGAATATAGATTCTGAATTATATTATCAGAGTTCTGTATATGTGTTTGATATGCTAAAAGAGGAGATAGAGCAAAAAGAAGAATACATTGAGAAAGAAGAAATCTTAGCCGCAGTGCGAGAGGGATTGTTAGATGTGAAGCATGCTCATGAAACTGGTGTCAAACTGATGACGGCGGAGGAATTGCTGAATGAACTATAAATAGTTATACTGCATTTCTCACAATCAAAAAATCGTGCCAACCCTGCGGTGGCACGATTTTTTTTACCATTAGCCTTTCGCCTCTCGCCTCTCGCCTTTAACCTCTCGCCTTTCGCCTATAACGCAGCTAGGTTCTTCTCATTCATCAGTTCTTTGCCCTCTAACGTGTAGGCATATTCGATGCGGTCGGCATAGTACTCCTCTACTTTGCCACGGACAATCTTCATCGTGGAGTTGACCATGTGGTTTTGCTCGGTAAAGGCCTCTGGCAATACGGCAATCGCTTTGGGCAACCATTGCTCTGGGAACATACCTGCAAACTTACCATTGCGGTACTCGTTTACCTCGTCCTGAATCTTCTGCAACATGGCTTTCTTGCCCTCTTCTGTAGCGGGATTCAATCCCTTGCCTTTGACAAACTCTTTGAGCGCATCTTTGTTAGGCACGATGAGTACCATCGTGTAGGGGTCTTGGTTGTTGTGCAGAATGACTTGCTCAATATACTTGCTACCATCGGTGAGGCTATCCTCAAAGCCCTCTGGACTATATTTCTCGCCATCGGCACTAATAAGCAGCGACTTGAAGCGTCCTACCACCCACAAGAATCCAGGGTGTTTGTCGGTCACATAACCCATGTCGCCTGTATGCAACCAGCCATCGATGATGGTCTTCGCAGTGGACTCAGGGTTCTTCCAATAACCCGCCATCACATTCTCGCCCTTGATGACAATCTCGCCTTTCTGACCATGTGGCACCTCATTGCCTTCGTCATCGCAGATCTTCAAGTCGAGTGGGGTAACAATGCGTCCGCTGGAGCCGAAAATGGCGTGTCCCATCGAATTGGCGCAGATGATCGGTGTCGCTTCGCTCAGTCCGTAGCCTTGGAACATAGGCATGCCCACAGCGCAGAAATAGCGTTGCAACTCGATGTCGAGCAATGCTCCACCGCCGACAAAGAACTTCATGCGTCCACCAAATCCTTCGCGAACGGCTTTGAAGATAATCTTATCAAAGAGTTTCACCAGTGGCCAGCGCCATGCTTGAAGACCACCACGGTTCCAATACTCTTTGTTGTATTTGATAGCATTGTTGAGCGCAAACTCGTAGAGGCGTTCTACGGTTTTGCCTTTCGCCTTGATGCTTGTCTCAATATTCTTGCGGAAGTTGCGTGCCAAAGCTGGTACAGAGAGCATCAGCATAGGGCGCACCTCTTTGATAGCGATAGGGATGTTCTTGAGCGTAGCGATAGCCGTCTTGCCGATAGGTACAGTGGCGATACTGCCGCCGTAGGACATCATAGTATAGAAGCCAGCCACATGCGCAAAGCAGTGGTCAAGAGGCAAGATAATGAGCATCACATCGCCTTTCTCGCAAGAGATAACGCTGGCGCCTTGCTCCACATTGGCTGTATAGTTGCGGTGGGTGAGCAGAATACCCTTGGGGTCGGCTGTGGTACCCGAAGTGTAACTGATATTGGCATAGTCGTCAGGTCCAACCGACTCATACAGCGCCTTGAACTCCGCACTATGTTCTTTGAGGTACTCTTCGCCCATAGCAATGACTTCGCTGATAGGCATCTCGTTGGCTTGATAATCGGCTATAGGGTCAAGCACGATGATCTTCTCCACCTTGGGGCAGTCGGCAATGATATTGCGAATCTTAGGCAACTGTTGCTCGCTCACAATCACATAGCGCGAATCGGAATGCTGTATGCGGAAGAGCAGGTCGGTACTCTCGGTGAGTTTGATACTCAGAGGCACATTCACACCACCTGCGTATAGGATACCTAATTCGCTGGTAATCCACAGATTGCGACCTTGTGAGAGGAGCGATACCTTATCGCCTTTCTTGAGTCCAAGTTGGTGGAGACCCGCACCAATGCGGTATGCTTCTTCGCGTGTCTCACGGAAACTGGTTTCTGTCCATACACCATCTACCTTCTCGCGAAGGAAAGTCAGTTCACTAAACTCGTGGGTGTACTTCTCAACGAAGTCAATGATTGTTGTTCGTTTCATAATATGTTGGATATATTTAATAATTCTAAAGGATGATTGATTGTATAGTCAGCTTGTGCTGTTTGCAACTGCTCGCGGGTACAGAAGCCCCAAGTGCAAGCCACGAAGGGCAACTTGGCTGCCTTGGCGGTGGCGGCATCTACGAGAGAGTCGCCGATGTAGTACATAGGCGAAAGGTGAGAGGCTAAAGGCGAAAGGCGATGGATAATATCCCAAACAATCTGTGGATTGGGTTTGCGCGCAACACCCACGCGCTCGCCAAGCACCACATCAAATATGTTTGGGAAGAAATGCGCTACAATCTTCTCGGTGGCTGCTTGATACTTGTTGGACGCTACTGCCAAAGTGTGACCCGCTGCTTTCAATGCCTTCAGCAGTTCTGGAATACCAGCGTAGGGACGCGTGAGGTCGCAGTTGTGTTGGTCGTAGAAGGGCACAAAGTATTCGCGTAGGCGAAGCACCGTAGCTTCGTTGCGATGCTCTTTGGGCAAGGCACGCTCGATGAGTTTGTTGATTCCATTGCCTACTAAACGGGGATAGTCCTCAATCTTATGCGTGGGAAAACCACATGCCGACAAAGCATGGTTGCACGCCTGCCCTAAGTCATCAATCGTATTGATTAGTGTTCCGTCTAAGTCGAAAATTAGTAGCATAATTTTGTGGTTTAATGTTTATAGTTTATGGTTTATAGGCGGGGCGGCTAAGCCGCATATCCGTGCCTTTAACCTCTCACCTTTAACCTTTAACCTCTCACTTCACTTCGTTGTTAGTAGTTAGGGTTACATCCATATGTGGGTAGGCAAAGGTATAGCCATGTTTGGGCAGTTCCGTGTAGAAGAGTTTGTTGAAATGGAAGTACACATCCCAATAATCGGCAGACTTCACCCATGCGCGCACAACGAACGAGATGTTATTATCATTCAAGGAAGAAAGCGCAACAAAGGGGTCTGGAATAGCTATTTTGGTGGTATCAATTGCTACAGGCGAAGCATTCTTTGGACGCTCATGTTGAGAGGTTAGGATACGTTCGTCGGATAGAATCAGTTCTTTCAGCAGTGCAATACAACCATCTGCATCCACACCATAGTCCACACTGACAGTCCAATCCACGCGGCGCAATACTTGTGCCGATACATTCTCAATCGTGCCATTGAATAGTGCTCCGTTAGGCAAGATAATCACGCGGTTGTCCACGGTGAGAATACGTGTGGTGACTATGGTTACTTCCATCACCGTACCGCTCACGCCTTGCGCATTGATAAAGTCGCCTGCCTTGAACGGACGGAAAACCAACAACATAATACCTCCTGCGAAGTTCTGCACCGTACCCGACAATGCCATACCAATAGCCATACCGCCTGCGGTGAGCAGTGCGGCGAAAGAGGTGGTGTCTAATCCGAGAGTGCCTATCAGTACAAGAATAAGTATAACGGTTAGCGCAATACTGGTAAACGATGTTACGAACGATGCCAATGTGCGTTCGGTCTTGCGGCGCTCGAAGATACGCTCTAACATTCGTTTAACGCGGCGAATCACCCATGCTCCTACAAAATAGAGCACCAGTGCTATGACTACTTTGATACCAAAATCAATCGCACTATCCAACCAACCGCGAAACACTACTTCGGGGTCGCTTTGCACTTGTTGGATGAAATTTTCAGTTATATGTTTGAGAGAATCCGCAGGCAAAATCTTAGGTGCGGGCGTTTCAACATTGAGAAGCATATCGGTTATTATGGGCTTTTAACTATAATATCATGATTATTAAATTATCCGCGTTGTCTAACCGCTTCGTAGAGCATTACACCTGCTGCCACACTTACATTCAAACTCTCAATCACACCCGACATTGGTATGCGTACTTGATGAGAGCAAATGCGCAAATTGCCCTCATATATGCCCTTATCCTCGCTACCCATCACGATAGCCGTAGGCATAGTCATATCCACTTCGGTATAATTAGCAGTGGCATGCTCAGTAGCCGCCAAGACAGTAAAACCCGAATCGCGTAAGTACTGCAATGCATTCTGGAGGTTATCCACTTTGCATACTGGCAGATGGTATAGCGCACCTGCTGATGTCTTTACTGCATCGCCATTGATAGCCACACTACCGTGTGTACCAATAATTAGTGCGTGTGCGCCAGCGCATGCGCATGTGCGAGCAATAGCACCGAAATTGCGCACATCCGTCACTCCGTCCAGTACCATCAGCAAGGGAGTCTTGCCCTCCTCAAAGAGGGTAGGGACGAGTGTTTCCAAGTTGCAGAAGTCTATCGGACTGAGGAAAGCAATCGCGCCTTGGTGATTCTTGTCGGTATATTGGTTGAGCTTCTCCACAGGGACTTTCTGCACGGGGGTAGTAGTGCCCATGAGTTTCTTCAGGAGTTCCTTGCCAATCGTGGAAGTCATATCACGGCGCAGGAGAATCTTGTCCAAGGTCTTGCCCGCATCTATTGCCTCAATGATAGCACGGATACCGAAGATCATCTCCTTCTCAGGTGGACGACGGGTATCATAAGAAGCCCCCTTCGCTCCCCCCTGAAGGGGAGAAGATTTCGAATAGCTAGATTGTCTAGAATGGCTAGATGGTCTAGTATAACTAGAAGTTGTCTTTTTCTCAAACATATCTTAATATTTTAGCCAGTTCAAGAATTTCTCTATATCTTCGTCATACGCATAACTGCCCTCCACAATGCGGTTGCCGTCGGCATCGAGTTGCACATAGTAGGGTTGTGCATTCGACTGATAGTGTGCGCGTTGCATATGGCTCCATTTGTCGCCGATGGTCTTGAGGGTAACGGTTTTGCCGTTTTCCTCTACGGTGATAGGCTCCTCCAGTTTGGTCTTGTCATCCACGATGAGCGAGATGAGGACATACTTGTGCATATGTTCTGCCACTTCGGGTTTGCTGAGTACTGCGGCCTCCATCTTGCGGCAGTTGACACAACCAAAGCCGTTGAAGTCCAAGAATACTGGCATATTATTCTCCTTCGCATATGCCATACCCTCCTCGTAGTCGGTGAAGGTGATCTGTCCACCGTGGTTGGTCATGGTGGTGTATTGGCTATTGGTTATAGGCAATTGGCTATTGGCAGGGGATGCGCCTGGTGTCATCACCCAGTCTTGGGTGGTCATAGGTGGTGCGAAAGCTGAGATGGCGCGCAATGGAGCACCCCACAATCCTGGTACCATATACATTGCGAACGAGAGTGAGATAATCGCCAAGAACAAGCGACTAACGCTGGTCTTGCGATGATCCTCATCGTCGTGTGGGAAACTAATCAATCCGAGCAGGTAGCAACCCAAGAGCGAGAAGATAACAATCCACAAGGATACAAACACTTCTCTATCAAGGATATGCCATCCGTATGCCAAGTCAGCTACGCTGAGGAACTTCAACGCCAATGCCAACTCCAGGAACGCCAATGTCACCTTGAAGGTGTTCATCCAGCCGCCAGACTTAGGCAGTTTCTTCAAGACCGATGGGAACATAGCAAACAGCGAGAAGGGCAACGCCAATGCAATGGCAAAGCCCAACATACCCATCGCTGGTGCGAGGAGCGATTTGCCTGCTGCCTCCACAAGCAAGGTGCCAATGATAGGACCTGTGCAAGAGAAAGATACAATGACCAATGTGAATGCCATCAATAGGATACTGAGGAAACCAGTGGTGTTGCTGGACTTGCTATTGAGTGCTGTGGACCATGAACTTGGCAATGTAATCTCGAAGGCACCGAAGAACGATGCTGCAAATACTACCAAAATAAGGAAGAAGATGATATTCACTACCGCATTGGTACTCAGTGCGTTGAGTGCTGATGCACCGAAGATGAGAGTTACCAGCAAACCCAATCCTACGTAGATAATCACAATGCTCAATCCATAGAGAATAGCATCGCGTACTACTTGTGCGTTGGTAGTACCTTTGGCTGCGCCGCCGCGCTTGATAAAGAAGCTGACGGTCATCGGTATGATAGGCCATACGCATGGAGTGAAGATTGCCAACAAGCCGCCCAACAAGCCCATCACAAATATCCACCAGATGGATTGAGTTTCGGACGCTTCGCTATCGGTTATAGGAGATTGGTTATTGGCGAGGGTTACAAACTCCCATGTTTCGGGTGCAGTACACATCTTGTCATCGCAGGCATTGTAGCGCACGCGAACGGTGTCGGCTTTGGCAATAGTTTCGGTGAATGTGCCTTCGTACTCATCCATGTAGAACCCGTCGCCGAGTTCAATGATATTGAGGTGCCAACCTTGTTCAATGGTGGCTGTTAGGCGAACGCTATCGCCAACTACTTCGCCCGTCCATTTGATGGGCTGTATCAGCTGCGCTTGGGCAGCAAGAGCAATAAAGATTGCTACGATTGTATAGATAAACTTTTTCATATTCTATGTCTTTAAATTCTAAACTGTAGCCCGTAGGGCGTTCTCTAAACAATGACGCTTGCGTCACTAGGCATTCGCCAGTCGCCTCGTGGAGAAAGACTAACGCCTACTACTTTTGGTCCGTCTGGCATGCAGCTACGCTTGAACTGCTGCGTGAAGAAGCGGCGCATAAAGACATTCAGCCAATGGTCAATCACCTCTTGCTCGTACACGCCCTCAAATGCGATGCCAGCCATGAAAGCAATCTTCTCGCGGGTGAAACCGTAGCGCAAGAAATAGTAGAGGAAGAAATCGTGCAACTCATATGGTCCGACCTTGTCTTCGGTGATTTGTGCAATATTGCCTTGCTCATCGGTAGGCAACAGTTCTGGTGATACAGGCGTATCTACTATATCCAAGAGAATCTTTCGTGTCTCCTCACCGAAGATGTTCTCAGCAGCGTACTGTACGATATAGCGCACTAAGGTTTTGGGTACACCCGCATTGACACCATACATGGACATCTGGTCGCCGCAATAGGTAGCCCAACCCAGTGCCAGTTCGCTCATGTCGCCAGTGCCGACTACAATGCCATTGTACTTGTTGGCCATATCCATGAGCACGAGCGTGCGTATGCGCGCTTGCGCATTTTCGTAGGTAATGTCGTGTTGGTTGATGTCATGACCTATATCATTGAGGTGCTGAGTAGCCATCTCGCGAATAGGTATCTCGTGTATGCTGACACCGAGTTGCTCCATCAGGGCAATGGCGTTGGTATAAGTGCGGTTGCTGGTACCAAAACCAGGCATGGTCACACCTATTATTTGCGAGCGATGATAGCCCAATCGGTCAGCTGCCAGTACGCAAACCAGCAGTGCAAGTGTGGAGTCCAGTCCTCCTGATATACCTATCACAAGTGATTGAGCATGTGTGTGTTGCCACCTACGAAGGAGTCCGTGTGTCTGAAGATTAAGCACATCTTCGCAGTACGCATCGCTCTCTTTCTTCTTGGGTAAGAATGGCGTCTTGGTGAAATGGCGATGCAATGGTCCCTCGCCTCTAAACTCTAAACTATAGGCGGAGCCGTCCTCTAAACTGCGCTCCAGAGGAGCGACCTGTATGTGACGATAGTGTCCATGCTTATCGTGGGTGAAGTTGGTGTTGCGTTGGCGGTCAATGCGCAGACGCTCTACATCAATCTCCGAGATAATCATGCTGCTCTCCATTTGGAAACGGTCGCCAATCTCCAGCATATCACCATTCTCTGCAATATAGGTGCTACCAGAGAAGACAATATCTGTAGTGGATTCGCCGATGCCCGATGAGGTATATACATAGCCACAATGCACGCGTGCGGACTGCTGTGTAATCATTCGCTGACGGAAGGCGTGCTTACCTGTCACGCAGTTGCTACTGGATAGGTTGAAAATAATCTCTGCACCTTGTATGGCAAGTTGCGTGCTTGCTGGTAGGGGAGACCAGAGGTCTTCACAAATCTCAATACCAAAACTATAATCTTTGGTCGCAAACAGCAGGTCAATGCCGAAGGGCACATCGTTGCCCCATAGCTCAATGGTCGGTATGCGCGGACGTATGCTGTTCACATTGTGCTCCAGTACATCGCGACCAGAGGAGAACCAGCGCTTCTCGTAGAACTCACCCGTGTTGGGTAGGTTGATCTTAGGAACCACGCCCACCACATCACCATCGGTCATAACGAAGGCGCAGTTATAGAGGTTGTTATCCACCTTGAGCGGAGCTCCCACCAGTACGATGATAGGCAGGTTGCGCGTGTACGCGCATATTTGCTCCAGTGCTTGCAGCGCATCGCGCTGCAACTGCTGTGTGAAGAACAGATCTGCACAGGTGTATCCTGTGATACTGAGTTCTGGGAAACAAACCACTTGTACGCCTTCTTCGATGGCTTCGGTGATTTGCTTCTTAATCTCATTGGCGTTGTATTGGCAGTCTGCCACCCGCATGTGGGGGACGGCTGCTGCTACGCGAACATATCCAAAATTTGTACTCATACCTGTTTGTATGCATAATTAGCGTGCAAAATTACTAAAAAAAAACGAATTTTGCAATAAAATGCACTTTTTTTGCATTTTTTTTCAAAAATATTTGGTCATGTGTTCGGGCTACGCCCTCGCATTTTACGACGCAGTTGTATCTTCGGACGCCGCCTTGGTCTGCACTATGTTTGGCCAATTCCCCCGAAGCTACGGTCGCAAAATGCAGCCCATGACCCCTATTTTTCCTAAAAAATGCACTTTTTTTGAGAAAAATTGCATTTTTTTTCAAAAATATTTGGTCATGTGCATTTTTTGTTGTACCTTTGCACTCGCTTTCGAAAAGGAAGCAGGACATACGGTCACGGTGCTATCGTCTAGTGGCCTAGGACAACGGCCTCTCACGCCGTAAACCGGGGTTCGAGTCCCCGTAGCACTACCAAAGAAAACGACTATCCAAACGGATGGTCGTTTTTTTGCTTTCTCCACTCTCGCTAGAGAGGCGTAGGGATATTGGATGGTGGGGACTAACTAGGTGTAAGGATAAAGCGCTTGATGTATCGTGACAATGTAGAGCGATTGGTATGCAATCGTCGGATGATTTGGCATTGCTTGGTTCCATCGCTGAGTGCCTTGCGGATATATGCATCGTGTTTGTGCAACCGAAAATGTTCAGGCGCTGTAGGACTACCTTTGGCTCTGCCAACCTGTTTGCCCTGAGCCTTCAGCCGTGCCAATGCTTCTTTGGTGCGTTGGGAGATGAGGTTGCGTTCGATTTCGGCTGATAGCCCAAAAGCAAATGCCAACACCTTGCTCTGAATATCATCGCCGAGGCGATAACCGTCTTTGATGGTCCATACGAAACATTCTTTGGACATGCAGATGCTCAGTATCTCCATAATCATATACAGATTACGCCCTAAACGCGATAACTCGCTGCAAATGATGATGTCTCCTTTTTGGGTCCTGCGTAGTAGCCGCCCCAATTGCCGTTTGGTGTAACTCTTTGTGCCAGAAATGGTTTCTTCTATCCAACCATCAATCGTGAGATGGTTCTGTTCGCAGAATCGTTGAATCTCAAATCGCTGGTTCTCGACCGTCTGCTTGTCGGAACTTACGCGAATATACCCATACGTCATAGTTTTTTTGCCCTAAAGGTAGGCAAAAAAATGCAATTATGCAAATGATTGGGTATTGGGGAAGGTTATTCGGCGATTTCGCTGAGTTCGAGCCAGCGGAGTTCTGCCATGTCCAGCTCCTCTTGCACTTCTTGATAGCGTTTGGAGGCACGGGCAATATCATTGGGTATGGTGGCGCCGCCAGAGAGCAGGGCTTCCAGCGTAGCTTTTTCTTCTTCCAATGCAGGCATGCGTGTTTCCAGTTCTTCCAATTCCTTTTTCTCCTTGAAGCTCAATCGGCGCTTCTGTTCGGTTTTGGTCTTCGTGCCTTTAGCCTCTAACCTCTCGCCTTTCGCCTCATCGCCTTCTCGCTTTATTGTTTCCAACCGATACTGCGTGTAGTTGCCTGGGAAGTCTTGCACATGACCTTGTCCGTGGAAGACAAAGATATGATCCACTACACGATCCATGAAGTAGCGGTCGTGGCTGATGACAATCAGGCACCCCTGAAACTTCTGCAGGTAATCTTCCAGCACATTTAGGGTAGGGATATCCAGATCGTTGGTGGGCTCGTCCAGAATGAGGAAGTTGGGGCTGCGCATGAGTACGGTGCAGAGGTGCAGACGCTGGCGTTCGCCTCCTGAGAGTTTATCCACAAAATCGTATTGCTGGCTGGGCGAGAAGAGAAACATTTGTAGGAATTGGCTGGCAGTCATCTTTTGTCCATTGCCCAGATCTACCACTTCGGCAATGTCGCGCACCAGATCAATGACTTTCTTGCCCTCGTCAAACTGTAAGCCTGTTTGTGCATAGTAGCCAAAGCGAACGGTGCTACCGATGTCCCATGTGCCGCTATCGGCTGGTACTTCGCCCAGCAGGAGTTTGATGAAAGTGGATTTGCCTGTGCCGTTGTTGCCAATGATACCCAGTTTCTCGTAGCGAGAGAAGACATAGTTGAAATGCTGTAGTATGACTTTCTCTTCGCCTGTAGTGGGCGATATGAAGGTTTTGCATACATCCTTTGCTTCGAAAATCTTGTTGCCTATATAGCCCGATTTGACGGCTAATTGCACTTCTACATCGTTGCGTTGCTGTTTGGCTTTCTTCTCCAGTTCGTGGAAGTTGTCAATGCGGTATTGTGCTTTGTGTGCGCGTGCTTGTGGCATGCGTCGCATCCATTCCAGTTCGGTGCGGTAGAGGTTGCGTGCTTTCTCTACTTCGGCTTGCTGGGCTTCGAGTCGTTCGGCGCGTTTTTCTACATAATAGGCATAATTGCCGTGGTAGGTGTAGAGGTTGTGCTCGTCAAGTTCGAAGATGTCGGTACACACATTGTCAAGGAAATAGCGGTCGTGGGTGACCATGAGAATGGTGATGGCTTTTTCGCCTCTTGTTGTACGATTTCTCAGGTATTCCTCCAACCAAACCACGGTGTCGAGGTCAAGGTGATTGGTGGGCTCATCGAGCAGTAGGATGTCGGGCTCGTCATCTAATACTTGTTGGAGTAGCAGTTTCTTTTGTTGTCCACCGCTGAGTTTTTTGAAATCCTCGCCTTTCATCTCTAAACTGTAGCCGCTTGCGGCGTCCTCTAAACAATCAATACTTATGTGTTGCGGCAGGTATTTGACTTTGAGATTTTTTCGCCAAGTGATTTTGCCGTTGTCGTAGTCGGTTTTACCCATGAGGATTTCGAGCAGTGTACTCTTGCCGATGCCGTTGCGTGCAATGAGGGCAATGCGTTGCCCTTTGTTCACAGCGAAACTGATATTGCTGAACAATACCTTAGAGCCTACCGATTTCGTCAGGTTCTCTACTAATAAATATGGTGTAACTGCTGCCATTTCCCTCGTCTCTAAACACTAAACAGTAGCGAAGCGTTCACTAAACTACTTAATCGTATCTTCAGGCAATTGCAGCGTATAGAGAATCGCTTCTGCTTGGCGCAGGGCGGTGCGTTTCTTTTGTCCCGCGGCGTATAGGAAGGCTTCGGCGGTGACTATGCGACCATGGACTTGGTCGAGGCGTGTGAGGCTGACATAGGGTCCGCCCATCGCTTCGCCGTTCAGGATTTTCCATAGTCCGCGAACCTCTGTGGCAGAAGTGCTGTCATTCACCATAACGGTGCGCATCTGAGGTGGCATCACCTTGTATTCGGTGCCCATAAATGCCCCCTCCACGCTGCCTTTTACTACGCGACTGAGTACTTCATCGCGTTTCTGATTGAGGTATGCGAGGGTGAAAGTGTTGGCATCGGTATAGGGGTAACTATATATAATAAGGTCGCGGCGCATAGGACCTTTGTTGTTGCAGCACCAGAGCAGGCGTACTTCGCTGGCTATAGTAGTAGGGCGACGCAGACTATAGGTGGTAGCTCCGCCTAATGTGGTATCCATGATGACGATATAGTCTTCTGGAATCAGCATGTCGTAGCCTTGTTGCTGTAGGATAGCGCGTGCCTGTTTGTTGGTGCTGGCGCGGTAGAACTTGGTTTGGCGTTTCAGTTCTTGACCAACAAACCACTCGCGCACGGCTGTTCCGTTTGCTAACCAGTAGTTGATAAATTCTTCCTCTGAGGGCGATTGTATGCGATAGATGGCTTGTGGTGTGGACCAATAGTCGTTGGACACTTTCGCTTTGAGTTGGGTGTATTTTTGTGGGTTGATGTCCACAAATAGGATATTGCGTGTAGGTTTGAACATATCGTCAAACTGTGCGGTAGGCACATGTGTTAGTCGGAAATAGGGTTCCACTTGTGGCATGCAAGGCATGTCGGCAGCCATGATGGCTTCTACCAAATCGTATAGGCTTGCTATAGGTTTGGTATAGCCCGAAGCTTCGTTCACGAGCTTGTGTTTGGCTATTTCGTTGAGTTGGTCTTGCGTGAGTGCTTGGTCGTTCATCACGACGAGACATTCGTAGATAGAGCCAGTGGCGGAGGTCAGGATACGACCGTTGTTATTGCTTTTGCTCTTGCCACAACTGACAAACAAGATTATTGCTGCTGCGAGCAATAGTCCGCGATGGATGATGTGTGTCGTTTTCATATTGATATGCTATTTTGTTTGCAAAGGTACATAATTTTTCCGAATTGAGCAACATTGGAATCAAAAATAACGATTTTTTTGCTCAAATATGTGTGTAACAGGTTAGCGGTATTTTCGCTTACCACTTCGTTACCACTCTGATTTTCATGGGTGGCGGTGGGGTGAAAGTTTAGTTGCCCGTTTTTGCGTTTCTATAATAATACTGCAAAAAGTAGCGGCAAAAGTGAATAAAGTTGCCGCCGATTTGTGTTTTAGGGGTTTTAAAGTACGATAAACACTAATAGAAAAAATTTTTGCACTTGCCGCTACTTCTGCCGCTGATTTTTTTGTGCCTCTATATTATATAGTATTGCCGTATCTTCGGCATTTTGGTAGTTTTGTGCCGAAAAATCGCTTGCGATTAATCGTTCGAGTCCATTGGGCGAGATAAGACGATTGTAAATTTTGTTATAATATGGTACTTAAAGCAAGCGGAAGGTGTTGATTACCAACGCCTCCCGTTTGGGTTATTTTTTGTTATTTTTTTCTTCGTGCCGAAGATTGTGCCGAAGATTCAGGTGGTTTGCTATTACCTAGTGTGACAATTGTTTGTTTTGTTCAATTATGGCATATATAGTAGATAAGATCTTATGGGTTGCTTCTTCATTTTCCCAGCACTTAATTTCCATTAATGGATTAATGATATCTGCTACATGTATTCGTATTGTATAGTCATGCGTTGTTGTTGATACAGTTTTATTTGAAATCGTTGTCTCTGCATTTTTCTTAGCCGTGCCTCCACCTATTATTGCACCTGCTGAACCTGCGATAGCTCCGCCAACTATAGCTCTTCCAACTGTACTTCTCGTATCGGTTGTTATAGTGGAAGATGCTTTTCCATTTTGTGTAGCAGTAGTGGTTGTATTATCGGTATAATCACAATCTATAATTTTATCAAACGCAACAAATCTTTCTTTGTAATAAATTTGTTTTTTTGATAATGATACAAAAAAAGTCTCTTCAGCATAGTGGATATAGACCCATTCCATCTTTATTACTCCTCGCTTAATTTTAATGGGTATCATTACATCATAATCACCTACTTTCTTTGTTATTTCTTCTAACAAAGCCTTTTGCTCATCCATTAAAGCCTGTGTCTTAGCGTCACGATCAGCTAGTTTCTGGAGCTGAGCGTCACGTTTTTTATCTATGGTTTTACTGGTTTCATTAGTGACTACGATTGACATTCCAATGAATACAACAATTACAATTATTACAAAAGCTAAAAACATAATGATAACGACAAAAATCCGTTTGTCTCGGTTTAATTGTTAATTTATAATGTATGAGTTGATAGATATACAAAAATAAAAGCGTGAACTTTCGTTCGCTTCATTTGACATTTTGAGGTCTTCGACTACCTTACATTTTCAAAATCTACGCAAAAGCCCACGCCGATAGCGTGAGCGCATAGGCATTTGCTTGAAAATGTAATAAATTTTGAAAGTGTCGAAGTTCCAAAATGTCAAGTTATGCTTATAACGCTATATTTATATGTCATGCATCGCCTTTACGATGCTGGTTGTTCATAGGCAAAAATTGTTAACTTATTATTTCGAGTGCAAAGGTACAATATTTTTTTGAGATGGGCAAAAAACTTTTATTTTATATTGAATGATTTCTTGATTGTTTTAGAATTCTAATAACCTATATCATCTTTTTTGTATTCCTTCATTGAGTGAATTAAAGTGCATCTCATCTTTTTGTACTAATGTATATATATCATCAATAATATCTGGCATTCGCATTATGATTTCACTATGCCTAACAACCCTATCTAATGATGTAAAATGCGAAAAATTATGTAATATTTTAAGTTCATTAACATCATTGATTAAAATTTTCACTCGGTTATCAATCTCATTATGATTGCCCGGAAGTTTAATCAATGTGTAAATTTCTAAAAAACGTCTTACAATATTGGGCATTATATAATTAAGTTCTTCAGGACATCCCTTTTCTTTATAATCTATAATTTGCGACCACAAATATACATATTCTGATTTGTATGTTCCTAATGCCTTAGGCATATTTACAATTGTAGACTCGGTTTCATTAATTCTTTTAATAAGAAATTTATTTAATGCAGGAACATCTTGACTATCTCCGTCTTTATTTACCTCTTTCTTTTTGCGTTTAATATTATTAGCATCTTGAATGAAATTATAAAATTCAAAGTTGTGTGTTAAAATAAATAATTGAGAGAAACAATCAATAACTTTATCGGGTTTCTCAGGATCAATGCCTTTTTTAAAAAAGAAACTATTAATCAGAGAAGATACTAATGCTATGTGATTCCCATCTAAACTTGATATAGGATCATCAATGACGATGATGCTTTTCTTTAACTTCTCTATATCACTCTCTAATAACACAAGAAAATAGGCGAATGAAATTGCCGATTTTTCACCTTCACTTAAATATTTGGCTATCTTATTAGCTCTTTTAAGTATAAAATAACCATCTTCTGTTGTTTCAATTTTAATATCATCACGATGAAGTAATAACTTTATATATTGATTACAAACTTCTTTACCCTTGGCAATAGATTTTATATGTGTTTCTAATTCTTGTATTTCTTTTAAAATAGAATTATTTATTGTTGTTAATAGAGTGTGGAATTGTTCTTCCTTTTTAGCTTTATGTAGCACTTTATAATAATCTATTTCATCCAAGATAGTCGCAACTAAATGTTTTTTACACTTATCAATCGCTCGATTTTTTAACTGATTAAAATTCCTAACATTTTCATTATGACTTTTGATAATAGTCTCTACCCTACATATCCAATTTTCTAAATTGTCTTTATAAATTGTGTTGATTTCTGGAAGAGGTAGAGATATAAATAAATTGCTATCTAATTTATTTTGAATAATTTTTATTAATTCATCAAGTAGAGAAGTATAATTAGATGCGATTGTATCATATTCTAATTTAAGGTTTTGAAATTGACTTCCAAGATCTCCAGTAAAAGCCAAGTCACTTAACTTTATCCATGCAGAGAATTGATTTAAACGCTGTTCCTCTTTAATTCGCATTATGAGCACTTGTCCTGCTTCTTTAATTTTAGCTGCCTCATTTGAATAATATTGATTAAGATAATCAATGCGGGGTGAGGATAATGGTTGTCCACAAAAAGCACAATTTGTTAAAGAGTGTACGTGTGTATGCAAATACAAGCCGCTTCGCACCCAATCATACAAATCTTGATTAGTAGATAGGACGAACTATAATAAATTTTTAACAAAAAAGTGCTTTTTATGCAAAAGTTGATACATATCCATCGATATATGGTCGATTAGATGTGACAACTGCAAATGCTTGACGAATGAGTTTGTTCGCTACTGCGATGATAGC
>JAXJWX010000021.1:0-46590 GCA_036307765.1 Paludibacteraceae bacterium | reverse complement strand
ATGTAAAAGCATGGTGACCTAACGTCCTATAGGGGGTTGATACCAACATCTCTTCTGCCTTATTCCATACTTTAGATGTAAATCGACTGCAAAGATACTAAAAATATTTTAATATACAACATCATCTTGTATGATGTCCTTAGGAGAAGATGCTAATATAGCTTCAATCTCTTCAATTAAACTGTCAAAAGATAAGATGGGACGTGTAAACTCAATTGTGGGTTTTGCATCTTTTTCTAATGCGTTCGACTGGTAACCAATGAGTTCCTTTGTATTAGTTATAATGTAATTCCGATAGGTGTCTTGAGACATAGTCTCAATGATACGTCTTAGATGGGCTTTTGTGAATTCTATTGTGCTATTAAAAAAAGTATTTTTTATGCCCCGTGCTCTTTCTGTAAATAATGATTCAAAATTTGAGTATTGCGAAGAATAGAGATTTGTAGATTGGAGAATGAATTCATTATTAAGAATACGATTATTAAGCCATTGGATTCTATTTCGAATCGGTTTTGTTTCGTCTCCTAAATCAAATGCAATTGCTTTTATTTTAGATGTATCAAATGAGGTAAATTGTAGATTTGCCGCTATAAAATCAGAGTTGAAGACTTGCACTACACAAGGCGAAGTTTTTCTTGTCTCTTGTGAAATTTTTGTTCCATCATGTAACTCTATTTCAAATGTAGCCTCATCATAATCAGGATCAATAACACTACCTATGTTGAGCCAATTAAATAGCCGTGATATAGTTGTTTTTCCAGAATAATTCCATCCATAAATAATATTTTTGTCATTAAAATCTGATATATTCCCCTGACGTGTATAGTTTTTATACACCCCAAGATTATGTATAGAATTGATGCGTTTAATTTTGACCATTATATATTTTTATGGATAAAAAGTTTATGTCTTAAGTTTACTCTATTAATCTGCCTTGTATTCGTAAGTATTCCAAATAACATTCTTTGGCACTATCTGCCATATTATCATACAATTTCTTATATTTCCCTTTTTGTTCAAGCGATAGTTGGGTATTTTGTCGTAGTTGTTGTTCGAGAGATTTTTTATTGCTTTCTATCATTACTTCAAGTTCTGCCTTTGCGATTTTTACCCCCGTTGCCTCTCTTTGAAATATATCAAAACCGAGTGCATTGGCTAATAGTTGTACTAAAGTCTGCATATCCTTTATCATCAAATTATCTCACACTCAATTGCTGCAACACATTGCCAATCGTTTCGCAATGGATGATTGGAGTGTCAGTTGTGGGGCGTTGGCGGGGCAAGAAGCGTCCTAACTTAACGGCAGAGAGCATCTTCTCAACAAAGGGCTCTACATTGATCAGGTCCACATTCATATCGCTATGAGTGAGGTTGTACAACTCATCGGCAGCAGAACGAGAGATTTGCATTACGCCACTCATATCCAACAAATAAGAGTCTGCAACATTCAATGATGCAGCCAATCGTTCTACCATTTGGCGGGTGTGGAGTTCGGCTCCAAACTTCTCTTGTATGTTAATAATCTGTTTCATAGTCAACTTGTATATGTGTATAAATTAAAGTTATTAGGTACTTGGTCAGGAATGCGCACAATGATCATTGTTCCTTTGAAATCAATCTCAGATGGCAATGAGAGAATCTTTTTGGTATCTTGCGAATAAAGCAAGAGGGCATTGCCTGATAATACGGCAAATTCTCCGCCTAATCCCTTAACCACCATGCGCATGTTGGATGAAATGCCATAACCTCTGTTCTCTGTATCAGGCAGATTCTTAACTGAATAACCATTTTGAGCAAGGTTGAGTGCTTCTGCATCACTGTCGCCTAAACGATCCAAATGCTTTTGCGCTGCTACGTAGCTACCATAAATAGTTATGCCTAAATCTGCAATGGCAATATCTATGCAATGTTGTTCTGCGTTGTGGTGCAGATAGGCGTAGCCTTTGTCCGTTTGTGCGTGCTGTTGGATATTGCAAATCAGTTCATCCAATAAGTAGGTTAGTGGACTGTTGAGGGACTTAACTTGCTCTGGAGAACATGTCTGCAAGTTCTTTTTTAGTTGGTTAATAGCCACAGATGCGGACTCATCGTCTAAAGCAAATTGGCAGATATCCTCTAATGGCTGTTGGCAATAAATGGAAACAATTGCCTGTAGGATAGGAGATTGCGTAGCCAACGGAGCAACATCAGTGGTGATGGCTGCAAAGAACGCAGATAATGTGTCCTCAAATGATACTATTTTCGGTGTGGCGTTAGGCATTGATTGGATATAAATGCTTATTTGGGCGCAAAGTTACACTTTTTTTTCGAGATGTGCAAGAAAAGAGTGATTTTTGGGCGATTTTTTGTTTGGAGGATAGGCAACTATTTCAGGAAAACAGTCAACTTTTTTAGGAAGGGAGACAACTTTTTCGGGAATGAAGTCAACCTTTTTAGGACTCAATCTTAAGAAACAGCACTTTCTAGTTACAGGGAGTTGAGTCGGAGTTCCTTCGGAGTTCTCTCGGTCGTCGGTCGGTAAAATGAGGCAAGGTATAAGAGATGGAAAAAGAGGGAAATATTAATAAAAGGCACTTTTTATAAATTCTCCACCAATTTCCAATATCAATACCCAATACCCGATACCCGATACCCAATTTACAGCACTACACTTGCGCCTTTCTGGGGAATGTGAATGTTTCTGAATCCTGCCTCATAGAGGTGGTCTTTCATTGCCTCTTGGGCACTGCTCTCGCCATGCACAATAAAAGTCTTCTTAATAGCTTTCACATCTTGGCTTGCTGTGAAATACTGAATCATCTCGCTATAATCGCCATGACCCGAAAAGCCCTCAATCTTAGTCACTTGTGCGCGGATACGGTGATCGTAACCAAAGATACTCACAAAGCGCAACTTGGGGTCTTGAATGCGCGCACCCAATGAAGTAGGCGTACAATAGCCGACAATGAGAATCGTTGTCGTAGGGTCGTCAATATGGTTTGATACATGGTGCTTGATGCGACCCGCCTCCAACATACCCGACGAAGAAATGACAATACACGGTTGCTCGCTGCGGTTGAGTGCTTTGGACTGCTGCACATCGGTGATATAGCGCAGCGTATTAAAGCCGAATGGGTCGGGGTCAAAGCGCAAGGTGTCGCGCACCTGCTCGTTGAGCGTATCCGCATAGCGGCGGAAAATCTCAGTGGCATTGGCACTCAGAGGCGAGTCCACATACACGGGTACGCGTTCGAGGCGTCCGTCGTTATACAACTGGTTGAGGACATACACAATCTCCTGCGTCCTGCCCACCGAAAAAGACGGAATGAGCAGCTTGCCCTTCTTATACATACAGGTCTCCTCCACCACGCCGAGCAGTTGTTCTTCGGATACGAGTTCGTCATCGTGCAGGCGGTCGCCGTAGGTGGACTCGCAGATGAGGTAGTCGCATTGTGGGAAGGGTTGGGGTGTGCTCAATATATGGCTATGCAGTCGTCCGATGTCGCCCGTGTAGGCGATGCGTTTGACCTCGTTGTGCTCTTGTATGGAGAGATGGATAAGGGCAGAGCCAAGCATATGCCCTGAGTTGATGAACTGAAAACTAATCTCATTATCAATGCGATAAGTGGTGTTGTAGTCCACGGTGCGGAAGAGCTTCATCACCTGCTGCGCATGGTGGGTGTCGAAGAGCGGTTTGATGGTGGGCTTGTGTTGGCGGTGCATCTTCTTGTTGTACCAACGCACATCCTGCTCCTGAATGAAAGCCGTGTCTTGCAGCATGAGTTCGCATAGGTCGCGCGTGGCGGGCGTGCAGAAGATCTTACCGCGAAAACCAAGACTATATATATAAGGTATCAGACCCGAATGGTCGATATGCGCATGCGAGAGTAGCAGATAGTGAATATCTTTTGGGTCGAATCCCAGTTCGCGGTTGGCGGCATCGGTCTCCATACCTTTGCCTTGATACATGCCACAATCGAGCAAAATGGTCTTGCCCGAATCGGTGGTGATGAGGTGTTTGCTGCCTGTCACCTCGCCAGCTGCGCCAAGAAATTGAATGAGCATATGGTATTCGTTTTATAGGTATATAAAAATACTGCCGCAAATAGTGTGCCACAGCCTGTTCAAACGAGCGTTTGGTATCATTCGTGGTGATAGGGTTCACCGCGGAGGATAGTCATTGCTCGGTATATCTGCTCGATGAGAAAAAGGCGTACCATTTGGTGCGAAAAGGTCATTTGACTAAGTGAGATTTTGCCATTCGCGCGGTCGTACACCGCAGGAGAAAAACCATAGGGACCACCTATGGCAAAGAAGATATCGCGGCCTGATGACATCTTTTTTTGCATTGTTTGTGCAAACTCTATGGAGCGATACTCGTGTCCATGTTCGTCCAATAAGATGAGTTCGGCTGTTGGTGGCACAGCGCGCAAGATGAGTTCGCCTTCGGCTTGCTTCTGCTGGTCGGGCGTGAGTGCCTTGGTATTGCGTAATTCAGGAATGATGACCACCTTCAATGGCAAATAGTGCGTCAGGCGTTTGAGATAGGCTTGACAGAGTGCTTCTATGTGCGGGTCGGTGGTCTTGCCGACAAAGAGAAGGGTGGTGGTCATTGCAATTAACGATTGGACAATGGACTATTTCATTCCTCGCTGAGCTTTGATATGCTCGTATGCATCGTTGATGGAGCGGAACTTATCGGTGGCTTGTTGGCGAATGTTTTCGCCTGCATTTGCCACTTTATCAGGGTGATACTTCATCGCCATACGGCGGTACGCCTTCTTCACCTCTTCATCCGTAGCCGTGGGTTCAATCTCCAATGCCGTGTATGCCCAATTGGCATCCGTATGCTTGCGATAGAGCGAGAGTAGGGATTGGTAGTCGACATTAGCAATACCCATATGGGTGGCAATCTGTTCGATGGTCTGGCACTCTGAATCTGCCACCTCGCCATCGGACTTGGCTACCTCTAATAGCAAGTGAATCAACTCCAAACGGACCGAATAATTGACATGCTGGCGAATCTGCTGCGCCACTTCGGCTGGGTTGATGTCTTGGTTGAGCAGTTGCTTGAGCAACATCAGGGCTTGCTTGGCACCCTCCTCGCCGAAATTACGTACAAGGAAAGGTTTGATGCTATTGATCTCGGACTTGAGTATGCGTCCGTCGGCTTTGATGACACACGCGAGCAATACAATGATAGATACGCGTATGTCGCCCTGTGTAGCACGCGTATGAGAAGAGTGGGGAATACCTTGTGTGTATTCTCCTGACTCTATCTGCGTATTCTCCAACAAGGATGCAATGAAAACACCAATCAGTGCGCCAATGGGTCCGCCTAAGACGAACCCAAGACCACCGAATATCCATTTGCTTGCTGACACCTTATAAACGCGCTTTGATAGCTGCTGATTCTGCTTCGTAGCCAGGTTTGTCGAGGAGGGCAAACATATTCTTTTTGTATGCCTCTACACCAGGTTGGTTGAATGGATTGACGCCCAAGAGGTAGCCAGAGATACCACATGCGCGCTCAAAGAAGTAGAGCAATTGACCAATATAGTACTCGTTGAGCTTAGGCAATGTGATTTTCATATTAGGAACACCGCCATCGATGTGCGCAAGCATGGTGCCCAACTCAGCCATCTTATTCACTTCGTCCACACGTTTGCCAGCGAGGAAGTTCAAGCCGTCGAGGTTAGCCTCGTCGTGTGGGAAAGGTACAGTGTGGTTAGGTTCGAGCACAGAAATAACGGTCTCAAACAAGTGGCGTTCGCCATCTTGGATGTATTGTCCCATAGAGTGGAGGTCGGTGGTGAAGTCCACGCTGGCAGGGAAAATACCCTTGCCATCCTTACCCTCAGACTCGCCATAGAGTTGCTTCCACCACTCGCTGATATTATGCAATTTTGGGTGGAAATTTACGAGCATTTCAATCTTCTTGCCTTGCTCTTGGTAGAGACTATTGCGTGCAGCTGCATAGATGGCAGCTGGGTTCTCCTCGAATGGAGTATTGATGCCGCATTGGTTCATCATAGACTCGGCACCATCAATCAGTGCTTGGATGTCCAATCCTGCGCATGCGATAGGCAATAGTCCCACAGGTGAGAGTACAGAGAAACGACCGCCGATATTATCTTCAATCACATAGGTTTTGTAGCCCTCTTGGGTAGCCAATGTGCGGAGCGCACCTTTCTTTGCATCGGTGATACAAACGATGAGTTGCTTAGCAGCCTCTTTGCCTTGTTGTTCCTCGAGCTGGGTCTTCAAGAGGCGGAACGCCAATGCAGGCTCGGTGGTAGTACCCGATTTAGAGATACTAATGATACCGAACTTCTTGTTCTTGAGGAGAGTTTGCAACTCGTAGAGGTAGTCTTCGCCGATGTTTTGTCCAGCATAGACGATAGCAGGTTTTTCGCCTTCGAGCCATGCAAAACTGCTGGTCAAGGCATCAATAACCGCTTTGGCACCGAGGTAGGAACCACCAATACCAATGCAGACAATCACTTCGCACTCGCGGCGGAGCAATTCAGCAGTAGCTTGGATGTCTGCCAACTGTGGACGGATGTCCGCAGGTAGATTCATCCAACCGAGGAAATCATTGCCGAGTCCCGTACCATTGACTAATTGCTCTTGGGCTGTGGCTACTTGTGATTGATATGCGTTGATAGCAGTTTGGGCAACTGCTGTGCCATAGGAAAATTGAATGTTGTTCATATCTTATTCGAATTTTTGAGTTAAATCTTTGATGGTTGTTTTTGGGGATTTACGTTTGTACAAAATTTGGTACATCGCTTCTACAATGGGAATATCTACTCCTAACGCTTTATTAGCCAAATGGATAGCTTTTGTTCCATAGTATCCTTCTGCTATCATCTCCATCTCCGTTTGAGCCGCTTTGACCGAATATCCCATGCCAATCATTTGTCCAAACTGGCGATTGCGCGAGAAATTGGAGTAGGCCGTTACCAGCACATCACCCAGATAGCCACTATTGGTAATATCGCGTGGAATATCCGATTGTGCCTTGGTGAAACGCATGATCTCGTGCATGGCATTAGTGAGTAGAACCGCCTGAAAATTATCGCCATAGCGTAAACTAGAGCACATACCTGCCGCAATAGCGTAGATATTCTTCATTACGCTGGCATACTCCAGTCCCTTGATATCGTTGCTGGGCGTAGTACGTACGTACGGGGTGTCAAAAAGTTTGCGCCATTGTTGGGCTGTAGCAAGATCCTTGCAGCCAATAGTGAGGTAACTGAGACGTTCTAGAGCTATCTCCTCAGCATGGCACGGACCCGTAATCATACCCAAGTTCTCTTCAGGAATTTGGAAATGGGTGTGCAGGAAATCGGTAACTAAGATGTTCTCATCGGGTATCATACCCTTGACGGCAGAAATCACTTTCTTCTGTGATATATCAATCTTGATGGCTTGAAAAAGATCCTTGAGGTAAGGCGAAGGAATCGCCAGAATAACCAATTCTGATTGATCTATGACCTGATTGATGTCCGTCGAAAAATGTATGCGCGATACATCGAAATATGCCCATTCGAGGTGATTGGGGTTGCGACGAATCTCTATGAATTCGTCGATAGTCTCCTGTTTGCGGATATACCAATTGATATCCGCCACGTTATGCATGACAATTTTTGCAAGGGCGGTTGCCCAACTGCCTGAACCAATAATCGCTACGTTCATATATTCTTGCCTTTTAAACTTTAAACTGTAGCTCGCTTTTGCGAGCGTCCTCTAAACGGAGAAATAAAGTTATTTCTCTGGCTTCATAGTTGGGAACAATAGCACATCTTGGATAGATGGTTGTCCTGTCATGAAGATAGCCAAGCGGTCGATACCGATACCAATACCCGATGTAGGAGGCATACCGTACTCGAGCGCACGCATAAAGTCGTGGTCAATAATCATTGCCTCATCGTCACCCTTGTCGGCGAGCTTCATCTGCTCTACGAAACGCTCGTATTGGTCGATTGGGTCGTTGAGCTCGCTGTATGCGTTAGCCAACTCCTTGCCGTTGACCATCAGCTCGAAACGCTCAGTGAGACCTGGTTTAGAGCGGTGCATCTTGGTCAGCGGTGACATCTCCACTGGGTAGTCGGTGATGAAAGTAGGCTGGATAAAGGTGCCCTCGCAAGTCTCTCCGAAGATCTCGTCGATGAGTTTGCCCTTGCCCATCTTCTCGGTATCCTCTACGCCGTATTTCTTAGCCACTTGGCGAATCTCATCTTCGCTCATGGTGCTGAGGTCATAGCCCGTCTTCTCTTGGATAGCCTCCAGAATAGGCAGACGACGGTATGGCGCCTTGAAGTCCACGATATTATCGCCAATCTTCACCTCTGTTGTGCCGTTTACGGCAATGGCGATCTTCTCCAGCAGTTGCTCGGTGAAGGACATCATCCAGTTGTAGTCCTTGTATTGTACATAGAGCTCCATACAGGTAAACTCTGGGTTGTGGGTGCGGTCCATACCCTCGTTGCGGAAGTTACGACCAATCTCGTACACGCCCTCGAAACCACCTACGATGAGGCGCTTGAGGTAGAGCTCGGTAGCAATACGCATGTACATATCCACGTCCAAAGCGTTGTGGTGGGTAATGAACGGACGAGCCGATGCTCCACCTGCAATAGCTTGCAGCATTGGGGTCTCCACCTCAGTGTAACCTGCCTCGTCAAACACCTGACGCATGGTGCGGATGATGGTCGCACGCTTGAGGAAGACATCCTTCACACCTTCGTTCACCACGAGGTCTACATAACGTTGACGGTAGCGTTGCTCAGGGTCGTTGAAGCCGTCGTATGCCACACCGTCTTTGTATTTCACGATAGGGAGTGGGCGGAGCGATTTAGCCAGCACAGTGAGTGTTTGTGCGTGTACGCTGATCTCGCCCATTTGGGTGCGGAATACAAAGCCCTCGATACCTACGAAGTCACCTATATCAAGCAGTTTCTTGAAGACTACGTTGTACATCTGTTGCTCTGCGGTGGTAGCTGTTTCGCCTTCTGGGGTGGGGGCTTGGATGTCGTCGCGGCTGACATATACTTGGATACGACCTTTGGAGTCTTGAATCTCTACGAAGGATGCTTTACCCATGATACGACGCGACATCAATCGACCAGCTATGCGCACTGGCTTGCCAGTGTACCACTCGCCTTTCGCCTCATCGCCTTTTGCCTCATCGCCTTCAATGTCCACAAAGGTGGACTTGATATCGGTTGAATACCCTGTAACTACATACTCATCAGCGGGATAAGGATTGATACCCAAATCACGCATCTTTTGCAGACTTTCTCTGCGTACTAATTCTTGTTCAGAAAGTTCCATATCTTTTTTACTTATATATTCGTTGTGAAAATAACGCAATAACCCAATTTCGGCTGCAAAGATACAACATTTTTGCGAGATATGCAAACTTTAGTGCTTTGTTTTGTGTATTTTTGCATAAAATTTGCACATGTCAAAAAAAAACACTACCTTTGCAGTCCGTTTTATAAAAAGATTATGATAAGTTACTTACTACTATATTTATTCCTTGCGCTATTTGTGTCGTTTATCTGTTCGTTGCTGGAGTCCACTCTGATGTCCACCACGTTGTCGTATATCAATCTTCGTGAGGAAGAGGGGTATAAACCTGCTCTGCTAATGAAGAAGTATAAGACCGAAACCGAACGTCCGTTAGCGGCAATCTTGTCATTGAACACGATAGCTAACACAGTTGGTGCCAGTGGTGTGGGTATGCAAGCTACATTGGTGTTCGGCGAAGTATGGTTTGGCGTGTGCAGTGCGGTTATGACTATCCTGATTCTAGTTTTTTCGGAGATATTTCCTAAAACGATAGGTACCACGTATTGGAAGAAGTTAATGGGTGTGGCAGCGCATACTATACGCATTTTGATTATTGTGATGTGGCCTGTGGTAAAGTTGATAGAACTTATCTCGCGTTTGTTTCCAGAGCCCGATGAGGTGGCGGTTAGTCGGGAAGAGGTAATCGCCATGGCCAACGTGGGTGAAGAGGAGGGCGTGATAGAGGAGGACGAGAACAAAATGATACGCAACTTGATGCGTCTTAATGAGGTGAAAGCATATGAAGTGATGACCCCGCGCGTGGTGGCTGCTATAGCTCCTGAGCAGATGGCGCTGAAGGAATATTACGATAGCGATAAATACGACCATTTTTCTCGTATTCCAGTTTACGCAGAGTCACCAGAGTTTATTACTGGTTATGTGCTGCGTGATGATGCACTGGAAGAATTGACGGAAGACCATTTTCAGAAGACCCTCGGCGAGATTAAACGTCCGTTGTTGTACTTCAACGAAGAGGCCAATATGGGAGATATTTTTGACCGTATGCTGCAAGAGAAGTCGCAGATTGGCGTAGTGATTGATGATTACGGTTGTTTTCAGGGTGTGTTAACCTTTGAAGATGTGATAGAAACCATTTTTGGTTTTGAGATTATCGATGAGATGGATGTTGTAACTGACATGCAGCAATATGCTCGTGAGCGTTGGCAACAGCGTCAGAAGAAATACCGTGTGCTATCGCAGAAAGAGGTTGTAACCAAAGATTTAGATATGCAATCCGATAGCTTCGATAGCTCGGAGAGTGAGGCGTGAGAGCGCATAGTCATCGAGCGATGACAGCGGAACGGCAATCGTGTGAGGTATCGGGGGAAGCTCCGATACTTTTTTTATTAAGAATCGCGCGTGTAGGCGCTGGTGCGAAAGTATATGGGTAAAGTCTAATGCAGGAGTACAGGGGGGAGGAGGCAGTAATTGTGTATCTTCGGTCAGAGGAAACTCATAGAGGTGCTTCCAGATGTCATTGGCTGTGCGCTGGTGTATGAGTGTCTGCATGTCGTCGGTGATATAGATGACATAATTGAGGTATCGGTCGCGCAGTGGCGTGCGCGGTTTGCGCACAGGTAGCAGTTCTACGGTATGGTGGGCATAGGCTAAACAACACTCCTGTATAGGACAATGTTGGCAGTCAGGTGAGGTGGGAGTGCAGTGTAGCGCGCCAAACTCCATAATGGCAGAGTTGTACAATCGTGGTTGTTGAGTGTCGAGCAATTCGTATGCCAACTGGTGGAAGTGTTTCTTGCCACTGGACGTATCGAAAATCATGTCGCAGTCATACAGACGGGCAAGTACGCGATACACATTGCCATCCAGGGCGGGATAGGGAAGGTTGAACGCGAATGATGCAATCGCTCCTGCTGTATATGTACCGATACCTGGTAAATTCAGCAGACTGTGGTATAACTCATCGGGATGGAGTTGTGTGGCTTTAGGAGTGAATACGAGCATCTGATTGGCTACTATCATCTGTGCTGCACGGTGCATGTTTCGAGCGCGGGAGTAGTATCCTAATCCTTGCCAGTAACGCAAGACTTCTTCTTCTGGTGCTTGTGCCAGCGATTGGACATCGGGAAAACGGTTGATAAATCGGAGGTAATATTCAAGTCCTTGATTGACACGTGTTTGTTGTAGAATAACCTCAGAGACCCATATACAATAGGGGTCTGTGGTCTCACGCCAAGGTAGAACGCGATGGTTTTGCTCATACCAGTGAGATAACCTGTTATGTATCAGCAAGTGATTCAAAATTCTGTGCAAAGGTACAGAAAAATCGTTAAATATGCAAAAAAATGCATTTTTTTTTAATTTTTCTTTTGTAAATCAAAAAAATATTGTACCTTTGCAGCCGATTTTGGTCTTTGCGTGTTGGCGGGACTATTTTTTTCGTAGGAAGTATAACTTATAAAATATTATTATTATGACAAAAGCAGAACTCGTTAACGCAATTGCGATTAAAACAGGCTATGACAAAACAACGATTATGAACGTTGTGGAGTCGGCTATGGACAACATTAAAGGTACTGTTGCTGCTGGTGAAACTGTATATCTCCGTGGTTTTGGTAGTTTCTCAGCTAAGGTACGTAAGCAGAAAGTGGCTCGTAATATTACAAAGAAGGAATCTATCATCGTTCCAGAGCACAAGATTCCAGCTTTCAAGCCATCTGATGCATTTACCGAAATCTTGAAATAATTATTAACAATTTAATTTATATTTATTATGCCAAACGGTAAAAAGCACAAAAGACATAAGATGTCTACCCACAAACGTAAAAAACGTTTGCGCAAGAATCGTCATAAACATAAGTAATGTTTAGGCGAGACGTTTAAGTAACGGCTTTGTGGTATAATCCTGTTTGGGCGCAAACTGGTGACCACAAAGCATTTTTTTGATTTATTGAAATATGAAAAGCGAACTGATTGTGGATGTAACGCCGCAAGAAGTGGCTATCGCTCTCACCGAAGATGACCGCCTCATGGAAGTGAACCGCGAGCAACGCGGCAAAGATACTTTTGCGGTAGGCAATATATATTATGGTCGTGTTAAAAAGGTGATGCCAGCACTGAATGCCGTTTTTGTGGATGTAGGTCATGAGAAAGAAGCTTTTCTGCACTACCTTGATTTAGGATCGGGATTTCTTACGACGCAGAAATATGTCACCAAACTAGTTTCTGACCGTCGTCGCATACCAGAGATTCACAAAACGGAACGCCAACCTGATTGCACGAAGGAAGGGCAAATCGCTGATTATCTGAAGGTGGGCGATACCCTTTTGGTGCAGGTGACCAAAGAGCCTATCAACTCCAAGGGACCACGATTGACTGCTGAAATATCTATCACAGGGCGAAATTTTGTACTTATTCCCTTTATTGATAAGGTGATGGTTAGTAACAAGATTAGTCGGGAATCTGAGCGTGGACGATTGAAGCAGTTGGTTCATTCGATAAAACCGCAAGGTTTTGGGGTGATTGTTCGTACTGTGGCAGAAGATAAACGCGTGGCGGAACTGGATAATGAACTGCGTGTGCTGGTTAAACGCTGGGATGATTGTGTTCGTACATTGCAACACAAGGAACCTGTGAGCTTAATCAGTCAAGAACTAGGACGAACAATAGGTATCATTCGTGATATTTTCTCACCAGACTTTGAGAGTATTCATGTGAATGATGAGTCGGTCTATGAGGAAATCAAACAATACCTCGAACTGATAGCACCAGAAGCATCCAAAGTGGTCAAACTATATAGAGGGGAACAGCCTATATTTGATAAGTTTGACATTACACGACAAATGAAGACAGGATTGGGGCGTACTGTTGGATTCAAGAAAGGCGGTTACCTCATTATGGATCGAACCGAGGCGCTGTTTTCTATTGATGTGAATAGTGGTAGTAAGAAACTCTTTGCCGATCAGGAGCAAAATGCCTTTCATTTTAATATGCTTGCAGCAGATGAGATTGTGCATCAGCTTCGATTGAGAGATATCGGTGGAATCATAGTCATTGATTTTATTGATATGGACGATAAGGGTAATCAGCAGACCTTGTATGAACACATGCAAAAGCTGATGAGTCACGATAGAGCCAAACATAATGTGTTGCCACTCAGCAAGTTTGGACTAATGCAAATCACTCGACAACGCGTGCGCCCCGCGGTGGAAATGAATGTGATGGAAACCTGTCCTACTTGTATGGGCAAAGGCAAGATACAAGCATCATTGTTCTTTACTGATCAAGTAGTGGAACGTATAGAGGCTATGGTGGCTCATTATGGCAGAGGATTACGCCTGCACCTGCATCCGTATATATATGCTTATATCACGAAAGGGTGGTTTAATAAGAAACTACAATGGGCTATGAAATATGGTGTACGTGTGATAGAAAATCAAAGTCTAGGGATGTTGGAAACCAAGTTCTATAGTAGAAATGGTGAGGAAAAATATCTTATAGAAAAACCAGAAGACAAGGCGTGCGAAAAGCAGTAGATAAAAAGAACTGTCTAACATTTGTTAGGCAGTTTTTTTTGTTGAAAGAATCGTGCGTATGCAACTATAATGTATGTGAAAAAAATGTCAATAATGCTATATTTTAATGCAAAGAATGATGTTTGATTTGCATATTCCAAATAATTTTCTTAATTTTGCAGCGTGAAATAGTAAAAATAGATTTGTTATGCTGAAATTTCCATTCTTGATTAATGCCGTGATGGGATTGGTTGGGCGTATTGAACTCTATCGGTTGAATGCAGCGTCCCGTGATCCTCGTAAAGCACAAGAACAGACCTTGCGTCAAATGTTGACCTTATCTAAGGATACTATCTATGGACGGGAACATCACTTCGCGGAAATACTTGATTGTAAGACTGATACTGAGTTGTATGCTCGCTATCAACAATATGTACACAAACAAGATTATGAGAAACTCCGTCCTTATGTCAATCGAGCAAAGGAAGGTGCGCAAGACATACTTTTTCCTGGTCGTCCAGTGATGTATGCGACTACCAGTGGTACGACTGCGGAGCCGAAGTGGATACCTATCACGCGTCATTATTTGAAGCGTATTTATGGCAAGATGACACGCCTGTGGATATACAATTTTATTCGTCATCGCAAAATGACATTCTCTGGTAGCGTGGTGATTATTGTAGGTAAGGCGGTAGAGGGGCGTGCTTTGGACGGTACGGTCTTTGGGTCGGTATCTGGTCTGACGCGTAAGGATGTGCCTCAGTTTATAAAAAAACACTATGCATTTTCTTCGATTGTGTATGATATTCCTGACTATAATGCCCGTTATTATGCGATTATGCGATTGAGTATAGAGCAGGATGTCACGATGTTGGTTACCGCCAACCCATCCACTATAGTGGAGATGCAGCATAATGCTATCGAATATTATGATAAGTATGTTGAGGATATCGAGAATGGTACACTCAACAAGGATTTGAATATCCCAGATTATATCCGTGAGGAGTTGGAGGCTAGTCTGAAGCCCAACCCGAAACGTGCAGCTGAGTTGCGCAAATTGAAGGAAGAGTATTATACACCACTGCCACGCCACTATTGGCCTAATCTGCAAATGCTTTCTACTTGGAAGTGCGGAAATACGAAGGTGTATTTGGACAAATTCAAAGGATCTTTTGCAGATGATATTTGTCATATGGAAATTGGTTATTTCTCATCAGAGTGTCGTTTTGGCTTTGTGATGGATGATTATTCTGTGGATACGGTGTTATTCCCACATTTCCACTATTATGAGTTTATAGCAGAAGAAGATTTGGATAATCCAAACCCTCGCTATTGGCAACTATACGAGTTGGAAGAGGGCAAACGCTACTCGCCAATTGTGACAACCTATGCAGGTCTGTATCGCTATGATGTTAGCGATTTGGTGGAAGTTGGACCGAAATATTTAGGTACGCCAACTATCCATATGGTACAAAAGGTAAATGGAATAGTGAGTATTACGGGAGAGAAACTTCAGGAAAATCAGTTTATGTCATCTGTGCAAAAGGCGGAAGAGGTATTGAATATGCCTACCAAGTTTTCTATCGCTTTTGCTGATGTAGAAAAGAGTACGTATCACTTTTATTTTGAATTCGCAGATCAAATGACTTCGCAAGAGGATGCGGAGAAGTTTGCTGCGGTGGTAGATGATGAACTCAAGAAGATGAATATTGAATATGAGTCCAAACGTGATAGTCTGCGTTTGAAAACGCCTATTACGCACCGATTGCGTCATAATGCCTTTGATCAATTCAAGCAAGCTTCTATTGCGGATGGTACTGGTCGAGATGGACAATTCAAGGTGAATCTGCTCTTGCAAGATGAGAAGCGTCATCAGAAGTTCAAACAACTGGCTATAGATGCCAAAGAGGCTGTAGGGAAAGCTATTGATAATCTAGAACACAAGCATGCAGTTCGCAAAAATGCCCGCCAAAATAAACGTAAGCGATGAATAAGCAATACGAACAACTACAGGTAGCGAAAGGGGAGTATATTCCTCAACCCGCATTAGACTATCCTCAGGAAAACCCATTCGAGCGTACGCTGTTTCCTGTTTTTGACCGCGAATTAGCGATTGATGAGAATTATCCATATATCGATGATTCTCCTAAAAGTCGTTTCTTGATAAGACTGGCATATCTTTTTATTTTGAAGATTTGCCTTAATATTATGTTACATGTCAAGATGGGATTGCGTATTCGTGGGCGCGAAGTGTTGAAGAAACATAAGGAAGGATTAAAAAATGGTGCTATCACGATTGCGAATCATGTTTTTCGTTTGGATTGTCCTTGTGTGTTGTTGGCAGTGCGGGCTAAGCACACAACGCGTATTCCGATGTTTGCGCCCAATTTCCGAACCAAAGATAGTTTCTTTTTGAGAATAGTGGGTGGTATTCCTATTCCTGAGGCTGAAGCCGGAATGAGTGCTATGAAAAAGTTCAACGAGGCGTTTGATGAATTTAATCGTCGTGGATGGTGGTTCCATATATTTCCAGAGGCGTGCAGATGGGATATGTATAAACCCTTGCGTCCTTTTCAAAAAGGCGCATTTACAATGAGTTATAAATATGGCAAGCCCCTGCTCCCTTGTGTGATTACTTATCGCGAGCGAAAGGGGATTTTCCGTCTTTTTGGTCCTAAGAATTTGCCTCTGCTGACAGTTACGATTGGCGAACCCATTTATCCAGATACTACTCAGTCACGTAAAGTTGAGGTTGAGCGTTTGCGCGGTGTTGCACACGCACAAATGCAGCAGATGGCTGGTATTGTACACAATCCTTGGCCTACTACTTGGGGTAATCAATAGTGGTTATTTCGCAAAAATTGATATATTTTTCATAATATTCTACTTTTTATTTGCGTAATTCAAAAAAATGTTGTAACTTTGCAAGTCAATACTGAATAACGCAATTATGTTTAAATTATTATCTTGTTCTTTTGGTGCCGTTGCTGTTGCTATTTTAGTTACAGTCGTGTTGGTTTTATTGATGGCGATTCTGCCACAAATGTTGCAGAAAAATCAACGTTTTTCTTCGATTAGCTATTTGTTGCTGGCACTTTTTGGCGTTTTGGTTCTGTCTGCGGATATTATTTTTGCAGGTTTGGTCAAGACTAGAAATACGATAGAAGATTTTCAATATTCGGTTGAATACCGCACTATGCAATATGCTGAGGAGGCGTTGAGTACGTATGCTCCTAACCTGCATGGTATGCTGGAAGATGTGTTGGGGGAGGATTATACTGATTTGCAGTTGCAACGCCAGATAGAGGCTATCAACAAATACTTGTGGATAGATGGCATTGTAGCAGGTGTGTTGTTTGTGTTGGGCATCTTGTTCGTTGCTCTCACGATGGAGGGGGTGCCTATGCGTAGGGCGCATGCAGGTCGCGGTGATGTAGGGGGGCGTGTGCATAGAAGTCATGAGCACACTACACGCAGCAGACATCGTGGATGATACTAAATCCAAAGAAAGAAATTAACATTATTAATCTTATAATACATAATCGTTATGGCAAATAGTTACTGTAGTGAAAATCACATTTTGGTTGGTTTGGGAGGTACAGGTGGCAAGATCCTGAAGGCCTTCAAGATGCGCATGTTTGAGGAGTTTCCTGATGCAAAGGACCGCGACAAACAACCTGTTGCGTTGTTGTATGTGGACTCCACGCGTGAGATGATGGGTATTGGTCGTCCAGATTTCCGTGTGATGGGTTTAGATGCATCATTTGAGGAGAACGAGTTTTTGAATATCAAGGATGTAGATATTGAGCATATTTTGAATCACATTGATAACTATCCTGCCATCAAGGGTATTATCAATAATGTTAGTGCTGTTAAGACAGCTATTGGTAGTCTGGGACAAGCTGCTGGACAAAAACGTCGTGCAGGTCGTATATTATTTGCAGCTAATGCTGTGGCATATGTCAATGCATTGAAAAATGCTTATGGAAAATGTGTGAATATCTCGCAAAATGCGAACAAAACGAATATTCATATTTTTGCAGGTCTTTGCGGAGGTACAGGTTCGGGTGCTATTGTAGATGCTATTGTTCAAGCGCGTAAAACATTCCCAGAGTCTATTATCTCGGTGTATGCTATGATCCCAGAGATGAACTTGCCTCATGCTAACATGGACCAAGGTCGATACTACCAAAATGGCTATGCTGCATTGAACGAGTTGAATGGTCTGCAAGCGGGTCGATTTATCCCACATGATGTGACAGGTGCTGGAAAAGAAGCAAAACTCTTTAGTGACAGAGTAAAGGGTGTGGCAGATGGTTTGACACTCTATAGTAACGTGAATGAAAATGGAATGACCATTAATTCGTTGACTGAGTTACCAAAGATCGTTAGTGACTATGTTTACGCGCGCGTGTTCCTTATTAACTCTCAAGATAATGCAAACGAAGAGATTATTCGTGCCTATTCTTTTGAAAATATGGATAGTTTCGCTTTGGAACTTGATGAGACAAAGAATGCAGATGCAAATGGTCAAATTCCAGTAGCGCGTACTAAGAAAGTAAACTCGTTTGGTATCAAACGTGTGATTTATCCTGAGTTGCGTGTACTGAAGCATATTACATACACCATTGGTGAGAAGGTGCTCTTCCAATTCAAGTATAACAATTGGAATGAGAATCAAGGATATATCAACGAGGCTCCAAATAAAGATTATCGCCAAGAGTATTTCAACGATACCAACTTGGCAAAATGGATGTTGGATGAGAAACATTTGACTCTGGAGAGCAAAATTTTGCCTTCTGATAGAGATTATCCTGCATTCTATGACTATTGGCATGATAAAGCCATTGATTATGCTGGTGAGGCTAAGATGGCAGATAATCCACTTAACGAGTTGGATAATATCTTGGCTGACTTCTATGCAAAGCAATTCCGCAAGAAAGGTGTAGATGCGTTCTTCAAGGATAAAGAGCAAGCCGTGCCAGAGATGGCAAAAGAGGTTCGTAGTGTGATTGAGCACGAACTCTATGAGAAATGGAAAACGGGTGATATTTCGATCGTTGAATTGATTAAGATTAGTTCACTCCTATTGGAGCGTATCAGCAATATCCGTAAAGATATTGATGCGAAACTCATCCAATTGCAAACGGATCTTGATAACCTATCGCAAGAACGTCAGGCTAGTGTAAACGAGTGGGTGAATAAAGGCTTCTTAGCTAAGAAGGTATTTGGTGGCGACAAGGACTCGTTTGCTGCTCACCAAGAGATTCTTACCGATTATTATACCTGCAAGACTCGTTTGGAGGCATATGCATTTGCCAAGAAATTGTGTGCTAAACTCTTCATCGAGCTCGGTAAATTGGATGCAGATATTTCTCTCTTTGGACAAAAAATTACTGATGCAATTGATGAAACTGAACGTCTCGTGGCTGCGCAACGTAAAGTCAATAAGGGCTTGGAGGATATGAAGGGTGCTGTCATTGAGGTTAGTGAAGAGGAAACAATGTCCGAATTTGAAGTTGAACTCAAGGTGGATAAAGTGGATATGCCAAATATTGCTCGTCAAATTCGTGAGGCGATTTTGCCAGAATCAGAATTTGTTAATTTCGGTTTGCTGGCAGAAAGTATCACCATTGAGGAGATTACTGATGCGTTCGACTTGAAACTGGCGGAGGTGATTAAGATAAAGCACGATGAGAAGATTGAGCAAAATAAGAAAGTGCTTGGTTTGAATATTTTGACTCAATTGAAGCAAAAGTTGACCACCGATGAGGAGATTCAAAAGTTTGCATTGGATATTGTACGTCAAAGTGGTGTGTATTTGAAACTCAATAATGATCAAATGCAGTTGCATGTACGCAACAATGAAGGTACATTGAGTCCTTCTAACCCAGCTTCAATCAATAAAAAGACCATCTTAGTTTCCATTCCATCTCCAGATGAGAACGAGCAATTGAAGCACTTCGCAGATAAGTTGGAGAAAGCATTCCGCAACTCATTTGCACAAGGTAATCAACAGACTTCTTTGGTCATCAATAAGAAGAGTCAGCGCAAAGATGAGTTGTCCATCACAACTGTTGCATACTGCTTCCCAATCCGTGCAATCTCATGGATGGAGCCATATAGAGATCGCTACGAATCGTTCTTGAATACGGGCAATGTGAATACGGATGCAAGTAATGCTATTCTCCTTCACACAGAAGGTGATGGCAAGCAACTTCCATCATTGTTTGTGGTAGAGAATGCTGCTGAAATTGCAGCTCAAACAGGTCCAACGGGTCCAACAGCTCCAACAGCTCCAACACCACAACCTATGGGTGGCTCTCCTATGGGTGGTACGGTGGCTGGTCCAGGTATGCCTCCTCCTCCAGGCGCAGGTCCAGGTATGCCTCCTCCACCACAACCTGTTCCTCAAATCCAGTTGATGATGTTTGTAGGTGGACAACAGTACGGACCATTTGACTATGCTACATGCAAACAGATGGTACAAACAGGTCAATTGAACCAACAAACGACGATATGGATGCAAGGTATGCCAGCATGGACGCCTGCAGGACAAGTACCTGAGTTGCAAACATTGTTTGCTCCACAGATGACTCCTCCAATGCCTCCTACACCAGGCGGTATGACTCCTCCACCTATGCCTCCTATGGGCGGTGGTATGATGCCTCCACAAATGTAAATTGTAATATAATAATAAATTAGTAAATAGATATGGCAAGTAAAAATGCAAGTCGTGATCGTTTTAAGTATGGTATTTGCTTAAACGAGGATTGTCCAATGTCAAAAACCAAAGAGGTACAACAAATCTCGATGCGTAGTGAATTGGTATGTAAAGAATGTGGCTCTGACCTACGTGAGTGTCCTCCACCAAAGAAGTTCAATGCTAAACCGCTGATTATTGCTCTCGCATCGTTGGTAATACTAGGCGGTGGTGGTACAGCAGCCTATTTTGGAGTACAAGCCAAACAAGCTCAAGAGGGTATTGAGGTAATAGATGAACCACAAGAAGTGGCTCCTGTTGTGACTGAAACACCTAAAGAGACACCTAAGACCACAACTCCTCAACCTAAGGGATATACTTGGTCAGGTGAGTGGAAAAATGGTAAAGCTCACGGTACGGGTACTTATACCTATAAGGTAGAAACCCTCATCGATAAGCGCGATCCTCAAAAGCGTGTAGCGAAAGCGGGTGACTATATCATCGGTGAGTATAACAACGGAAAATTGGTACAAGGTCGTTGGTACGACAAGAATAATAATATCAAAGGTAGTATTATTATTGGTATGTAATGCGACTTCGAGTTTGTCTGATATTGGTAACTCTATGGCTTTCAATTTCCGTGAAAGCCATAGAGTTACCATGCTATGAAGAGACCTATCCAGAGGTGTGCACTTTCCTTAATCGCTACATCAACGAACTCCTGCAGTGGGAAGAGGCGGGTGTGAGTTTGCAACAAAAGATGAAGGATGACCAGTTCGTTGTATTAGCGGGCGATATCTATAATTTAGATAAAATAGATTCTACGTGTGAGTCCTCAATCTTGCGATACGACAACAAGGCATACGAAGTGGTATGGAAGAGAGGCAATAGCATTATTTTGCGTGTGGCGTTTCCTATACAGTATGAATTATTGTTGGGACAATCGAAGAAGGATATAGAAGCATCATTGGATAGTTTGATTATGTCGGCAGACGTGTACGATGATACAACATTAGAAAACATACATACCCTAGATAGTGTGGCTCCTGATATTTATAGAGTAAATGGAGTAGAACACTATGCATCTATGGAGATATTGGCTAGTTCAAGCTATGTGCGAAAAGATTCGTTGGGAGGTGTGGCCTATCTGGCAGATGCTACATATATGGATTACACCATCAGTAATCTCTTTCAGCACAAGTTGGGCAAGGATTATGCTGTGCAAGTATCTCAAAACCTATATGGATTTCAAAAGAAACACTATACCATATCGCTACATAAGTGGATAGACTATTGTCATGCTGCTAATCTGAAGTCGTATGTGGCGATAGAAGAAGAAACGGAAGATATGCTCAAGGTGTTTGTGATAGCAGAAAATAATACATTGAATTACAACCATGTATTATTGGTGTACGTGCCGAAGGATTTTATGGTAAATCCCACTGCTATCTTCAATGCATCTGTGAATGCATTTATTCCAACGCACAATGTGACAAATCTATACGAGGAGTATAAAGATAAACCCAAAAAGGAAAGAGAATGGGAAGAATAATAGGTGTAATAATTGGTTTGTGCTTAATGGCTAATTGTATGTGGGCACAAACACCTGCAGATGAAATCAATGCCATTAAACTACAAGCAGAGGTGTATGTCTATGCTGAGTTTGTATCTTCAAAATCCAGTGAAGCACTGGAGTATGCAAAATTGATGCTAGAGGATGCTGTGATGGGGTGGATTTCGGAGAATGTAAAGTTGGAATCTTCTGCATCAAACGAATTAGCAAATAAAGCAATCAGTAAAGCAACTATAATTGAAGCACGTCGAGGTGAGCGATACAGAACCTTTATGTATGTTTCTAGAGCAGATTTAGAGACTTTGGCAGGAAACTCTCTCAAAAAGAATGATGTGTCTCTATCAACTCCTACAACTCATGTTGCACCAATTGAAGAACCTGTTGCTATGCAACCTGCAACTGAACCTACATATGAGTCAGTTCCTAAGACAACGCCTTCTTCAACGGAAGAAGAATTTGTTAGTTTAGATGAATTTGAAGAGGAGGGGGAAGATGTGAAAAGTGAAGTAAATACATTTCAGCGTACCCCATTGGAAGATGATATATTGGCGATAAGCCATGCGCAGAATATACAACCCTTCATTAAAAAATTGCAATCAGAGAACAGAATTTCACGCTTTGGCAAGTATGCAGATATGCCATCGGATATCAATTGCTATCTATTTGTGTATGATAGAAATATGAATATCCCTGCTTATTTGCGCAAAGAAGGAGTTATATATATAAACCTTAAAACAGGTGAAATGGATGATGTTGCCAACTACAAAGGATGTGGCGCCATCTGGTTTAGAATAAGAAATTGACGTAGAAGCTCAGCACATAGATTATGCGACAAATTTTGTTTATAATCGTCCTTATATTTCCCATACGAATGTTGGGAAATGTAAGTGTGTCTATTTCTGGCGAAATGGATAATAGTGCTGTGAAGACTATAATAGAAAGTACCGTATCTGCTTTGCTTACGGAAATCAATGATGCACAAGCAGCAGGTAGAGCCATTGAATTAGGCGCAATGGATATGACGACTTGGGCTCAAGAGTACATAACTACACTTGTGAATAACTATTCTTTATTCTGCCCCAACGATGTAATTGTCGAAAACTGTGTGACTACAAATACAGGTTATCAGGTGCGCAATGTTCCGTTGGAGCTGATCCATATTGTTGATAGTGATTCGAATAAGGTTGAACTTCAAAATGCTGTAATCAGTTTTGATAAAAATGGTCAGTTGAATAGTTTTTATTTGGGTCTCAGTGATGCACTCTATGAAAAGGCTATTAAAAAAAATATAGATACGACAGAACTCCGTCATAGACAAATTATTATAGACTTTGTTGAGCATCTAAAAACAGCATATTATACAAAAGAAAAAGAATTTTTTGAACAAGTATTTAATACGTCAGAACGAGGATTTAGTAAGGAGGATTCGTATGCGTATATGAATCGTCTCAATCGTGTCTTTGAAAGGGATACTCATATCAAGGCTATGATTGATGAAATAAAAATAATTCGTCATCCAAGTCGGATGGACTTCTATGAGATGACGTTGTACTTGGGATATTCGTCTAATAACTACATTGATTCGGGATATTTATTTGTGCTATGGTGTTTTGTTGATGGAAAATCACCAGAACTTATTGAATGTATATGGCATCCCAATCTGCCTAATGGAGATAGAATACCTGAAGAGGACTTGATTTCTTCATCTGATTTTGATTTTTAACTATAAAACAAAATACAATATGAGAAAATTTTTACTTTTAATCATTCTTTTTTGTCCAATTGCCTTGTTGGCAGATGTACGTGTGTCTATTTCGGAAGGAATAGATAATGGAAGTGTAAAGGCCAAAATGGAACGTACTATGTCGGCTTTACTCACGGAGATTAATAGTGCTCAAGCTGAAGGTAGGGCTATCAATTTTGCTCCTTTAGGTATTAGTAGTAAGGTGCAAACTTCAATGTCTATGTTGTGGGAAAATTCGCCATTCATTTGTTTGGATGAGGTCATTACAGAGCGTTGTTTGATGACCAGTACTGGTTATCAAGTACGTAATATCCCGTTGGAAATGAAGCCTATAGATGACTTCCAATTTAGTAATGATGAAGAATATCAAGAAGCTGTAATTAGTTTTGATAAATCGGGAAATGTTCTAAGTTTTTATCTGACTCTTAGTAATAAGTTGTATGTAAAAGTACTTAGAAGTAACCTCGAACTTACTGATCATCGTCGTCGTCAATTGGTGTTGGATTACGTGGAGCAATTTAGAACGGCATATAATACTAAAGATATAAAGTTCTTGGAACAGGTATTTAGTGATGATGCTTTGATTATTACAGGTACAGAAATTAAACAGAAAACATCTGATGCTATCGCGTTGCCAAGTAAAATTCAATACAAACAACAATCAAAGCAACAATATTTGGAGAATCTTAAAACAAAAGTGTTTAGTAGGAATAGTTATATCCATGTCAGTTTTGATGACATCAAAGTTGTTCGCCACCCTCAGAGGAGAGATTTTTATGGTGTAACTTTACATCAAGGTTGGCGAACGAGTACATATAGTGATGATGGATATGTTTTTTTGCTCTGGGATTTTACCGATGAACAAGCACCACAAATCCACGTACGAACTTGGCAGCCTTCATCATTTGAAGATGGAACTAAGATCTCTGAGGATGAGATATTCAGTTTAGCAGATTTTGATATTTAATACCTAATGCTAAAATAAAATGAAAGAATCGTTCTCATGGGCTTGAAATAATGGATGATGATTTGCATTATAGTGGAAGATAAATAAGATAAACTTATACGTAAATATAAACTTAATTAGTAAAACAATGAAAAAAATACTTCTTTTTTGTTTCTTTTTAGCAGGAATGAGTGCATTTGCACAAGAGGATCAATTATCTGTCGTTAGTTTTGATGTTTCAAGACAACTTTACGCGCAAACTAACGTGAAAATGGTAGAGCATAGCGAAACAGGTGAAATGGAGCCTGCTGCAGTCATAATCGTGGATATACCTACAGAGAATCAAGTTACAATCAGTAATACATTATTGAACGAAATAATAAAGAAAGAGGGTAATTCGTATTATCTGTATATGCACCCAGGTGCAAAAAGATTAAAGATAGCAGTTCTAAATATAGGTACTCTTGATATCGAATTTCGTGCCATAACACCAGAAATACCATCGTTAAAGCCAAAGATGACTTATGACTTGAAAATTCATGTTCCTCAAGTTGATACAATTGTTGAACTAGTGGAAGTGAAACAAACATACGAGGATTTGAAGAAAGAAGCAAGAAGTATGTATGGATTAAGGCAATCTAAAAATACAACAGAATTTTTCTTGAATGCTATGAAAAAGTACAATGCAGCAATGGGACATCAAGATATGCCTGCATACGAGGTTGAGTCACTTAATAAAGAGTTTTCTGAGATGAAAGAGATGCGTCAGTACACTTATGCAATTGAAGAATATTGGAGACGTGCCGAAAGTCTTGCAAGAACAAAATATTATGAACATGATACAGTTCTGTATCAGTTAACAGCAGCATGTGCTCTAGCGCAAAAGTTGTATGGACGATACCCATTTGATGGTTTCAGAATATTATTAACAAAAGCTAAAAACAAGGAAAATAGCCATCCTAGATCTCCTAATTATGTTCCACAACCAAAATCCTCTATAACAGACTTTAGTTATAGTTCTAGCAATAGTGCTTATGGTAAAGTTACCCAAAGAACCGCAGTTATTCCGTATGAATCTATAAATATATACGCTGTTAAAACAAGTAAACCCAAAAAAGATGATAGAAAGCAATATATAGGTCGAGTTAAAAAAGATCGAACTTATAATGTAGAATTGCCTGATGGTTATGATTATATTATCTTTGATGGAGAGAAAGAGGGACACTATGTTTACACAAATAATCAAGAAATCAATGTTTATATCAAATAAAAACATTTAATAAAAACAATTAATCAACCAATTTAAACAACAAATCTTATGAACAAGTTATTTCAAATGCTGTTAGTTGCAATGGCAATAACAGTAGCCATGCCAACCATGGCACAAGAGGACAAAGCTGCTTTGAAAGCTAAAAAAGCAGAAGAAAAAGCCGCAAAAAAAGAGGCTAATGCTAAAAAGAGAAGAGAGAAAATTAACTCTTATGTATGGAACTGGGATGGAACTCTCTCTGGAAACGAAACGTTTGACAGTTACTTGAAAACTGTAACAGATATCAACAATGATATCAAAGAGTTTGAGAGTATGTTTGTGGGTTATGTATATAATCAGGATACAGTGCAAATTAAGGACAAGTATTACATTATGGCGTACATGACAGATAGCGCTGGTAATATGATTACACGTAATACGACTAACTGGCAAATTGCTAACTCAGTGGCAGCTGGTACTGCTATTGTTTTGGAAGCCACAACTGCTTCTTTGGCTACAGCAAGTGCTACGTTGGCGCTTACAGAGATGGGATTAGGCGCAATCGCCTTTGCTCCATATATCAAGGGTGGTCCTATGATTATCGCTAAAGGTATGCAGCAAATTGGTGATATCGCTAAACTCAACAAAACGATTGCACGTCAGTGGAAAGCTGCTAAGAATGGTGCTATTGATCCTGCTACATTAGGTGTATTTGATGATGATGTCATAAAGAAAATGAATAAATGTTGCTACTTTAAAGAAATCGCAGATACAGATCCTATATATGCAGTAGCAAGTGAAGAGACTGTAGTGGAGGAAACTGCCGCGGCACCTACACCAAAAGTGTACTCTGATGCAGAGATGGGACAAATGCTGGCTGCTATGCCTGTAGCTCCAGAAGATGCAAACCGAGTATCAGATGATATTCCAGATGACATGTTAAAGGAAGATGGATTAGGTAATCTATTTATTAACAAGAATCAAATTTATTTCTTAGCATGAAAAAATTATTATTTGTTGCGATGGCTATGCTGATAGCATGCTCCGCAAGCTTTGCACAAGATGCAAAGGATATTATCAAAGAGCGTCAAGCAATTTCCAAATTAGCGAAAAAAGAATTGACTGCTAAAGTGGATAAAGTTGTAAAGAAAGAAGCAAAACGCTTGGCTAAAGAGGGTTGGGTTGTATCTCCAGGTGCACTGCCATTGGAGAAACAATTGGAGCGTTCATATACTATGGAATACGAGTATGATGAAGACCAATTCCCAAAATACATCATGGCTAATGCACAATCTATAGCTCAAAACTATGATGCAGCTAAAACTACTGCTATTTCATTGGCTATTACTAACTTGGCTGGTCAAATCCAAACCGAAGTGACCGCTTTGGTTGAGAATACCGTTGCTAATGAGCAAATGGACGCAGAAGAAGCTGCCAGCATTGTTGAGACTGTGCAAGCTAGCAAAAACTTGATTAGCCAATCTATCGGTCGTGTTATCACCGTAGTAGAATGTTATCGCGTATTGTCAAACAAGAACCGTGAGGTGATGGTCCGCATTGCTTACAATGGTGAGATGGCAAAACAAGCTGCTAAGAAAGCTGTTAAAGAGAAATTAGCTGAAAAAGGCGATAAGTTGCATGACCAATTGGATAAAGCTCTTGGATTCTAATGAAACGCTTATCACTAGTTATTAGTGTGATTCTGATGTGCTTAATGTCGTTTGCTGGCGACATTAAGCATATCAGCATTACCCATGAGTATATCTCGGATAATCCTAACGAGACACCAGAGCAAGCCGAACAGTCGGCTATCTTCTATGCACAACAAAAAGCGCTCGAAGAGCATTTTGGATTGGACGTAGTGGGAATCAATTCCACATTGCAGCAGCAGCGTACCGAGGGGCAAGATGCCTATTCTTCATCCAATGTGTTTTCACTACGAGAGACTTCTGTGCGTGGAGAGTGGATTGCGACAATCAAACAACGAATCATTGAAAAAACATTCGAGAAAGGCTTTTGGCATGTGCGCGTATATATAGAAGGTCGCGCGCGCAACCATTCTACTGAGAAACCTGCCATTCAATATGCCTTTATCAATAATGCACACGATCGCCAGAATCGTGATATGTATTACGATGGCGATGATATATTTTTGCGATTCTCTTCGCCTGTCAGTGGAGCACTATGTGTGTACCTAATGGATGAGGAGCAAAATCTATATTGCTTGTTGCCATACCAATCGGCCACAGAAGGATATCATCCTATAGAAGCCAATATGGATTATTTATTTTTCTCTTCTGCATATGACTCACGAGCAGATGAATATACACTTGGTTGTATGAAGAGTAGCGAACAAAATGCTTTATATGTCATTTTTTCGCCCAACACTTTTACCAAAGCGGTAGATAAGCAGGCTGGTACCAACTGGCGAAACGAACCGCTACCACGACAATTGAATTACAACGATTTTATGAAATGGCTCGCACGTAACCAAACACGCGATGAGAACATGGTTGTACGTCGTGAGGTGATTACAATTAGCAAATAACAACAATTCTATATAATACGATACAACATGCGTAAATTCGTTCTTTTTTCTTTAATACTATCTACGCTCTTGTCGTTTGCAGAACCCATAAGCAATGTTCGAGCCATACAAGAGGGTAACACTATTGTACTATTATATGATTTAAGTACGAATCAACGCGTGACTCAGGTCAATATACTCATTGACAATCACCACCGTGTCATTCCTGAGCAATGTCTGACGGGGGATATACACAAGGATGTTGCTGCTGGAACAGACCGACGCATCGTATATGATGTATTGGCTGATTATACCGATGGTTATCAAGGCGAAGTGGAGTTTATGATTTTTAGTAAAGAGCCATTCGCAATGAGCCAAGCGCCAATAGAGCAAACACAAGCTCCTGCTCCAAAGGAACTTACAACCGAATCTCCTGCTCCTGCAGGCAAGTCAGCTTCCACACATCGAGCTGTGGACCTGGGATTGAGCGTGAAGTGGGCACCATACAATATAGGAGCGACTACACCCATCGCAGCGGGCGATTATTTTGCATGGGGGGAGACATCTGCTAAAACGAGTTATACCAAAGCTAACCATACCATTGACCATTTTGAGGATGCAGCTATTGCTCAATGGGGAGGAAACTGGCGTATCCCTACTGCTGCCGAATGGAACGAACTAAAAGAAAATTGTACATGGAAATGGGGCTCACTCAATGGCGTGTTTGGATATAAAGTTACGAGTAAAAAGAATGGTAATTCCATCTTCCTACCAGCTGCGGGATGGCGAGAAAACTATAGTACCAATGACCAAAATTATTGTGGCTACTATTGGTTGACTCTGCTCAATCCGAATGACCCGAATCAAGCACGAAGTCTATATATCGATGAACAACAAATCGGTGTTGTCAACCGAGATCGCTATACTGGTAGATGCTTGAGAGCTGTATGTCCATAATTTCAATAGCTGTGCTTCAATATGAAAAAACTATTTCTCTTTTTATTCTGCATATTCACACTTAGCCTCATGGCGCAATCCAATAAGAGCAACCTAATTCGTGTGAATATCCAACGAGATGCCAAACCCGCTATATTGCAATGGGTGGATGGCTCTATTGCCTTTACCGAACCAAGTGGCAATAATATTATTGATGCTAACGAAGAATGTTCTATTCGTTTTTCTGTGAAGAATGCGGGTATGGCGGATGCTCATAATTGCATAGCTAAGATAGAAGCTGATGGAATGACGAATGGTATCACGTTTGCCAACAAGAATATCAGCAAAATTGCTGTTGGTGAAACTGTGACAGTGGATATACCTATCACAGCTTCACAGCAAACCCAAGATGGGCAAGTTACTTTTCGCATATCCATGTACGAACCTATGGGATTCGGTACCAATACGAAGGAGATGGCTATCACTACACGCCACTTTATACCACCAATGCTCCGTATCGTTGATCATATTGTGACAGGCGAGAATGGGAAAAAATTGCAGAAAAATGAGAAGTTCAATCTGCAATTGCTCCTGCAGAATGTGGAACATGGCTTGGCTGAGTATGTAGATGTGATTGTCACTTTCCCCGAGAAAGAGGGTGTCTATTTATTCAATGGCGAAAGGGAACATAATTTCAGAAGAATAAAAGCTGGCGAAACGAAATTCTTGGAGTATTCTATGATTATCAACCAGAATTATGCATCCAATGATATTCCTATTCGTATTGAAATTTTAGAGAAATATGGTAAATATGCCGAGAATAGTACGGTGACTCTGCACCTAGACCAAGATATATCCGCAGAAGAGCGTCCGATTGTAGTGAAACCTGTAGAAACAGAGGAAAAACCAATTACTATCGAAGGGCTACAGAGTGAAGTGGATAAGAATATTCCAACCAATCGCATACGCAACAACAAGACGTTTGTGGTAATCATCGCCAACGAGAATTATCAAAACGAAGCTGCTGTTCCATTTGCGCTAAACGATGGTAAGGTCTTTCGCCAGTATTGCCATAAGACATTAGGTATCCCTGAAGATAATATTCATTATGTGGCTGATGCGACATTGAATAATGTCAAACGTGAAGTTAAATGGCTGAACGATGTGTTGCACACTTTTGAGGGAGGTGCTAAGGCTATCTTCTATTATGCAGGTCACGGAGTACCCGATGAGGCAAATAAATCGGCATACCTCTTACCTACAGATGGATTTGGTTCGGATGTTACTACGGGTTATCTGTTGGATGATTTGTATCGTACATTAGGAAATGCCCCTAGTGCAGGTATTACCGTATTTTTGGATGCTTGCTTCAGTGGTGCGAAGCGTGAAGGCGATATGATGGCGGCTGCCCGTGCTGTGGCAATCAAAGTGAAGAAGAATGTACCAGTGGGCAACATGGTTGTTTTCGCTGCTGCACAATCCGATGAGACAGCTTATCAAAACAATAAAGAGAAGCATGGATTGTTTACATATTACTTGCTAAAGAAATTGCAAGAAACAAAAGGTAATGTCACGTTGCAAGAATTAGGAGACGACATTATTACCAATGTTCGTCAACAAAGTTTGATTCTCAATGGCAAATCTCAAACGCCTTCTGTGATTCCTTCGGCTAACTTAATAGAGGATTGGAAATCATGGACCTTGACTCACTAAAACTAACGATATTATACAACAAAAAAGCAATGCCGTCGGCATTGCTTTTTTCTTTGATAATCAGAAATATAAATTTCTATTGCTCAATTTACTTGGTCAGAATAATGTGTTGCCAAGGTTGGAGTGTGAGGGTTTGTTGAGCCTCAATAGCCATTGTCTTACCGCAGAGGCAGTTGTACTCGCCAGCGTATTGGTCAACGGTGAGATTCACTACTTGCTCTTCAGCCGACATGTTCATCACTGCAATCACAGTGTTCTCTTTGCCGCTCTTTGGGCATACAGCGTGGCGAACGCAAGCGAAGATCTTGTCGTTGTCAGCAGCGAGGCGAACCATAGGAGCGCCAATCTCGTTGCTCCACAAAGCGAAGTTCTCTGCACGCAATGCATTGAGTTTCTTGTACATCTCGTGTTGTGGTGCGTTCTCAACACGGTCAATGAGGTCCTTCTCGAAGAATGCCAAACGATGGTGGTTACCACTTGGTTGACCGGTGTAGATCATAGGCATACCTGGCACTACATAGGTGAACGCAGCGAAGAGATTAGCAGCATCGCCCATGCGCTCGAACTCGGTACCGCTCCATGAGTTCTCATCGTGGTTAGAGGTGAAGTTCATGCGGATAGCCTCTTTGCGGATGGTAGTGTCTGCTTTAGCAAAATAGCCCCAGAGGTCCTCTACGGTCTTGGTGCCTTGAGCTGCGCCGTTCATGAGGTGGTGGAGCTCCCAGCCATAGTACATATCGAAAGCAGTCTCGGTGAGGTCTTGTGCCTCTGCCTCGTCCTCTGCCAAAGTGAACATGTTAGGGTGTTTCACGCGAAGCTCAGCCATCACGTCGTTCCAGAAGTCAGTTGGTACCTCGCCAGCTACGTCGCAACGGAAACCATCGATACCGATAGTATCCATCCACCAGTGCATAGCCTCTTTCATAGCAGCGCGCATGTCTTGGTTGTCGTAGTTGAGTTTAGAGATGTCGGTCCAGTCGTATTGTACCATCAGGTTGCCCAGACTGTCGCGGTAGTGCCAGCCGTCGTTCTTGGTCCACTCGCTATCTGGAGCGGTGTGGTTAGCTACCCAGTCAAGGATAACCTTCAAGCCCAACTTGTGTGCCTCTGCGAGGAAGTGCTCGAAGTCAGCGCGTGTACCAAACTCAGGGTTGAGTGTGCAGTAGTCGGTGATAGCGTAGTAGCTACCGAGGCTACCTTTGCGCTCCAATACGCCAATCTTTTGGATAGGCATAATCCAAATAATGTCCACGCCAATCTCTTTCAATGCTGGCAATACGGCTTCAGCTGCTTTGAAAGTACCTTCTTCAGTCAATTGGCGAGTGTTGAGCTCGTAGATCGTAGCATCGTATGCATAGCATGGATGCTCCAGTTGGCAGCAAGGCTGCTTTGCGCAGGATGCCAAGCAGAGCAATCCTAACGCTGCGAAAAATAGTTTCTTCATTGTTTTGATTATAATTTTGGTTAGTGATTTGCTAGTTAGGCTAGTAGAACTAGTGCTACTAGTTGATTTACAACATCCATACCTTGTCGCCGTTCACTGTGATGCTGCTCTCGCCATTGAGATCAATGACTACATCTACAACATTGCCCATGTATGTGCGTTGGAAGTGGAGTAGGGTGTCGGTTGCTTTTACTGGGATATACTCGCCATAGAGCAATGCCATATTGTTGCGGCGGAGTTGAGCCAACTCTTGTACTTTAACGCGGAAAGCTGCTTGCTCTGCGTTCAAACCGTCGAACTTCATCATATGGCGGTTGTCTGGGTCGTTAGCACCTGCCTCGCCATACTCATCGCCTTGATATACACAAGGTACACCTGGGATAGTGAAGTTAATCATCTCCAATAGCATAGCCATACGGTAGGCATGTGCTTCCAGCTCCTTGTTGCCATCAGCTGTTACGCCAATCTCGCGCTCCCAACCAGCTGCTTTGTCGTTCTCGTCCCAACGAACGGCACCGCCTGCCAATGAGATGAAGCGGCATTTGTCGTGGTTGCCAGAGATGTTACCCATCGTGTGGTGTGCGCCATATGCGCCCAACGACTCCAGAATGGTGTTATTCATCTTGGTGAGCGATTGCTCTGGTTTGCCCAATACGTCGATAGCGGTGTGATAGATATTGAAGTCAAACTGTGCGTTCAGCATACCTGTCTTCACATACGAACCAATCAGTGCTGGGTCGCCGTATGTCTCGCCAATCATCCAAATGTGGCGATCTGGGTAGCGTTGTTTCATTTTCTTGCCCAGCTCACGCCAGTAGTTCAGTGGGATATGCTTGCAAGCATCGTGGCGGAAACCATCGAAAGCGAATTTATCCAGCCATACCAATGCAGAGTCGGTCATTGGCGAGCAAACTTCTGGACGCTCCAAGTCGAGGGTAGGGATATGTACGTCAAACCATGTGGTGAGGCGTGCTTCGTCCCACAATTCGAAGTTACGTCTTCCGTCTGGCAAAATGCTATCGGTGTGCCAGTCTGGGTGTGCTTGTAGGGTAGGAGAGTTGATGTGCATGTGGTTAGCCACATAGTCGAGAATGACATTCATGCCATGCTTGTGTGCGGTTGCCAACATGTCGTGCAACTCTTGCTCGGTGGTGAAACGCTTTTCTACTGTGGTGGCAAAGATTGGCCAATAACCATGGTAACCAGAGAACTTGGTATAGGTCTTGGTGCTGTCGTATTTGTTGCCGTTAGCGAATGGATACATACCCCATGCGTCCCAAGGGTTTTGGGTGATAGGAGAGATCCAAATGGTGGTGATACCCAACTCCTCGAAGAATCCCTCTTCGATTTTCTTCTGAATACCCTTGATGTCGCCACCTTGATAGTCCACAATGTCCAATACTTCTGGGCTGTTCATTTTCCAGTCGTTATTCTTGTTGCCGTTGTGGAAACGGTCAATCATCAGCGAGTAAAGTACTTGTGCGTGGTCGTCAAAGCGGGTGAGCTCTGCCACATCGTTCACCACTTTACCGTCTTGCATTGGGATAAGCAAGTCGTTGAGGTGTTTTCCGTCGGCGTAGGCATATACGCGGACGAAACTACGACCTTTGCTCTCGCGCCATGCAGGCTCGATAGTGATGGTAGCTTCTGTTCCGTATTGCTCGTACTCTATATATTCTTTCGCGCGTGTATCTTGCCAGAAGATGCGGAACTGCAGGTGCTCATACTCGTTGAGTACGCTGATGGTGATAGTAGAGTCAGAGAATGATTTGGTAGCCAGACCTACCTCGTATTGCGATTGTGGTACGATAGGAATATCGTAGTGCAATCCTTTGGCTGGTACATCCACGCTGAGAACAGAGAGGGTGTGGTCGCCATTGAGGGTGAAACCCTGAGCCGTCACATTGCTCACTTGGTACGATGGCTCGGTGGAGAATACCACTTCGTCCTCTTCGGTGAGTGCTGGCAAGTAATCGGTGAGGATAACTTCGGTGTTTTCGCCTACAAATACGATAGGCATGATTGGGTTTTGTGTGTTCGCATTCGCTTCATTCTGAGCGTTTTGCGCATTGTTGCCACAGGAGATGAGTCCGATAGTGGCAAGCAGAATAAAAAAGATGTGCTTCATATTTATTTGGTTAATGATAATGTATTTCGTAAAAAGCGTACAAAGGTACTGAAAATCTTTGAATTGAGCAAATGTTTTTTTGCAAAAATGTTGTGTATGCCGACAATTCGTGTGTAATCAAGCCTCAAATCACTCACTTCCTACGCGACCATTTCGCGACCTGAAGGAGTGCGACGGAACGCACTCCGAGCGATGTGTCCGAAGAGTTCCCACTCTGAGGATGAAACACGAGCATAGAACAAAAAAGCCTATCTACATCTTATCCGTATCCTATGTATATCTTTTTTATGGGAGGGGGATAGGCATGCAGAATCTTTCGAAACCACTCGGTTACCACTCTGATGTTCACGGGTGGCGGTGGGATGAAAGTCTACTTGCGAAGGAGTGCTTGAATACGAGCAAGAAGAATAACAATATAAAAACTCACCCCGCAAATCAAATGACTTGCAGGGTGAAATTTATTAGTGAAAGAGTTATTATATACGCTTGAAAACAAATGTATATTTAGCAGTTACGCCCTCATAGCGATAGGATACTTCAAGTACCAATTTGTTTTTATTGAGTGTAGTTATTTTGAAATATTGAGCCTCGTAGTAGGTCGCGTATTCTGTATATAACTTATTATTTTCAATTTCATATCGATATGAGTTGTCATAATCTCCCTCCATATACATATTGATTTCATTACCATCAAATTCCCAAATCCAATCCTCTTCATCGAAGTATTCGGAACCAATCTCTTCTTCACCTTCGTATTCCACATCCCACTCAAGTCGTGTCATATCCCACTCGCCGACAATAAGTTCTTCAAAAGGAGCATCATCAGAAACTTTTTTCTCGCAGGATGTAAATAATACAGGCAATGTTATCATCAACAACATAGCCAAATAATAATTCATTTTTTTCATAATTTTGTTGTTTTAAAAGTTGTTAATAAATTTTATTTGATTAAATCTTCATTTGTTTTTTGAATGTCTGTGTAATTGAAATCAGGATCGGGGACACTTCTTAACAAACAAGGTAACATTAATCCTACACCTGCACCAACCGTTCCTAAAGTGACAAATGCAAATCCTCGTGAAATATCATCCGCTTCAAGAGCGCTAGCTACTGCAGCGGTTATACCACATACAGAACCTATTATAGCCAGCGTAAATCCTGTGTAAGTTCCTATATTTTGCCCTAATTGACGACGACAATCTTGATAATCCAAAGCAAAAGGAACTAAAATATTCGAACCAGGTGCTTGTGCTTGCAAAAATGCATAATATCCATCATTTCTACTAATTTCAAGCGTAGTCTTGCCTGTGTTTTCAATTGTTCCTAACATTCTATCATTAGTGTCATAGATAGTAGTTCCAGGACGACCAACAACAGTGATTTTTTGTGTCACATTGCAAGATGATAATGCGAAAAGAATACCTACAAATAGGAGTGTTAGTTTTGTTTTCATAATATTATTGATAATTTACAAATGAATATGGTTGAAGTTTACTATCATTTTCTGCTGTTGATTTAGATGCGAAATAAAGCAGGAACCAAGGTTGTGATAGTGCATCAGGTTTGTTCATATAGATGGTTCGTAATGCATCATTTACTTTGCCTTTTTCTCGTACTTTACCAACTAATAAAGAATTAGCAAACAAATGAGTTTCAATAAATTGATAAGTAGCTTCATTATCAAGAGAGTAAGAAATAACTATATTGCTAGCAGCGTAAGTGTTAGAATTTGAGAAAGAATTATTCACATCTAACTGACTTTCTGTAACGGCTGAATGTAAAAAACTTCTACCAACTCCTTGCATTTGGAATGTTCTTCCCATAGAGATTCTGCCATGTGGTGGTATTGAAACTTTTGGTTGATCTATTGTATAAGTTGTATTTACATTTGTTGTGCTTGTAGAATTGCTACCTCCAACATTTACACCAGACAATGCTGTTCCTAAAATACCTCCAACACCCACAGCGCGAGCTACGCTTCCTAAGTTAACTCCTACGCCCGTTGTACTTCCATGAGTAACAGATGTTGTATTAGTTTGTACCGTAGGGTCATAATACATTTGGGCAACATCATTTTGATTTTGGAAGAAAGACTTTGTTCTGTCAATAGTCATCATTTGATCGCTATTATTCTCGACCATTACTTCTACTTCTCCATTTCTATCTACCAAACAATACACCAGAATTTGTGCTTTTTTGATTGCTTGGTCGGAGAAATCTTTGTTACTTTCTTGCATTTGTAGAGTCTGGTATCCAACTCCAGAAACCTCTAAAAATGAAGCCGACGAACATGACGAAAGGACCCACATCGTCATGAGCATTGAAAATAGAACTATTTTTTTCATGTTTTTGTTGTTTGTGGGAAGTTGGCTCCAAACGCCCCGTTGGTATAATTATAGAAAAAGCGTGGAACCTTACCTTTGCTTATTCCTAACTACTAGGTTCCTGCAAGACCCTATACACAAGAATAAACAATGAATGCCCACGCCGATATGTTCATCGTTGTGGGACACAACGAACTAAACACACCAAGGGGCATTTACCGCTCTCTTGTTTCGGGTGTATGAATTTTGCAGGATTCAGTAGTTCCAAAACAAGCGCCAATAAACGCCTTTTTATTATGTCTGCTACCCTTCGCCGCTGATGTGCAGACATCCCCAGCGCAGGTTCACGGTGCAAAGTTACTACATTTTTTTCATTCTTGCAAGTACATACACAAAAAAATCGCCATTCATGTCCGAAAACATAAATGGCGGTAAGGGGATGAAAGTCGAGTAGGTTAGTATTCCTTCTCAGACAAGAGGTTGCGGAGTTGCTCTATATCAGGCAATGCATTGCGCAAGTTGTCAGGCATATCTGCTGCTGTAGTATAGGTAGCTACACCCATCGGTTTGCTATAATCCTTGATAACAAACTGGACATAATCCCTGTTGGCAGATTTGCACAAAACAATACCTATGCTTGGTTATTGCTTGATTCGTCAGTTGTAACTGACGAATTTGCATCCAAAAAATCCCATTGCTCATAAAACAATCTTAATAAAAAGCATTTTTTTTAATCTATCGCATATTATTGGCATGATTTTTGTACGTGTATTGATGACAGAATAAACTATTTTTTAACCATAAAAAACAAAAACGAATTATGACAAAGAAATTTATTTGCCCAATATGTGGTTATGTACACGAGGGCGCACCTGCACCAGAGCGTTGTCCACAATGTAAACAAATCGTAACATGGAAAGAGGTAGATGAGTCTGCTGGTATTGCATTCGCTTGCGAGCACATCATCGGTGTAGCTAAAGATACTGACGAAGAAATGATTAAAGATCTCAATGCACACTTCATGGGTGAGGCTACCGAGGTTGGTATGTATTTGGCAATGTCGCGCCAAGCAGACCGCGAAGGCTATCCAGAAATCGCAGAGGCATTCAAGCGCTACGCTTGGGAAGAGGCAGAGCACTGCTCTAAGTTTGCAGAGTTGCTCGGCGAGGTAGTTTGGAGCACCAAAGAGAACCTCGAAAAACGCATGATGGCTGAGGCAGGTGCTTGCGACGATAAGTTGCGCATCGCTAAACGCGCAAAAGCTATGGACTGGGACGCTATCCACGATACCGTACACGAAATGGCGAAAGACGAAGCTCGTCACGGAAAAGGATTTGAGGGCTTGTACAACCGCTACTTCAAGAAATAAATCGCCACTTTGTGGCTCGAAGATCGGCGCAGGGCGCCTGTAGATGGTAGATCGCTGCGCTGAAGATAGCAGTAGATAAAAAGAAAGAGAGTGACAACAATCACTCTCTTTCTCTTTTATCCGATACCCAATATCCAATACCCAATACCCGAAATTACAGATACGGATTATACATCTTCTCGTGGGCAATCGTAGTAGGGTAGCCATGTCCAGGATACACCTGCGTGTCTTCGGGCAAGAGGACTAACTTCTTCAACGAACGAATCAGCGTTGCCATATCGCCGCCTGGTAGGTCGGTTCTGCCAATAGACTCTTGAAAAAGCGTGTCGCCCGTGAAAAGCAGTTTTTCAGCAGGCAGATAGTAGCATACGCAATCCTCCTTGTGTCCGGGGGTAGTGATGACCTCAATATGCCAGTTGGTGGAGGGCAGAGGCAAGACGCCCTCTTGGGGTTGAATGATAGGAGTGAGGTTGTAGGTCTGTTGCAAAAAGTCTATGCCGCACACATGGTCGGGGTGCGCATGCGTGATGAGCAGGGCAACGGGGTGTAGGTTTTGCTTTGTGAGATACTCGGCAAAACGCTGCTGCTCGCGCTCCTCATACATACCCGCATCAATGATGATGGCTTGACCCGCTTCATTAGAGAGTACATAGGTGCACTCGCGATAGGGATTGAAATAAAATGTTTTTAAATTCATTACTCGTATCCTCTAAACACTAAATAGTAGCGCGGCGTCCACTAAATACTAAAGCGGTAGATACACTACGGATTTCTCTTTGTACCAATCGCCTGCGAAGATTTGGGATATATCGGTGATTTCCACATACTTGCGGTATGGCTGTGTCTCGCCGTCTAAGTTTCCACCTTTGAGCACCATCAGTCCGTTAGGCATAGCGTTTTGGTGGTTATTGCTCACATTCTTGCGGATGAGTTTGACCAGATCGCCCAATGGCATCACGGCACGGCTGATAATGAAGTCGAACTTGCCACGCTCCATCTCGGCACGCTCTTGGATACAGGTGACATTGCTTAGCCCAATGGCTTTGGCAATCTCGCTGGCTACTTTGATTTTCTTACCGATGCTATCAATCAAAGTGAATTGGCATTGTGGAAACAATATTGCCAACGGAATACCTGGGAATCCGCCTCCTGTGCCGACATCAAGTAGGGTAGTTCCTGGTTGGAAATTCAGCACTTTGGCAATTGCCAACGAGTGGAGGATATGGTGGGGGTATAGATTATCAATATCTTTGCGCGAAATGACATTGATTTTCGCATTCCATTCTCGGTACAATGCACCCAGTGCTGCAAATTGTTGCACTTGCAGAGGCGTCAGGGAGAAATGTTCCCTGATGCGCTCTACACCTGCAATGTCCAGTTGATTAATAGCTTCACTCATATACCAGCCTCTAACCTTTAACCTCTAACCTTTAACCTATATTGGTAAATACGTTCTGAACATCCTCGTCCTCTTCGATACGATCGATGAGTTTTTGTACGCTCTCCATCTCCTCATCGCTCAGTGTCTTGGTGTCATTAGGAATACGCACAAACTCGCAAGACTGAATCTCAAAACCATTGTCCTCAAGGTATTTTTGCATTTGTGAGTATTGGTTGAAGTCGCCGTAGATGACGATAGTGCCTTCTTCCTCATCGTGACCGAGTTCTTCCACACCAAAGTCAATCAACTCCAACTCCAGTTCGTCCAAGTCGATACCCTCTTTTGCAGAAACGGTGAAGCAAGCCTTGCGGTCAAAAAGGAATTGCAAGCAGCCTTGTGTGCCGAGACTACCACCATGTTTGGTAAAGTAGCTGCGGATATTAGCCACAGTACGCATATTATTATCAGTAGCTGTCTCCACAAAGATTGCCACACCGTGAGGACCATATCCTTCGTAGCAGATCTCCTTGTAACCTTCAGAGGATTTATCGGTTGCTTTCTTGATAGCGCGCTCAATATTGTCTTTTGGCATATTCTCCTTCTTACATTGTTGCATCAATGTACGAAGACGAGGGTTGCTATCAGGATCTGGACCACCATCGCGGGCAGCCATGGTGATTTCTTTGCCTAATTTAGTAAATACTCGAGCCATATGGCCCCAACGTTTCAATTTGGTCGCTTTGCGATATTCAAAAGCTCTTCCCATAAGATTATTTTAGTAATTTAGTTTAATGAATAATTTATTTGCATTAGTGATTGACATATGTCGTTTCTTCGAAGGTGATATTGAATTCTACTCTTCGGTTCAACGAACGACCAGCCTTGGTGGTGTTATCAGCCAATGGACGATCAGGACCATAGCCATGAGCTGTGAGTCTTTCAGCAGGAACACCATGTTTGATTAGATAATCGCGTACTGATTGAGCACGTTTTTCAGATAGTTCTACGTTGTATTGATAGTTACCTACATTGTCTGTATGACCTTGTACTTCCACCATGTATGTAGGATTATCAATGAAAATTTTAGCTACTTGGTCAAGAATGCTATACGAATTCTTCTTGATAGTCGCTTTGCCATTTTCGAATTGAATACCCTTCATGGCTTTAGTGAGTATGGTACGAATTTCACGTTTAATCTCAGGACAACCCGATGTACCCACTTCGCCAGCTATGGTTGGGCACAAATCCTCGTAATCATAAACGCCATCTCCGTCGGTATCTAAGTTACATCCTGTTTCGTTGACGTGGTTTCTTGCTACCGCAGGTGTGTTAGGACATTCATCCAGATAATCTACCACACCGTCTCTATCAGAATCTATAGGACATCCGTATTGATCTACTTTTCCTTTCGCCTCTTCAGGAGTTTCAGGACATTGATCCATATAGTCTGGTACCTCATCGTTATCGGTATCTAATGGACAGCCGTACTCATCTATGTAGGCATATGCGGCTGCTGGTGTACCAGGACATTGGTCCATGTAATCGGCAACGCCATCGCCATCGGTATCCAGAATACATCCGCTCTTGTTGACATAGTTGCGTGCCTCGGGTGCCGTGTTAGGACATTGATCCAGGTAGTCGGCTACGCCATCCATATCGCTGTCAATAGGACATCCTACCGAGTCTATGAGTCCATAGGCTTGCGATGGTGTATTTGGACATTCATCCATGTAGTCTGCTACTCCATCACCATCGGTATCTAGAGGGCAACCCATAGCATCTACACGTATGTCTGATGGGGTGTTCAGACACATGTCTAGGTAATCTAATACGCCGTCTTTGTCTTTATCAATTGTTTTTTTCTTGGCGTTGGTGCCTGCTACGATAGCGATGCCAACTGCCACATTTAGTCCGCTCGTCTTGTATGGGAGTGGTGCTACCTTACCCTCAGAAATAGGATAGTTGGTATAAGTCAGTGGTACATAGTCTGCTGCTATGGTTAACATGAATCCATCATATGGGGCTAATCCGATAGCTGCACCCAAATTGCTCCATTTACCATTCAAGAAAGAGTAGGAGGCTGCGATGTTAAACCAATTGCAAGGGCGAAAAGCTGCACCTAATGTAACTTCTTCGCTGATATAGTTATTATAGAAACGCGTGCGCGAATATACACCAATACCCACACGATTCTCCCAGAAGTTGGCATCAATACCTACGTTTAAATTGACGTTGAGCATTGTGTTGAAAGCTTGCTCTGTTACATCGGTTACGTGCAGAGCATTGTAATACTGTTCAAGGTTTTGTGTGATATGTGCAGATAGACTATCCGATTGGAATTCACCATTATGTACATAATCTTCATACACAAAGTCGCCAACTCCTGTGAACGTAGTGTCTATAGTTAATGAGCCTACACTACCTCCTTGCCAATGGATCATACCTAAATCGGTTACAGCGGCAGTGATTTGCAAGTTTTTGATAGGTTTGTAGGTGACTCCCAAATCAATCGCTCCACCATAACCAGTGGGGATTAGGTAACTCCAGACATTCTTTATACTACCAAATTGCAGTTCTTTGCCTTCGATAATCTCTTTTAGGATACCAGCTTGTTGGAGCTTTCCTGTTCCCACCAACGTAGCCATATCTTGTGAGGAGGTGAAATCGAGGTGCTTAAAAGTACCATTCATATAGGTGTGACCAAGCAACACCTTTAATTTACCACCTACAGTCCATTGATCATTGATGTAATGTGAGTATCCAAGAGCAATATCGGTATAGACAGAGGCAGAAGCACTGAGTGAACCTAAATCAAAATCATCTAATGTCTGATCTTGCAGCATGGGACCAAACACATTTTTTGGTAATCTTATACCACCCTCCACACGTTCAGATATATTGAAGTGTGCATATCCTCTCTCTCGAATGCGCCATCCAAAACTGAATAGGTTGATGTGCATATCTGCATTGATGTGGATAGTGTTGGGTAATTTATTCCACAACTGCCCTTTTACATCGGGGTGAAGCGCAGTGACTGTTTGACCGTTGTGGTTAAACGCAAAATCACTGAGACTGACTGCATTATTGCCTACCCATAGACTGGTATAACCAATAGCAGGAAATGTCATGTAAAAATTACTCACAGGTTGAAATGCAGGGTTGATGATGTGTCGCATCGGAGCATTTTCTAAGAAATACAAGGTATTAACCTGTTGTGCATAAGCGGTAGCATGTATTGCTACAAATGCTAAAGAAAAAAGAATTACTCGTAGATTTTGTTTCATACTATGAGAAATGGAATTACAATGTTTGTTATGGTGTATTAAAATATTTCTTCTAAGTCAATAATGGCATCCATATCCGCAGTTATACCCAATTGGAAGCGGATGGCTGCATCTGTGCTTAACGTGACAGCTTCGTGATTATCACCTAATGTTGCGTCGAATACAATGTACTTGATGGATGCTAGCGCATCAAAATCGTCTTTTCTAATAGTGATAGTAGGTATCTTGTTGGTGCTAGGAGTGGTAGCTATACCGTTGGTTATAACATCTGGATTGTCTATGTGAATTTCGAATGTAGTGCTATCCATTGCACTTAATTGTACTATTTGATTATTAGCATCGTAGAGTGTGAATGCTGCATTGATAGCAAATGGAATGCTATTATCTATTGCAATATATAATTGTAACTCAGCTTCTTTTATCTCTTTGATTGCTTTCGTCTCTTTGATCAATGAGTCTAATTGTAGTTGTGTGAGATTCACATCGTGAATGGTGTCACTATACACAATGTGCACACTATCGTTGAAAGAAAATGGTATATCTAGGATAGCAGCCAAGTTGATGTCGGTGTTATCCGTGATACGAAATTGCTTCATATCAGTTGTCGTGTCTGTCGATACATCAAATGCATACGATACGCTATGTGGATGTATGGACAATAGTGTGTCAATATTACCATTTTCTGGTGTATAATCTAGTGTAATAGTATTATATGCGTGTTTTTCCAGAGGGTCAGTCACTGCTATTTGTGCGGGCATTGGAATACTTTTGGTAGTAATCGTTTTGTTTTCATCGAATGTGGCATCACGGCGTTCCCCGTCCATAGATAAGGTGTATAGGTGTTTTAGGTCAACGAGCATGGGTACAGCCAACGTATGATCCACGATAAAGGTTACTGACGGTTCGTTGGCAGGTAAAATCCAATTGTCAAACACCTGCCATCCACTCCATAAATCATTGATAGAACGTTCAAACATCTCATCGTGCATCAAATCGGATGCTGCAAAATAACCATACATGGCGCTATAGTCAATGAAGGCAAGCTCAAAATCATAACCAATGTACGAATCGAGGTGGATAGTAATTGGTTTGGTGTTGTGAATTTGAAAGCGAATGTTCAAATTGAGCGAATCAATGATGTTTGTGGCGCTAGATTCTGCTTGCGCATCTTTCATTAGAACCAAATGAAAACTACTGAGCGCAATAGGCATGGCGTGTCCAAAGTCTTTGCCCGTTTGGAGTAGGTTTATGGTATCGCCTTTTGTGTAACGGAATTTGTCATTCAGTATGAGTTGGATGTCCTGAATGCTTGACCAATCGAAATCAATATTTCCTAAAATGAATTGCGATGTAAAAAGAGCCGAGTCAACGATGATACTATCAACTCGCTGGTAATTATAATCTAGATTTAGTTTGGTCAAATCCAATTCAATAGGAAACTCTAAATCAAATGTACATCCTTCAGGGATAGTGACTGAACCATATTGCTCGAACCATTTTTCTAAATCAAAATCAACTCCAGGAATAATTCCTTGCAATTTATCCTCCAATTGATCTGCTAGTTGATTGATGTAGTTGTGCATATCCCATTGGGAACTGGTGGTAGATACGTAATCCGACAAATCAATAGGGTGATAGGAACGAGCGACCTGGAGTGTGTCAGTAAAGAAATAACGCTCTTTTCCATCTACTATCTCGGTTCTAATATTCTGCAAACTGCTGGCACCAATGAAATCACCAAACTTAACAGACATAGCACCGATAGGCAAAGATAGGGATGTACTGACAGATGTGGTCATATCAATGTTGTTGAAATCAACATCTTTGACGGTGCAACCTACCAAATATGCAATGCCACATATCAATACGCAAACTAAGATGGTTTTGAATGAATTTTTCATAATTTTACATTAGTAAAATACGATGTGTACATAATAGACTGCAAAGGTACTATTTTTTTTTGAAATAAACAAATGTTTAGTCAATTTTTAGTAAATATATTTGATTTGTGGCCCGTGTGATGGCGGTATAGAGCCATCTGTAGTAGCTGATGTCTTGTTGTTCAGGTTGGATATTTCCTGTATCAATAAAGACGTTTTTCCATTGTCCACCTTGTGCTTTATGGCATGTGACCGCATAGGCAAAACGCACTTGTAATGCATTGTAATAGGGGGATTCGTATATTTGCTCAATCAGTTTTTTGCGGTTACGTTGTAGTTCTGGATAATCCTCACTGATACGTTCAAATAACTGTCGTTGTAGTTGTATGTTGACCTCTGGCGAATCGGTGGTTAGTGTATCTAGCCAAAGTATGACATCAATCTCCCAATCGTAATCTATAGCACGCAATGAGGCATCTATGAACTGAAAACCATACATCTCGCGTTGATTACGTAGGCGTACAATCTCCAACATGTCACCGTTGGCTAAGAAGGGCAGGTTTTCGTACTCTTTTGTCCAATAGTAGTTGTTTTTGCTAATCATCACTCTATCGCCAGAAGCAATCAGATCTTCTTTCCACAAGATACGTGTACGTATGCCTTGATTATATAGGTTGGTACGTCGGTTGGTACGTGTAAGTAGAATGGTGTCTTCTGCACCAACCTCATTATAGGATTGCTCTAATAACTCTATAAATTGTTGTCCTTCAACTAGTTGAAAGTCTGGTGTGGTATGGTAGGAGAAAGGAGATGAGTCTGTGATTTGCTGTCGGACAGCAGTGGCATTGCTTAAAATGCCACTATCCAGTGCTTGTCGTGCTACTGTGGTCAGCGTGAAAGAACTGATAGACAATCCATAACCAGCCAAAAAATCGTTATCTAAAGCGGGAGAAAGTGTGCTGCCAACAGGTGGTAACTGGGCATCATCACCCAAAAACAAAATACTGCATCCCTCACTTGAATATACGAAACGAATGAGATCATCTAACAGCATACCTGAACCAAATGTGGAATTATCACGTTGCCCAGAAATCATGGATGCCTCGTCCACGATAAAGAGTGTGTGCTTGTGCAGATTGTCGGAGAGGGAGAAAGAGTCGGAACCTAATTTGTTTTGGCGGTAGATGTATTTGTGAATGGTATAGGCAGGTTTGTTGGCGTAGCGCGCCAGTACTTTGGCGGCGCGTCCTGTGGGAGCAAGTAGCACAACGGGTTGTTTCAGTTCGCCCAGAGCCCTAACAACGGCAGCCATGATGCTGGTTTTACCGGTACCGGCGTAGCCGCGCAATACAAATGCTTTTTGTTCTTTTTTGGAGAGGATGAACTGGGTAAGTAGGTGCAATAATTCTTCTTGCCCTTCGTTCGGAGAGAAGGGTAAAGCGTTAATTATTCTATTTTTGATAAAATTTTCGAGCAAAATGCACTAAAAATTTGGTAGTTTCAGAAAAAAGCAGTACCTTTGCAGCGTCTTAGGGTAAGTCCTACACGACCAGCTCCCTCTGAACTCCCCCAGGTCCT
>JAXJWX010000020.1:0-2343 GCA_036307765.1 Paludibacteraceae bacterium | reverse complement strand
GACAATACTCCTATCATTCGCGGTTCTGCTCTTGGTGCGTTGAACGCAGTTCCAGAGTGGGAAGACAAAGTTATGGAGTTGATGGATGCTGTTGATACATGGATTGAGCTTCCTCCACGTGCTATTGACAAACCATTCTTGATGCCTGTTGAGGACGTATTCTCTATCACAGGTCGTGGTACTGTAGCAACTGGTCGTATCGAAACTGGTATCATCAAAGTTGGTGATGAGGTTCAATTGATCGGTCTCGGTGCAGAGGGCAAGAAGTCAGTTGTAACTGGTGTTGAGATGTTCCGTAAGTTGCTCGATAGCGGTGAGGCTGGTGATAATGTAGGTTTGTTGCTCCGTGGTATTGACAAAGACGAGGTTCGCCGTGGTATGGTAATCACCCACCCAGGTGTTGTTAAACCTCACGAGGAGTTCAAGGCTTCTGTTTATATCTTGAAGAAAGAGGAAGGTGGCCGTCACACTCCATTCCACAACCACTATCGTCCACAATTCTACATCCGTACAATGGACGTAACTGGTGAGATCACATTGCCAGAGGGTACAGAGATGGTTATGCCAGGTGACAACTTGGAGATCAAGGTTAAGTTGATCTACCCAGTAGCTTGCTCTGAGGGTCTCCGTTTCGCTATCCGCGAAGGTGGTCGTACCGTAGGTTCAGGTCAAATCACTGGTTTGCTTGACTAATACAAAGTCTGACTTTGGTCAGCAATAAAACAAAAGATTGCCGAGGTTTCGGCCTTGGCAATCACTTACGGAAGTCTTCTAATGGTAAGAAAGCGGTCTCCAAAACCGTCAATGTGGGTTCGATTCCTGCCTTCCGTGCTGTTACAAAAAATAGCTTCCGTCTGACTTCGGCTGCTGCTGAGGCCAGATGTTTGGCGCAAATAGGGAATATTTAGAAAAAACTATAAGATATGAAGTTCGTTGAGAATCTTAAAGAATCCTACAATGAGTTGGTTCATAAAGTAAGTTGGCCTACTCGCAAAGAATTGTCCAAAAGCGCAGTGCTGGTATTGATTGCTTCCATAATACTAGCTCTCATCGTATGGCTTATGGACTTCTGTTTCGAGTCAATCATGACTTTTGTATATGGCTTGTTCTAATAAGTAAAATTGTTTGGATATGGCTGTAGGCAATTTTAAATGGTATGTACTTCGTGCTATTAGTGGCAAGGAGAACAAGGTGAAGGAGTATATCGAAGGTGCTTTGGTAACTTCTACATTGTTCAAAGAGTATGTATCTCAAGTCTTGATTCCGACCGAAAAAGTGGTTAGTCTTCGTGGGGGTAAGCGTGTTGTGAAAGAGCGTAACATGCTGCCTGGTTATGTGCTCGTAGAGTGCAATTTGACCGATGAATGCTATCCACTATTGCGCAACATTCCAAATGTGCTTGGTTTTTTGAGTGAGAGTAAATCTTCCACAAAGCCAGCTCCAGTATCTCAATCCGAGATTAATAAGATCATGGGTAATGTAGATGATACGGCAGTTGAGGCAATGATGGATGAAACTTTCTTCGTAGGTGAGCATGTGAAGGTGATTAGTGGCGCATTCAATGGATTTGAAGGTGTTATCAATGAGGTGTCGCAAGACAAACGTAAACTCAAGGTTGTTGTGACGATTTTTGATCGTCAAACACCGTTAGAGTTGGGCTTCGATCAAGTAGCGAAGGAGTAGGAGGCATTTGTTACGGGCCGTTGTACTACTCGGTAGTTTATAAACAACAAAACTATTAACAAAGTAAAACTAAATTAAATTATGGCTAAAGAAATTGCTGGATTTATCAAGCTCCAGATTAAGGGTGGCGCAGCTAACCCATCACCTCCAGTAGGACCTGCGTTGGGTTCTAAGGGTGTTAACATCATGGAGTTTTGTAAACAATTCAATGCCAGAACGCAGGAGAAGGCAGGTAAGATTTTGCCTGTAGTAATCACTGTTTACACTGACAAATCATTCGATTTTATCGTTAAGACTCCACCTGTTGCTGTTCAATTGAAGGAGGCTGCTAAGATTAAGTCTGGTTCTAACCAACCTAATCGTAATAAAGTGGCTACCATCACAGAGGAGCAAGTAGTGGCAATCGCAACCGATAAGATGGTGGATTTGAACTGTTTCACCGTAGAGAGCGCTATCAGCATGGTTAAGGGTACCGCTCGTAGTATGGGTATTACCGTTAAATAATTAAAACTTCAATCACTATTATGGCAAAATTGACAAAGAATCAAAAGCTTGCTGCTGAGAAGATTGAAGCAGGTAAGCTCTACACCGTAGCAGAAGCTGCTGCGTTGGTGAAAGAGATCACTACAACTAAGTTTGATGCAAGCGTAGATGTAGATG
>JAXJWX010000019.1:0-11644 GCA_036307765.1 Paludibacteraceae bacterium | reverse complement strand
GAATTAGAGTAGAAGCCAATCTTATTAAGTTGATCCGTTAGTACCTCTACATAGTGTGGGTGGGTGTGACCGATACTGATGACAGCATGGCCGCCATAGAGGTCAAGGTACTCTTGCCCCTTGTCATCCCAAATGCGACAACCCTCAGCCTTGACTGGCGTCACATCAAAAAGTGAATATACGTCGAATAATTTCATAATTAAAATGCTAATGCTTTTAGATTCAAACCCATTTTTTCATCTAAGCCGAACATTAGGTTCATGTTTTGCAGGGCTTGACCGCTAGCGCCTTTCAATAGGTTGTCGATGACAGAGGTTACTAAAAGGCGACCTTCATGTACCTCGGTTTGCAGCACGCACTTGTTGGTATTTACCACATCCTTGAGGTTGACTTCGCGGTTGATGACATGGGTGAAGGCAGCGTCTTTGTAGTATTGACTATAGAGTTCGTATGCCTCTTCTGCTGTGCCGTCAAATGGCATCGTTACTGCAGCAATGATACCACGAGAGAAGTCGCCACGCATAGGGATAAACTCTACTTTCATGCCCGTATTACGACCTATCTCCAATAGGTGTTGGTGTGTAAAGGCCTTATAGACAGACATGTTATCGTTGCGCCATGAGAAGTGAGTAGTGGCGGTAGGTTTTTGTCCAGCACCTGTAGAGCCTGTGATAGCCGTTACGCTGGCTTCTTGGGTTTTGCCAATCATGGGCAGCAATGCTAATTGGATAGCCGTAGCGAAACAACCTGGGTTGGCGAGCTTAGTACAGGCACAAATCTTCTCGCGTTGGAGTTCGGGCAAACCATATACATAGCCATCGTGCTCGTCGCGATAGTCTTGTGCGAGATCGATGATTTTCAGTGTGTCAGGACACTCGTTCTCTGCCCAAAAAGCGGTACTTTTGCCGTGGCCGGAGCAGAGGAATAGCACATCGATGGCGTGCAGATCGTATGTATCGGAGAAGCATTGCTCGGTGTCACCTATCAAACCGGTATGTACGGCGTGGAAAGGTTGTCCCGCATTGCTGGTAGAGTGCGCAAAGGTGATCTCCACCTCTGGGTGGTTGACTAAGAGGCGGATGAGTTCGCCTGCGGTATAGCCCGCTGCGCCAATGATACCTACTCGAATCATAGTGTCTCGTCGTCGTGGTTAGCGTAATATACACGGAGAGGGGTTGAGAGGACTTTGATAAAGCCTTTGGCTTCTTCGGATGTCCATCCTTTTTGCATCTCGCCGTACTCACCCAGTTTGGTTTTCACGAGATCGTCTTTGGAATCAACTCCTACGGTCTCAAACATATATGGACGCAAGTGCATAGTCACTTTGCCGTTCACATTGCGTTGGCTAGACTCGAGCATTGCCTCGATGTCGCGCATCACAGGCTCCATGTATTGACTCTCGTGGAGGAACATTCCATACCAGTTAGCCACTTGGTCTTTCCAATATTGTTGCCACTTAGAGAGGGTGAACTTCTCGAGGAACTTATGCGCAGAGATAATCAACATAGGCGCTGCAGCCTCAAAGCCAACACGACCTTTGATACCGATAATAGTATCGCCTACGTGCATATCACGACCGATACCATAAGGAGCTGCGATCTCCTCTACGGCTTGGATAGCTTTCACGCCATCCTCGTAGGTAGTACCGTTGACGCCAATGAGTTCGCCGTTCTTAAACTCGAGCACGATATCCTCTTCGCCGTCTTTGGTGACTTGTTTGAGGTAAGCTGTTTCAGGTAGTCCTTGTTTGCTGTCTAGGATCTCGCCGCCGCAGATACTAGTTCCCCAAAGACCCACGTTGTAGGAATATTTGAGTTTTTCAAAGTCCGCCGCAAAACCGTGCTCATTGAGGTAATCAATCTCCTCTTGACGGGTGAGGGCTTTGTCGCGAGTGAGGGTGATAATCTCTACACCAGGAGCCGCCACGAGGAAGGTCATGTCAAAGCGTACTTGGTCGTTGCCAGCGCCTGTCGAGCCGTGTGCAATGGCGTCCGCCTCTACTTCGCGAGCATAGCGGGCGATAGCCAAGGCTTGGAAGATACGTTCGGAAGATACAGAGATTGGATAAGTACCATTGCGGAGCACATTGCCATAGACCATATAACGGATGCTCTTGTCGTAGTACTCTTGTTGTACATCCAATGTCGCGTATTTGGTAGCGCCTAGTTTGTAGGCGTTCTCCTCGTTTTGGCGCAATTGCTCGGCGCTGAACCCACCTGTATTCGCACATACGGCATGCACTTCGTAACCTAACTCTTTGGCTAGATACATGACAGTATAGGAAGTATCCAATCCGCCGCTATAAGCCACTACCACACGTTTGCGGTGAGGAGGCTCGAATAATAGACCAGTGCAGAGGCAACGCTCAAAATTATTGCGGCAAAGCACGTCGTAGTTCACGCAGCTCTCACAACCTTTCCAGAATTTAGGATCAGAAGTGAGGTCTTGGAAGGTCACTGGCTTGAAACCCAATTCGGTATTCATCTTCATCACAGCAGCGCCTGTGGTGAGGGAGAATATCTTGGCGTTAGGGAACAACTCTTGCGATAGTGCTACAATACGTGTTTTGATTTGCTTGGCGAGTCCCATATGACGGTATTCAGGCTTTACGATTAGTCCAGAGTTAGCCACGAAGTGTCCGTGGTCCCAGCACTCTACATAACTAAAACCAGCAAATTTATCGCCGTCCATAGCGATAACTGCTTTGCCCTCGCGCATCTTTTGCGCTACATACTCTGGATTACGTTTGGCGATACCTGTACCGCGGTCCTTTGCTGCTTCTTCAATGGTATGAAGAATCTCTGCTACATAAGGTATATGCTTCTCCGAAGCTACCTCAATGTTAAAATTGATCATTGTATATCTTGTTTTGTATTATATTTCTACCAAATGCATTATTATTATCTGTTCGCAGATGCATGCGAAAATTCCTGCAAAGTTACAAAAAAAATCTAATATACACAAATTTTACGAGATAAATTCTATTTTTGCTAATACGGAACTAGAAAGTTTCTATTTTACTATGCAAAAAATGAGCGCACATTGATAGCGCTCATTTGGTATAGTATCGCTTTATGTCATTTAAAAGCTTTTCTTTAAATGTTGCTAATACATTTGCTTCGGTGAGTATCGCCTCATAGCCTCTGATACGCAATTCGAGGTGAGTTGTTGCGGGTGTAGATGATGCCACAGCGGGTAAATTGGGCTTGCTGGATGAGGTGTATCATGCGTGCATTGTCTTGGTGGGTATCAATGCGGATATTGGGGCATTGAGTTGAGCACCAGTTGAATACGAAAGGAAAGATTCCTCGTTGCTGCCCATTAGAGGCAATGCGATGGATCGTGCCGTAGAGCAGAGTGTCATCTAGCCATTCTCCGTCCTCAATATACGCATAGGTAGGGTCTTCGTCTATGATAAAAACAAAGGTGGCGCAGGGTTGCCCTTTATGCTCAACGATATAACTTACGCCGCGCTGGATATCATGCTCCAATTGCTCACGAGAGGGATAACCATCGCCCCATTGAGTAGGATTGCCATCAGCAGCCATCTGAGCACGAGCATAGGCGAAGATATCCATTAGGGCTTCTATGTCGGCGTATGTAGTAGGACGGATGGTCATTATGGTTTTTGTAGCGTTATAACGGTTATTTCTGGCGGCACACCAATGCGGATAGGTAGGGTGCAACCTAGGCCTGTATTGATGTGGAGGGATTGTCCTGCGTTGTGATACCAGCCCTCAGACTCGGTGAACATGAGCGAGGAGAGCGGATAGCCGAAGAGGCGCACTTGTCCTGCGTGCGTGTGTCCGCTGAGGGTCAAAGGGATATCGGTTTTTGGGATGACCTCTCCTCGCCAATGCGATGGATCGTGCGTTAGCAATATTTGCAGTCCATTGCCTTTCGCCTCTAAACTGTAGCCCGCAGGGCGTCCTCTAAACTGTAGCGCAGCGTTCAGATCCCCTCGGGAGATGGTCTGAAACCCTTGTCCTAGGCAGGAGGTGTTGTCCACGCCAATTATTTGCAGATAAGCACTATCGCGCTGAATGAGATACGACTGATTACGAAGCAATTGCCAACCTAATGTATCGCGTTGGTAGATGGTTAGTTTATTGACTTTTTCTTCCTTCTCTGCGTTTGTAAGTCCGTGGTGGTATAGTGCAAAATCGTGGTTGCCCAATACGCTCATAATGCCATCATTGGCATGCAGTTGGCGCAGGGTTTGGGTAAATGGAATAGCCTCCTCTACGCCAAAACCAACAAAGTCACCTGTAAAGCAAATAAGGTCAGCTTGTTGGACGTTGATGGTGTCCATTATACGCTGTAAGAAAGCATGTGAATTGGCAAAAGAGGAAAGGTGTAAGTCACTGATATGTACAATCTTGTAATTATTAAAAGCAGCAGGGATTTGCGGCGAAGTGTAGGTGGTTTCGGTCACACGCAACTGCTTTCGCCCGAACCAATAGCCATAGAGCATGGTGCCGCAGAAGAGCAGCACGAGCGCCAATCCCGTATATGCGAAAGGCGCAAAGGGCATGTTGTGATGGCATAGGCGTGCTATGATCCAGCAAATCAGCCATACCAAAGTAGGGCAGAGCAGTAGCACGATGGTGCAGAATATGAGGAAGGATATAAACATGCGCAAAGGTACAACAAAAAATGCACATACGCAAGCGAAGCGAGCACTTTTGTAGAAATAGATAGATTTTTCTATCTCATAGTTCCATCAACGCTCATGGGAAGCTTGCTTACAGATGGGTGTTGGTGGAGGGTTTGATAAGGTGTCAACCGTATTTTTCTACAAAAAGTGCGAGCGTAGCGATAGTATGGGCTGCATAGTGCGAACGTAGCTACGAGGGAATGTTGGAAGATTTCGTTCGAGCATAGCGAGGTAAGAATGCTTTCCAACAGGCAGATGTTCGAAGGTACAACAAAATTTGCGAAAATGCAAATTTTGAGTGAAAAGAGTTTTAGAGGCGATGAGGTGATTAGAAAAACACTACCCTTGCGCAAAGGTAGCGCAAGGGTAGCGAAATGATAATAGGATAATCGGAGATTGGTATTAGAAATGGTTGAGTGATTGTCCCATGGTGTTGTATATCTTGCCGTCGCGGATAATCAGCAATTGACCATTGTGAATCATCTTGTAGATTTGAGTGGCATTGCCTTGGGTATTCTCAATAGCTGTGGTTGTGACAGAGATATTCATCACCTCTGATTCTATACTACCGCAATCGCTATTTACTGCATACTTGAGTACAATATTAGATATACCTGCTTGAACGGGTTCTTCGGTTAATTCACTCCAGGTGTCGTTGCTTTGGATATACCATGCAACCACTGCATTTGGAGCATACCAACTATCTGCTGCAATATGTGCATTAATTTCCGCAGTAGGAACTTCTACGTTGATAGCTTCTCCTGCGCGAACGATAGGCAATGTTACCGAAGCAGGCAGTGTTTGTACATATACATTCAATGTCAACTCATGTATAACGCTATCGCATTCCATACCCGTATATTGTTCGGTAGCGGTATATGACCCAGCCTTTGTCAGTGATTGTCCGTACCACTCGTATGGCAGTTCTGAAGGACAAAGAACGAGTTCTTCATTTTCAACCAAAGCCTCTGGAAGAATAGTCAGGTGAAGAGTTACTACACTATCGCAACCAGAAATGGTGGTAGTATTGAATACATAGTCGCCACTTTCGCTATAAACAACTCCGTTCCACTCGTATGAATCGCATGTAACAATGTTTTCCTCTGTAGTTGCTGATTGGTTAATAGTCAGGTGCAAGTTCTCTATGCTATCACGACCTTGCTCGGTTTGCAAAGTGACTGTATAATCGCCACTTTCCGTATAGGTATTGCCATTCCATGTGTACGAATCACACGCCGTTTCGGTGTATTCTACTACGATAGGCTCTACTGTGGTTTTAGGGAAACGAACGGCCACATCATCGTAAGCAAAATACCCTGGGATAGTAAATCCATATTTGCCACCCATCTCGTCGGAATAGAGGAAATTGAAACGCACTTTGGCTACTTCACCCAAGGCAGATAAATCCCATTTCTGCCAGTCTGTGACTACATTTTTGCCTTGTACCAAATAAAACTCTACTTCGCTGATAGGTTCGGCATAGGCATCTGCATCTACATCATCAAAGCCGTATGCTACAATCTTCAGCCAAGCCTCGTCGGTTAGTCCCTCCCAATTACCGCCAAAGCTATTACCAGCTTCGCTCTTCACACCATTGTACAATTGGTTGAGTGTATAATTGGTATTGGTGACATACATATGGTCAATCACATGCATCTCTCCATCTTCAAAGCGTAGTTCTGGCAGATTTTCTATATACGTAAAGAAGTCCTTGTAGCCGTAATGCACAGCAAAATTCTCGCCTGAGTGTGCTTGAACAGGCACCATCATCTGAAGGTTAAACCAGCCCAGCATGGCATCGTTACCTGCATTCTCTGCTACATAATCTTCGCCGTAGTACTTGGCGATATGTATGTCGCGATCTTCATCGCTCCATCCTTCGCCCCAGTAGTTAGAGATAGCATGACCGCCACCCCAGAAACAATAGGCATAGTTGTCTGGGAAGGTATGAGCCAACTCGGTATTACCCTCATCATACCAATGGTATGCGGCACTCATATAGTCCGCATAGGTCAATGGACCACCATACTGTGGGTCATCGATGAGGTCTGACCATGTGGTGATGGTCGCACCTGCATAATCAAGTGTGTACTCACTAAACTGAGCATCTTCGTCTTCAAAGGTTAAGACGCGCAACTCGTAGTCCTGCGCCATGAGGACTACATTCATTAGGCATAAAGCCGCAAGAAAAATAGATTTCTTCATGTTATTTGTTGTTTTAAAGGATTAATATAGTATTTTTTATTTTCTCCATTTGGGCGTAATGCCGAGGAAGATTTCAAAGTTGATACCTGGCATAGGACGGGATAAAACGGATAGATATTCCTCGTTAAACAGATTGTTTATGGCTGCTTTGGCGGATAAGTCTGCCCAATCAAATACGAATACCTTTTCCAGCGAAATATTGCTCATAAAGTATTGAGGCAGTTTTCCTGTCAAAGAAATATCGTTGGAAGACATGGTGTAACGCTCTGAATAATAGCACCATTTGTACAAGAAAGACCATCTACGCCAAGAGAGGCGCCCTGTAACCGATGAGGATAGTTCGGGCACATAAGGCAACTGTTTTCCTACCGACTGGTCGGCTGGTGTGCGTGGTTCACCCATATTGATGGAAGGTGTCCATGAGAAAGTGCCGTTGAGTCCTAACTGCCATGTCTTGCCTAATGCCACATCCAGATTGGCTTTGAGTTCGATGCCATAAGCATGTACATCTTTGATGTTTTCGGGCGAGAAAAATCCCTTGGTAGTGGGCAACCAGATGATCCAATCCTTGATGTAGGAGTCAAACCAAGTGGCAGAGCCGTTTAGCGAATAGACTCCCTCTTTGCCAACTGCAAAAGACAGTCCTGCGTCGTATGTCCAACCACTCTCGTGCTTAAGGTCAGGGTTGCCGCCAGGAAGGAAGTATAGGTCGTTGAGCGTAGGATAACGGAAATTGCGTGATACAGAGGCCTTGGCTACTAGATTGCCCTTCTCCGATAGTACGCCGTCAATAAAGAATGCAGGTATGATTGGTGTCCACTCTTTGCCATACATCTCCTCGCGGATTACAACGGACAGTCCTAAACGATCGATAGGTTTCCATTTTGCTGAAATAGAACCCGACAACTCGGGTCGTCCTTGGCGATAACCCACAATGGCTTTGTTGCCATCTTGACGAATAATATTCTTATCTTCGCTTTCTACAATATGCTGATGCAGCGATAGATTGGCAGTAAAGAGCCATTTTTTGCCGATATAGTATTCGCCATCTACTTGACCGTAGAAAGTGTTGATACGACTTCTGGAGCGTGTCATATGCGCCATAGTACCATTGCCTACATCGCGTTTGTAGTCGTATGCCATCCAGGTATATATATAGCCTGCTTTGGCACCCAATTTCCAGTTTTCCTTGATATGATCCCATGAAAACACACCTCGGAATGTGTGCTCACGTTGGCGATTCTCGAAGTCAGTTTCATCGCCATAATCAACAGTTAGCATAGCTAATTCACGGTTGGAGTAGAGGTACCACGCATTCAGCCCAAATCGGTCGCCTTTACCCGTATTGTAATACATCTCTTGCAAGAGGTGGAAGTCCTTGAATGCACCACTACGATTGCGTTCTATGGGATAGTACTGGTCAATGATATTCATATCCTCGTCATAGACATTCTCTTTTTTGTCGTGGTTGCGGTATTTGTAGTCATTGGGGGACGAAGAAAAGACCGCACGTGTAGAGATTTGCCAATGCTGATTACCATAGGTGAGTCGCAGAAACTCATCAAAAGTCTTGAACGAACCTGCACCTTGTATGTATTGTAATCCAAATCCATCTGCGTTGGCGGGTTTGGTACTCAGTTTGACCGCGCCGCCTAGTCCGCCACCTGTCTCGTTCACCGAAGAGGTGCCATGCAACAACGAGGCATCATCTACGAAATAGGATGGTATCATCGAGAAGTCGGTCATGCCGAGCATGGGATTATTGATTTTCATGCCGTTCCACGATACTTGTGTGTGCGATGGTGATGTTCCACGAAAAGCCACCGTAGAGAGGGTAGCACGACCGTAATTCTTGACAAAGATAGAAGAGTTGAAGGTCAATACATCCGCCATGGATAGTGCGATGTTTTCTTTCAGCACCACGGTGTCAAACTTGGTCTGTTGGGTACCAATCTCCTTGATTGGGCGCTTGGCATAAACATTCACGTCTTTGATTTGAATATGTCGCGCTATATTATCTTGCGTAGCAGTCTCTTGTGCACTTGCAACAAGAGGAAGGAGTGCTACTATCAGAATCCATTTCTTCATAATATATCCTATTTATTTCCAGCAGAAAGCGCCAGGTATGATACCAACATAAAAACTATCAATGGGTTGGCGGTCAGGGGAGTAGCGATAGACCATGCCTTGTTGCACATAGTCAATTGCGTCAGCGATATAGACATCGCCAGTACGCGGACAAACGGTCAAGCCATAATAGAGCGTTCCATTGTATGGCAAGAATGGTCGCACGGGTACGCGGTCAGCTGTCACATCCATCTCCCAAACATCGTCATTGAGCCAGTAGATCTTGTCTTTGGTTCCGTTGAGTTGTACCTCGGATGGCCAGTCGCCAAAATCAAACTTAAAGTGCTTCTCTATGGTAAAAGTCTCAGCATCAATACGATATAGCGATGGCGCTTCGTGTCCGTAAGGCGACCCTTCGTAGCCGCCATCGGTCACTGTCCACAGTTTGTTGTGGCAATCCATGACCAATGATGTGGGTTGGATACCCACCACCAGTTCGTCCACTACTTGGTCTGTCTCGGTGTCGATTTTGATGATGCGATTTTGATAAGACCAGCAGTTGACATATACATATTTGCTATACTGCACCATCTGCTCGGTTGAGCCACTCTCCATGGTCATATTAGGGATGTCGATATAGCCTGTAATCTCATAGCGTTTGGGATTGACGATGAAGATGCGGTTATCCCAAATCTGCGTGACATAGGCTTTTTCGTCCGAAAGGAAGTGGATATAGCGAGGCGAAGTGAGGTTGGTGATGCGTCCTACTTCCTTGAAGGTATGGATGTCAATAGCAAAAATGACATGCGAGTTATTAACGACTACCCAACCTATGCTATCACGAATGACCATGGATTGTGCGACATCGCCAAGTTTCATGGCATTAGCGCGATAAAATACTTCATTTTGGACGGTCTTGGAATGAGGGTCGTAATAGGATAGAGTGGCATTGCCATACTGAAAATTGCCCTCGTTGCAGATAAACAGCCCTTCCCCCGAGGTATCAAACTCTTCCTCAAGTCCATAGTCCCACTCCATGCATGCCGTCAAGCATACGCATAAAGACAATAAGATGATACGAATAGTTTTCATTGTTTTTTCATGTTGTAGTCATAGAATCCTAATACCTCTGTGGATACTTCTCCAAGCCAACCGCTCTTGGTGTTGACACCCACTTGCACCTTGACAAAGTCAATGTATTTCAAATGAATAGGTTGACCATCCATGTCAATCGCATGACTGATCTTGAAGTGGTTGGCATTGGGGTCAGCATTGGTGTTCTCGTCGTTGCTAAGACGGTCAATGGGACTGAAATTATCGGCATATCCCCAGTCATATTCTGGATTGACCCAATAGCTACCATTGCCCGAAGCATCGTAGTTACGAGCTTTGAGACAAGTGCCCGTAAGGGTATAACTATCCGCTTCAATCCATAGTGGATAGTAGTAATCTTGTCTGTGGAATTGTGCCAAATAGTCAATCTCTCCGCTATTGCCGAGATTATCCGTCCATTGCACGGGCATTTTAGGACCAGTAGGGCGATAGTAAGTCACGCTATAGTTTTGGATTGTCTCCGCTTTTCCCGTCTCAGAACCCGCCAACTCATACCATGTATCATCGGGTTGTCCATTGCCATTTTCGTCTTGCATGACCCATACAATACCTGGTTCGGAGGAGCCACTGAACGAGTTGCCAAGAATAGCCAGATCGTAGTCGCCTGAATTATCAATACTATGGTCAAAACCGACCACGATATAGCCACCAAAACCACCCAATGAAACCCAGTTAGGGGATGGATTGCCATTGCGATCAACTTCCTTCATACGTGCTTCGGCATAGGCGACAGCCGCTTCGGGCGTTGTGTGTGTATCGTCAAAACCACCTGTTTTCAGTTCGTTGATAAACTGACCTGGAGCAGGTGTGTATTCGAACACTTTATTCCAGTCTGCTGTAGATGCGGCTATTTTAGAGCGGTAGAATTGGTTTGCTGAATATACGGTGATGGTGAAGGTGTGTGCGATGGTCGTTTGCTGTCCATTCTGCTCTGCTTGGGCGGTGGCTGTCAGCGTGTATTCGCCTGCTTTGTCGGCGGTAAACACAAAGGATGAACTGCCTGCTACTGCCTCTTGACTGTCCACTTGCCAAGTGTAGCTAAGGTTATCTGTATGGCTTTGTGCAGAAGGTTGGATAGCCAGTTTACGCCCCACTACGGTGTGGTAGGTATACTGTGCAAACTCCCATACGAAAGGCAATTCGTCCCTATTCACCACCGCAATCTGTACGCTATCGCTATGTGTGCCGTCCTCGTTGTGCGCACTACATACAATAGTGTACGCACCTGTGTTACTGGCTACAAAGGTGTAGGATAATTCCTCGCCAACCTGTTCGCCGTTGATATGCCATGCGATGGTGGTGGGTAGTGAGGTTTGTCGTACCGTGGCATTCAGTTGGATCTGCGTGCCTACCGCTATGGTCATTTGCTCCATACCTGCGATAGAGACGGTCGGTATCTCCAGTTCCACGACATCTACGCGAATCTCTTCACTATCCGTGCCGCTATCTGTGCTAATGGTGAGAACAATGTAGTATTCGCCTATCTCCTCGCTAATAAAAGTGAGGGAGGGAGAGGTGCCTATGACCTCATTATTCATTGTCCAATAGTAAGTTGCTCCTTCGGCTGATTCGTAGTTGGGAGCGATGGTGATCTCGCGTCCT
>JAXJWX010000018.1:0-4396 GCA_036307765.1 Paludibacteraceae bacterium | reverse complement strand
CGTTCGGGGAAATACCGAACCCGCACAAAAATCAAGGGCTAAAAGAACACTATTTCAAAGAACTCATGCTATTCGGACTAAAATCAGCCGTTTAGCGATCATATTTTAACTAATTTAAGTCAAATTTTTAACGAACTATTGCTATACTACAACGCTATTTCAATTGTTTCCACAATGGGAAATCTGTGAACAGACATTCGCCTCCTGCATGGCGGATCTTCACAAAACACGGATTGATAGCTATTCGATACATGCTCTTATCTGCAGAATCTTTGGGATAATAATAGTCCATATCTTGCGTATCTATCTGATTCTCAATCATTGTTCGTATTCTGGCTATGTACCCGCGAATATTAGGAACATCATCTATATACGAGCGTTCGCACGCGATTGGCGTATCACGAAATAAATTACCTATCGCTCGATACGCCTGACCCAGACGCTGGATATCCTTCTCCGAGAGCGGATGATGCTGACCTGCTTTGATCAATCCGCCATGATGGGTGCAACAGGTCTGATGCAAAATAAACACATAGGTCGCCAACTGGGTAGCACTCATGGCCATCTCCACCCCGCGCAACCAAATGCGGCGTGCAGGAATATCGATGATGATTTGATTGTCCTCACCATTGGTGTGATGACGAACAAGAAAATCAAACAGTTGTTTGTAGAAGCCGTGATAACGAAACAACTTCTTTCCCCTCTTAGGACGATGATACTCGGGCTCGGTAATCAAATTCTCATAGCAATCTACAAACCGACGCACCTCATTAAAGACACTATTCGGTTCGTCGTCCAAACGAATAGTCAGCATATTCACACAGCATCGCTCGCGTTGCGAAGGCGTAGCAGGAGGCAAGAGCGACACACCCACATTGATGAGCAAAGACGGCTCTATCGTATAGAAGAAATCCTTTTTGCTCGTTGTTGCTACATAATCGCGCGTATAACTCTCTGTGGTAAAAAGCGTCAACCGTGCATACAAACTATCCAACATCTCGGCAGACAAACGAGGATTCATATATCGCAATATATCAAAGAGATACGACGGGTCCATTTCGCGGAAAGTCTGCGACAACTTGGGGATATAGATAAACTCAAAGTTCCACAGTTGCAGCAGGTTAGCTATCATATCATAATTAGCCAAGATCTCCTCATTGATAAGAGGCATATAGTCGCTCTCCAAATAGATAACATACTTGTCATCAGTGCGATATCCTTTTGCTTCGGCGGTGAAAAGCGCATACTTATTCTCCTTGTCGTTCAGACAAACAGAAGTAGCATATAGCAACAACGCCTCGCGGGCCACACAACCGTAGCCCGATGATGCCGCCGATTGCATAATCTTATATAGGTGCAACTGCTCTTCAGCAGACATATGCCTGAGATATGCAATCGCATCTTCCAAAGTCAGCTGCTGCGCCTCAAATAATTCATCGGCAGAGATATCAAAGGTACGAATAATCTTGTTATATGCCGCAATCTCCTCGCGGCATATCACTTCATCCGACTTGATGAGATCCGAAATCAATCGCGAAATAGCTATTCGCTGCTTGTGTCGCATTGTGTGTGTACGATTTATGGTTAGTATTAGTATTTGCGGGCGCAAAGGTACTGCTTTTTTTTGAATTGTGCAAAACTACAGAACAAAATATACAAAATAAAAATGGAAGAGCCCAAGCCCTTCCATTTTTATCTGGATAATACCTCGATATTACACCATCAACGCACCAACGAGCGCCAAAATAGCGTAGAACTCAGGGAGCGCAGCGTAAATCATGGTGTTGGTTTGTACATCGTGACCAGCAGCGATACCTGCGATACCGTTAGCACAAACTTGACCTTGACGGATAGCAGAAAGCAAGCAAACCAAACCTACTGCGATACCTACTGCAAAGAGTTTGAAACCATCAGCTGCAAAATCTTTGCCCATCCACATCAAGAAAGCTACGAAACCGTACAAACCTTGAGTAGCAGGAAGAGCAGACAAGATCATGTAGCTACTACCTTTTTCTTTGTTCTTCTTCAACGCACCCTCAGCAGCATTACCTGCGATTGTGGTACCGTAAGCAGAACCTACACCAGCGAGACCTAACATCAAGCCCCAGCCGAGATAACCTAAAAGTTCATTCATAATTGTTTTGTATTTAATTAGTTAATTTATTTTATTTACTTTTTAAATGGTCTATACAAGGTACCTTTACCTTCGTAACCAGCATTCTTGAAGTACTCCACGAAGCTCAGACGCAATGGGTGAACGAACGCACCCAGCGCGGACATCGCCAAGTTCAATACGTGACCCAACACGAGGATCAGCACGAATGGCAACCATTGCCATGTAGCACCTTCTGTACTTCCTCCCATCACCATCAAGCCCAAGTTGTTGAACGCTGCACCCAACATACCACCTGCCAAACCAAGGGCATACAGACGGATATAGGAGAGCACATCACCCAATATACCAGTAGCCATATTGTAGGTTTCCCACAAACCAGCACCGATGTTAATCAATGGGTTACGACCTGGCGTGTTGAAGATATAGATTGCCAAAGCAGATACTGTACCCACAGCGATAATTGCCCATTTGAATACTGCTGCTGGCAATACGGTCATGCCGAGGATAGCTACCAACAATCCGCCTACGATGAGCAATGTCCAACCCCAAGTAGCGATATTCTCCTTGAAGCCAAATTGCTTGGTGTAGCAGATAGCTTTCACCACCATCGCCAAACAGATATGGAACACACCTATGCAGAGTGCCAATACCATTTGGATATCGTAGCCCATCACCTCGCCTTTGATCATGACTGACTTCAATGCCTGTGGCATCCACTCAGCATTGTAGAGGTCAATACCCATGAAGGTTCCTAGGAAGAAACCTACCAAAGTAGTACCCACACCCAATACGGTGATGATAGGACCAAGACCGTCAAACATCTCGATATTGAGCTTCTTCTTAGCGATGAGCAATCCGATGATAATGAGCAAGATACCATAACCGCAGTCACCCATACACATCGCAAAGAAAAGCAGGAAGAATGGCGCCAAAATTGGTGTAGGATCAAACTCACCATAGTTTGGCCAACCATACATACCTGTCAGACTCTCAAAGAGTTGTGTAAACTTGTTATTGCGCAGTTTGATAGGCGTATTGTCCTCTGCTGTTGGGTCTTCGGCTTGGTAATAAACCTCTTGTTTCTCCAACACAGCGTCCAATGCAGCCACTTGGTCGATTGGGCAGAAACCCTCAAGGATTTTCAAACTGCCGTCAGCCTCAGAGTCGGTATTGAGCGTAACACGCTTCCAGTCAATCTGCTCTTGCAGTTGCTTGAGTTCTTCCGCCAAAGCAGGGATATTCTCCTTTGCCCAGAGCTCGATACGTGCGTTTTGCGCTACGAGAAGACCATTCAAGCCCTCTACATCCTTCAGCAGGTCAGCAGCAGACTTCTGATTGAGGTATTGCTCTTGGCAAACACTTGCCTCATCGCCTAATAACCTCGTCGCCTCTTCGCCAGACGAAGTCACTTGTACGAAGTACACCATAGCCCCTTGCTCTGCTACCACGATACCCCACTCCTCTTGGAAGAGTTTCTTAGGGCAAGTGAAGTAGCGCAGGGTATAACCAGCGGCTTTGAGTTGCTCCATACGCTCAGCAGAGAAGTCACCCCAAACAGCCATCTTGTCGGCCTCTTTTTGGGTGGCTGCGATGCGTTGTTCGAGCGCAGCTTTCTCGTTGAGCAATTGATCAGGAGCACCTTGTGCAATGAGCTTGCGAGCGTTGTCCGCCTTAGCGAGCAGTTCTTGCAAGTGTGCATCATCTGCCATGCCAGCGGCTTTCTCGGTCACATGCACTACGCCCAAGTCGCGCAGTTGCTCGAGGAAGGCCTCGTACTCACGATGGAACACCAAGAAGGTGTATTTCTTCATTTGCGTAATCATACTTGTGCCCCCTTTCCTTCTTTCTTAGCCAACTCCTCTGCCATACGTGCCTCTGCCTCGCGCTTAGACTTAACAATCTTTTGCGATGACTTGCTCAGGTTCTCCTCATCTTCCATAAAGCGTTTGATCTTACGGATAGCATCTTGGAAACCAGGTATTTGCACTTTCTCGAAGAGGTTCACCTTTTGGGTAGTTTTCTTACGAGCATAGTCCAGCAGTTCCACCTTGCGGCGCACAAACTCCTGACGAATACCTACGTCGGCAATGGCTTTGAGTTGGTTGAAACCGTCTGCAAACCATTTGGGAGAAGAGAAGATGCTAAACTCCTTGGTTGAGTACACCACCTCTTCCAATACGGGTACGCGTACGCCGGCGATCTTCTTGATCGACATGCGCACATCGTCCACATGGATGAGACTCGTGTCAAACTCGCCCCAGAGTGCTAACATCTGGTCGT
>JAXJWX010000017.1:0-15939 GCA_036307765.1 Paludibacteraceae bacterium | reverse complement strand
TATTCGTGGTGCCACTCATTGACGATACGATTGACATACATGTAGATCCAGCAGGCATATCATGGGATACTTTCCGCTCATCGGGTGCGGGTGGACAGAATGTGAACAAAGTGGAATCGGGTGTGCGCTTGCACTATAAGTTTATCAACCCACTCACCAACCAACCCGATGAGATTGTGATAGAGAACACCGAGACCCGCGACCAGCCCAAGAACCGCGAGAACGCTCTCCGCCACTTGCGTAGCCAACTCTACGAACTCGAACTCGAAAAACGCCGCCAAGCACAAGCGAAAGTGGAAGCAGGCAAGAAAAAGATTGAATGGGGAAGCCAAATACGCAGTTATGTCTTCGATGACCGCCGTGTGAAAGACCACCGCACCAACTACCAAACCAGCAATGTGAATGCCGTGATGGACGGCGACATTGATGAGTTTATCAAAGCATACCTGATGGAGTTTCCAGATTAACTAGCCAGACTAACAGAACTAGCACTACTAGAATAACTAGAACAACTAAATTTACTCGATATGAAAAAAGTATTTTTATCAGTATTGCTCAGTGCATTTGCACTCAGCAGTATAGCACAAGAGGTGGCACCAACTGCCAACGATTCCACAGAGGGATTTCGTTTTACCACAATAGATAGCATCGCAATCACTCCTGTGAAAGATCAAAACCGCAGTAGCACATGCTGGAGTTACTCTACCATTGGTTTCTTGGAGAGCGAACTCCTTCGTATGGGCAAGGGTGAGTATGATCTGAGCGAGATGTTTGTCGTACACCACACCATGCTCGATCGCGCAGAGTACTCCGTGCGTATGTATGGTACCGCAGAGTTTGCCCCTGGTGGTTCGGCATACGATGTGATTTATTGTTTGAAGAACTACGGTATGGTACCACAAGATGCTATGCCCGGTATTCAATATGGTAGCACACCTGCTGACACATTGCCTGTTCACGCAGAATTGGACGCTGTGGCAGGGGGCGTAGTGAAAGCTGTGACCAATAGCGGACTCAAGAAACTGACACCCGTATGGAAAAAAGCCCTCACCGCTGTATATGACACCTATCTTGGCGAGTGCCCAAAGACCTTTACCTACAATGGCAAAGAATATACGCCAAAAACCTTTACAGAGGAACTGGGATTGAACGCCGATGACTACGTGAGCATCACCAGCTACACCCACCACCCATACTACACCACTTTCGCCCTTGAAGTACCTGACAACTGGCGTATGGACCAGATGTACAATGTGCCAATGGAAGAGATGATGGCCATCATCGACAACGCACTTGCCAACGGCTACACGCTGGCTTGGGGCGCTGACGTGAGCGAGATGTGCTTTACCCGCAAGGGCTTGGGCGTAGTGCCAGAGGAAGAGAAAGCAGCAGACCTCACGGGCAGCGATGCGGCTCGTTGGTTAGGACTATCGGCTACAGATAAACGTGAAGAACTGACCAAGAAACCTCTCCCTGAGAAGGTTATCACCCAAGAGATGCGCCAAGCAGCGTACGACAGTTGGGAGAATACTGATGACCATGGTATGCAAATCTTTGGTACCGCTAAAGACCAAAATGGCAAACGCTACTACATGGTGAAAAACTCATGGGGTACGAAAAAGAGCGAGTACAAAGGCATTTGGTACGTATCGGAAGCATATATGCAATACAAGACCAATGATGTATTGGTACACAAGAATGCTATTCCAAAAAATATTCGTAAGAAATTAGGATTGTAATCAATCAACAGAAGAAACAATGCGACACGTCAATGGGTAGGATTATCCAATTGACGTGTCCATTGTATATAGCCATAGATGCAATTAACGCACCAGAAAACGTATTGCGCCGCCATGCAGTAGTTTTCTGCACGAAGCCACATCACCACAGCCAACACGTCCACGACCAACCATAGATACCATTGCTCGCGGTACGCCAAGACCATCAGTAATTGAGCCGCAATAGCAGGCACCGTGGTAAAAGCATCCATATAGGGTTGTGGGTCATCGGTAAAGCGCTCCAACAACCAACCTGTCAACCAAGAAAAGAGCGCAATAAGCAGCATGCCCCACGCAAGCAGTTTGATAGACAAACGACGTGTCTGCACTTGCAACGAATTATTAGACAAACGATTACGCCAACAATATACGCCATAAATCATGGTGATAAAATAATAGATATTGATGGCTATCTCTGCATAAAACCGCTCAACACAACAGAGGTAGGTGTAAGTAGCGACTTGCGCAAAGCCAAAAACAAAGGTCAATATATTACCCTGCGCGCCCAGCACCACAGAGCAGATACCCAACATACCACTCACCAACGAGATGGGATTATCGGGCATGAGAACAAAAGTCAAGACTTGCACCAACAAGCCCAGTATCAGAAAAATCCATGTAGTACGATTGATAGAGGACATTATTTCTTCTTGCTTTTTCCTTGTAATGCCCTTGGCTTAGACTGCACTTGCGGAATAGCCAAATGGTCAAAGCGCTCCTCAAAATCCCAATTGGCGCGAAGCTTGAGTTTGGAAGGGAAATAATACACTGGCTCAGGTTGGCGCTTAGTGAGCCAATCACCCGTAGTCCATTTCTTATCTCCATTGTAATCCATATAGAGGCGCAAATAATAGGTAGTCGGAGTCAAATATTCAAATTTGGTTCCCTCTTCCAACGCAGGCAGTTCGCGCACCACCTCATCCTTATCATTGAGCACCTGCATACGGGCACGAGCGTCATAATGCGCCATCTTTACTAACAGAGAAGAGTATTCATCCAATGATTTGAGTTTCAACGTGTATGCCGTAGAATCATTACAGATGCCATATATATCCACCATTGCAGCCGAATCCACAATCAGTTGGTAGGATTCCGCAGGTTCCAATGCCGCGATGAGCAATAGCGTTTGGCGCAAAGAATCATGAGGCAATAGTTGGAACGTCATGGATTGAAAAGCCGTGTCCACGCGATGCGTCAGATGTATCTTATCCACACACACCGAATCTACGGGGAATGGCGAATAGAGGCGAATCGTGTCGTAGATTTCGAATTTGGAAGAAGCATTAGACTTGATTTCCAACTTACGCTCACGCTTTTTGCGTTGCTGCGCTTCCCATGCCTTCTCCGACATACGTGGACGGCGATAGACAGCCAAGACCGTATCCGTTTGAGGAACAAGGTTGTACAATGAATCGGACATGAGATAGGTCATTTCCAGATAAATACTATCCTGCGCTATTGCCAATGAGTCAGTGAGCCAATATGTAATCGTATCGTAATGCCTACTTGTTTGTATCAAGGAATAATCCAGCCAGTCTATCCAAGCAGAGTCAGAAGCCAGGCTATCCACCTCGCTTCGCTTCAACGAACGTATCACAGGCAGTGAGTCTTGAGGCGCAGAGAAAAGCAATGTAAACGCATGTTGCTCTTCTCGATACACACCTTGGAAGTAATGGCGTTGTTTATCTTCTTCGAAATACCATAAAACCAAGGTATCTGGCAGGAAGAACGTTTTTGTGACGGTCATGATAGTGTCTATATCCTCGGTAAACAAGGTATCCTTGGTTTCAGGATCGATACCAATGGTATCTCGCCAAAGCGTATCCTGCACTTCGCGTCGCTCGAAGTAGGGCGTAATGATAGAATCAGCAAACGCCAGCGCTTCGCCTGGTTGGTACATATAATCGCGACTGATGTCATTGAGCGCATATAGGCGATATGTCCCCTCACGAATATTATGAATCGTAAAATATCCTTCCGCATCCGAGCGAGTGATACGCGTAAAAGGCATTGTATTGAGCGCCGTATCACTATGATTACTATGAATACCCACAAGCATCTCAGGCATAGGATTGAGATTCGCAGCATTATATACCCTACCCGATACCGCCAATGTGTCAATAAAGTCGCCCGTTGAGAAAGAATAGACATAACTTTCAAGCGGGGTCTTTTCATTATAATCGCAAATAGCAGCCCCAAAATCGATGGTATAAGTAGTAGAGTCCAGCAACTCCTCGTTGAACACTACCGATAGTGTTTTACCGATAGCCTTCACTTCGGGCGGATTCAATTGCGGAGGCGAAATCATCACATTCTTCTGAATATCAGCCAACTGAATATACTCATCAAACTGCACCTCAATACGCTTAGCATCAAAATGCAGCGTACCATTAAGGGGTGTTTCCTTGACGAGGGCAGGTGGTATAGTATCGCGAGGACCACCCTGCGGGCCAGTACCGCGATTGGCACAGGCAGAACAAACCAATAAGGCAACTAATAGTATATATATAGTGTAATGACGAATGGACATATTCATTGCAAATAATATTAAGGTAAGGTTTCACATCTGTACCCCTCCGCATGAAGCCATTGTATCAGCAGGGGTAGTAGTTGTAACATTCTATCTTTAGATTTCAGCGAGTCGTGCATCACAATGATACTGCCATTGCGCGTATAACGCTTAACAACAGACAGCATTTTCTCCACACTATAGCATGGATTGTAGTCATGGGTGAGCACATCCCACAGATAAATCGTTTGCCCTGCCTCATGGAGCGCTTTCTTTTGCGAATACTTCATGCGTCCGTGAGGTGGACGAAACAAGTGGGTTTGCAGGATAACATTCGCCTGCTGAGCGTCCTGCAAATAGGTATGGGTACAGGTCTTAAACCCTTTCAGATGGTGGTAGGTATGATTGCCTACGGCATGTCTCTCCTCGCGCACACGCGCCAGCAGTTCGGGATAGCGCTCCACGTTCTCACCTACCATAAAGAATGTGGCCTTCACGCCATACTGCGCCAGTATATCCAGTACCTGCGGCGTACACTCAGGTATAGGACCATCGTCGAAGGTCAGATACACAACCTTCGACGATGGATCCATCCGCCATACAACGCCACGGTAGAGGCGTTGCAACCATGTTGGGAACTGATATAACAGCCTCATCTTTTCTAGTTCGGCTAGTTTGACTAGTTCTATTAGCCCCTAGTGTTACTAGTTCTTAGTCGCCCCAAGCCAATGCAGAAGCACCTAAGACTGCAGCATCAGCCTCCTTCAAGTCTGAGAAGAGTACTTGCACTTTGTTGCGCCACAAAGGAAGCACATTCTCATTCATTGCTTTCACTACAGGATCCAAAATCCAGTGACCAGACTTGGTGAGTCCACCAAACATAACAATAGCTTCTGGCGCGCTGAATGCGATGAAGTCAGCCAATTGTTGACCAAGGATAGTACCTGTATAGTCAAAGATTTGTTTTGCTACCTCGTCGCCTTGCTCAGCTGCATCGAAGACATCCTTAGAAGTGATGGCATCAATATCGAGATTGCGCAAAAGGGTATCTTGGGTAGTAGAGGAGATAATCTCCTTAGCGGTACGTGCCACACCAGTAGCCGATGCATATGCCTCAAGGCAGCCCTTCTTACCACAGTTGCATGGACGACCTGCCTCACCGCGCACAGCGCATGTGTGACCTAACTCACCAGCAAAACCGTCGTGACCATACACCACCTTGCCATCCACAACAATACCAGAACCAACACCCGTACCGAGAGTGATCATGATGAAGTTCTTCATACCACGAGCAGCACCGTAGGTCATCTCACCCATAGCCGCAGCGTTAGCATCGTTGGTAATCTTACATGGAACACCGAAACGGTCGGTCATGAGTTGAGCAAATGGTACGCTTTGCCATGGAAGATTCATCGCGCCCTCGATCATACCAGTATAATAGTTGCCGTTAGGAACACCCGCACCAATACCACGGATAAGGTCCATACCTCCAACTGAATCAACGATCTTGATTGCTTCATCGTACAACGCATTCACATAGTCATTGATGTCTGGATAAGATTGTGTTTTAATGGAAGTACGTGCCAATACGTGACCACGTGCATCTACAACGCCCAATACGGAGTTGGTACCACCCATATCGAGACCGAGTACATAAGGTTTCTTTTGCATAATTGTTTTATTATTAATCAGTTAAACTTTTTATTCTGTAGGAATATCCTTGTTCACATTCTTGCTACCCACGAGGGCATAGAAGAGGATATAGAGTAATCCTGCGATAGGTACGATATACGAAATGAGGTAGTTGCTATGGTCTGCCAAGAGGTTTTGCAGGAATGGCAAGATACCGCCACCGCAAACCAATGCCATAAAGATACCGCTGGCAGCTGGAGTATATTTGCCCAAACCCTCAGCAGCGAGGTTGAAAATAGCACCCCACATCACGCTGGTCATGAGACCGCAGAGGAACATCAGAATCATGCTCACTGGCAACTCGATGCCCTTGAATGTCACTACCCAAGTCTCTGGGAAGAACATCACGCACAATAGCATCACGATAGCCAATGACGACACAGCCACCAACATTGCCTTGCTGCTCACCTTGCCACCTACGGCACCACCAATCAGACGACCGAACATCATCATCAGCCAGTACAAACCCACTACAGTACCCGCGATAGCAGGACCTACAGCAGGATTGTTGGACATATACAGGTTGGCAGTATTAGGAATACCTACCTCAACACCCACATAGAAGAAGATAGCAATAGCACCCAACACGAAGTGACGGAAGCTGAGTGGGCTATATTGATCCTTATTAGCCTTAGCCGCAGCGCGTTGCTCAGCAGTCTCGATATGTGGCTCAGGAATCTTAGTCAGCGAGATAATCACGAATGCCAACAAGAAGATGAGCATTGCAGCCAACATAGCAGGAGCAGCATCGCCTACTTGTGCAGCAGCTGCGCTACCACCAATGAGGTAACCCAAGATGATAGGAGCGAGGGTACCACCAATGGAGTTGCATGAACCACCAAACTGAATCAATTGGTTACCACGTTTGCCACCACCGCCAAGGGTGTTGAGCATTGGGTTCACTACGATATTGAGCAAGCACATCGAGAAACCTGCGATGAAAGCGCCCAATACGTACACGCCAAAGCTCTCTGCATAGCCACTCAACCATTGTACGCCTACGCCTACGAAACCTACGGATACTGCCAAGAGCGAAGTGAACTTATAGCCCTTGCGCTTGAGGATAATACCTGCTGGCACGCCCATCACAGCATAAGCAATGAAGTTAGCCAATGTACCTAACTGTGCCATCGCGTTGGAGGCACCAAACTGCGTCTTCACAATCACACCCATCGAACCTGCGAAGTTGGTCACAAAGGCAATCATAAAGAACAAGAGAAACATTACCACGATGGGCAAGATGTTTGATTTGTTGTTTGTCATAATAAATAGATTTTATTGTTTATAAATTGTTTTGCAAAAATAGCATAATACGGTGATGCAGGTGCTCATTATTATGCGGTTTGCGAATGGAGTGATTATCATCCACATACAATTGCATCTCAAACTGCTTGCCCGCTTTCACCAGCGCATCGGTGTATAATAATGTATTTTGCGCATGCACGTTGTCATCTGCTAGACCATGCACAATGAGCAGTTTGCCAGTGAGGTCGCCTGCCATCTGCATAAGGTCTGTACCCTCATAGCCAAACTCATTCACCTGCGGACGACGCATGAAACGCTCGGTATATGCGGAGTCATACAATCGCCAGTTGGTCACAGGAGCAATAGCAATGCCGCATTGGAACAGAGGCGATTGGTTGTTCTGCTTGCTCAGACACATCAGCGCCTGATAGCCACCGTAACTCCAGCCACATATAGCGATACGATCACCGTCCACGTAGGGCAATGATTGCAGGTATTGAGCCGCACTTATCTGATCTTCCGCCTCCTTCACACCCAACTGCATGTATGTCGCATTGCGCCATGCTCTGCCGCGTGCACCTGTACCGCGACCGTCCACATTCACTACCAAATACCCCGCATCTGCCAACGCATAACCAAAACGCTTGCGCCAGTTATTAAGCACGCGCTGGCTGGTAGGACCACTATATTGCAGCATCACAACAGGATACTTCTTGGTAGCATCGAAATCTTTAGGCAATATGCGCCACGCATTCAGCACGTCACCGCGCTCGGTGGTGATGGTGAAGAACTCCTTCTCATTCACGCCCAATGCCTGCCATGCGTGTAGCACAGAGTCATTACTAAGTACCGTGCCTTTAACCTCTAATCTCTCACCTTTAACCTCACATAAGGTATAGGTATGTGGTTTTTCTACGCTATGATAACAATGAATACATCGAGCGAAATTCTTCGCAAAATGCAAGTCATGCGTTCCATCGCCTTGCGTGAGTTGTGTGGTAGTGTTTTTCTTGACATTCACAGCATACGCCTGACGTGTCATAGGAGTAATAGCTACCTGATAGTAAAGCACTTGCGCTTTCTCATCATAGCCATAGACCTTGGTTATATCGCGCTCTTCTGGAGTAAGAACACGTTGCTCTATGCCTTGCGAAGAATACATATACGCTTGCGTATAGCCACCTTTCTCACTCACGACCACCACACGACCATCGCTCAACCATTGCCACTGGTCAAAGAGTTCGTAGTTCACAAAATACTTTTTACTCTCCTCTTTGTAGAATGGATGGCAGACCGTGGATTTTGGATTACCTTTCAGCACATCCATGCGGTTCTGGTCGCGATTGAGGTGTAGTACCACTAGGTCGCTGGTAGGCTGTTCATCTTTCTTGGTAGGCTTGCTAAGCGGTGTCCATGCGATGCGAGGCAAATAGCCGTCCATATGCTCAGGCAACTGCATTTGGCGAATCGTCTTGTAGTGTATATCATACACGTGCACGCTCGCCTTCGCATTAGCTGCACCTGCCTTCGGATAACGCAGACTATGCAGCTCGGGGTATAATACCATGCCTTTCGCCTCTTCACCTAAAAATGTCTGCCAGCTAAACGTAGGCACCTCAGTCTCGTCCAGTCGTACAAACGCTACCTGTTTATTATCTGGCGAGAAGGCAAACAGACAAGTTATACCAAATTCTTCCTCATACAGCCAATCGGAGATACCATTGAAGATTTCTGTATTTTCATCCGTAGTCACCGCCACTTCGGTCTTAAAATCCACCTTATAAATATATAGGTTATTATCCGCCTTGGCATACACCACATACTTGCCATTAGGCGACATCACTGCATCGCGCACTGCTGTATCGCTCAGCCAAATAGTGTCGTGCTTTTGGGTATCATAGAGATAGTAATCCGCAAAGAACGAATGGCGAAAAAGCTTCTGTTGGTTTTTGTACTCCAGTTTATACCTCACAGACACACCCTTCCCTTCAGGGAGGGGTTGGGGGTAGGCTTTCAACACGCTATCCATCTCTGCCAGAGACATCGTCTTGGCATTATACCCTTGCATAATATCCATCATTCGATCGGCGTATCCAAATACGCTGACCAGCAGCAGAACTATTAAAAATAAAAATCGATATTTCATTGCTTATACTAAAAAACGTGCAAAGGTAATAAAAAAAAAGAAAATATGCAAATATTTTCACACTTATTTGCACAATAGGCTCCACATCCTTCTTTTTTATCAACGGGAAATCACGAGTCTTTTTTGACCATTTTGAATATGTAATTCATACATTCCAAAGTACAGTACATATTCGCCGATTATCCCGTTGGATTCGAAAGAAATTACATCTTCTACTGCATCAAATTTACCAAATGGCCATGAGGTATATTTCGCCTTGATTGCAGGAAATAAAATCATGCCATTTTTCTGCATCAGGTCCAATGTCACATTCACGGCATATGCCATTACATTTTCATTCATGCCTACTATCCCATATCCACAAGACAACATACGACGTTGCTTATCATCTTTGTAATACATACATAGCGTACCATCACTCAACAGACGATAATTCCAAACTGACTCTTTATCATATAGTTTCGTACCATTAAAACCAATCGTTTTTTGGCTTTCTACATGTTCAATAGTCAACATACTATCTTCCACAAACTCAATATGATACACCATATTATCTTGCACTCCTGTTTTCAGTTCGTAATAGCCATCATCATTCAATAGTACCGATATATTGGTAGTAGAAATTTGGTGATTATCCAAAACTGCTCCCCGAAGCGCAACACTCCAATATGCGCTATGGTTAGCCAATATATAATCCCCAGATTGACAATCGCTTTTCGAAATCAATTTATCCAAATCAGAATAGACAGCCCATAGCGTACAATCACTTTTCGGGAAATAACGCTCACCAGCCCGCAAGAGCGGAGGACACACTGTAGGATCCATCACTTCCTCTTCGCTCCATCCTAAAAAATGCCAATCTAAAGTATCTATTCCCATCGGCAAAACCACCCCCGAAGCAACAGCTTCCTCCACCAATTTATCAGGATTTTCTGTCATACCCGATACAAGCTTAACCTCGTAAGCAACAGGATCTGGCAGAGTATAAAAAATAGTGTAACTACCAATATACAAACTATTTTCGCTCGCTTCTATATATATTTCTATATTATCCCTTTTCCCCACTAGTCCCAGACTATTATCCAATCTATAACCTATATCCACCCAACCAGTACTAAAACTACCATTCCATGCCACATCGGCAAAATCTGTATCTTCAATATTCCATACAACATTTTTGCCAATACGCATTCGCAAACTACCCGCTCCCTGCGAAGTATTAGAATGCATGGACAATACTATTGAGTGTATTATACACCCATCCCAACCCGACAATTGCAAAGTTGTAGAATTGCCCGCTGTCATCTGCCCTTTTTGTCCTGTCGTACTACTACGCATATAGACAACGTCACTACTCACAGGTGCTTCTCCCGTAACATTCACGCTATTCGACGAGGCTACGGTATATGTCACGCTCAGTATTGAAAAGATAAGTCCAAGTATCATTTTTAACAAATTTTCTGCAAAGGTACAAATAAATTTGTATATATCAAAAAAAAGTTGTAATTTTGCGCGCTTTTTATGCAAACATAAAAATAACAAAACAATAAAAACATTAACATCATGCAAAAAATCCAACTGAAACGTGGTTTGGACATCCCATTTGATGGAGCAGCAGCCCTCACACTCGGTAGTGTGAATCGTCCTGCTATCTTCCACATCGTACCAGACCATTTCGCTGGCGTGACCCCAAAACTCATGGTCCGCGAAGGCGACAGCGTGAAAGCGGGTACTCCTCTCTTCCACGACAAGGCATTTGCTGAGATGCTCTTCACATCCCCTGTTAGCGGTAAGGTGGTAGCCATTGTACGTGGCGAGCGCCGCAAGGTGATGTCCATCGACATCGAAGCCGATGCTACGATTGAGTATGAGTCCTTCGACCTCAAGCAAGACGCTAAGGCGCTCCTGCTCCAATCGGGTCTTTGGGCACTCATCAAGCAACGTCCTTACGACTGCATTGCTCTCCCAAGCAAGCAACCTAAGGCCATCTTCATCTCTACCTTCGACTCTGCTCCTGTAGCGCCTAACTACGAGTGGGTGCTCAGCGGACAAGGTGCCCTCTTGCAAGCGGCTGTCAACGCTCTTGCCACCATCGCACCTGTGTACGTAGGTATCCAATGTGGCGCTACTGCTCCTGCTTTCCGTGGTCTTAGCAACTGCGAGAAGTACGAGGTTTGCGGCGCGCACCCAGCAGGCAACGTAGGTGTACAAATCAACCACGTAGCGCCTATCGCTAAGGGCGAGACCGTTTGGACCATCAACATCCAAGACCTCGCACTCATCGGCCGCCTCTTTACCAAGGGTATCGTGGACATGCAAAAGAAAGTGGCTCTCACAGGCCCTCTCGCCAGCGGTGCACAATACTACAACGTATTGCCAGGTATGCCACTCAGCGCTATCTTCACCAGCAATGTGCACAAGGGCTGCAACGCTCGCCTCATCGCAGGTAACCCACTCAGCGGTCACCAAGTGACTATGGAGGAGATGACCTCTATCTACGATAACCAATACACCGTTATCGCAGAGGGCGACGAGACACACGAGTTCATGGGATGGATCATGCCACGCTTCAATAGCTTCAATGCGGGCAAGACCGACCCAGCTAAGATGGTCAACAACTGTGTGACCGAGTGGCTCTTCGGTAAGAAGAAATACAACTGGGACGCTCGCCTCAAAGGTGGTCGCCGTGCGATCATCGTGAGCGGTGAGTACGACAAGGTGTTCCCAATGGATATCTATCCTGAGTATTTGATCAAGGCAATGATTGCAGGTAACCTCGACAGCATGGAGCAACTCGGTGCATACGAAGTAGCACCAGAGGACTTCGCACTCTGCGAGTATGTCTGCACCAGCAAGATGCCACTCCAGGCTATCGTGCGTGCCGCATTGGATAACTTAAAAAAGGAGATTGAGTGATGCTAAAGAAATTACATAACATAGTAGAGAAACTTCGCCCTCACTTTGAAGAGGGAGGTAAGTTGAGCGCTTTCCACTCGTTGTTTGACGGTTTCGAGACTTTCCTCTTCACCCCAAACACTACCGCTAAGCGCATCGGTTCGCAGATCCACGATGGTTCGGATAGCAAGCGAACCATGATCCTCGTGGTAATGGCACTCGTTCCAGCACTGCTCTTCGGTATGTTCAACGTAGGTTACCAACACTTCCTCGCTACTGGCGAACTCGTGAAGGGAGCTATGACCTGCGCAATGTTCTGGAAGGCGTTCGCATTTGGTGCGTTGGCTGTATTGCCATATATCATCGTTAGCTATGGTGTAGGTCTCGGTATCGAGTTCACCGTAGCACAATGGAAGAAAGAAGAGATTCAAGAGGGCTTCCTCGTTTCTGGTATGATTATTCCTCTTATCGTGCCAATCAACACCCCACTTTGGATGGTGGCTGTAGCTACTGCTTTCGCCGTTATCTTCGCTAAGGAGATCTTCGGTGGTACAGGTTACAACATCTTCAACGTAGCTCTCATCGCGCGCGCGTTCCTCTTCTTTGCTTATCCTACCCACATGACTGGCGACAAATGCTTCGTTCGTACCGAAGGTACTTGGGGCTGGGACAACGGACAAACCCTCGTAGATGGTTTCTCTGGTGCTACCCCACTCACCCAAATCGCTACTTCTGCAGAGGCAAACCTCATGCCAGTGGACTTCTGGACTGCCTTCAATGGTCTTATCCCAGGTTCTGTCGGTGAGACTTGCTGCTGGGCTATCTTGCTCGGTGCTGCATTGCTCATCGTGACTGGCGTGGCAAGCTGGAAGACTATGCTTAGCATCTTCGCGGGTGGTGCACTCACTGCTTGGCTCTTCAACCAATTTGGTGCAGAGACTGCTGCTGCTAACTACCCATGGTACATGCACCTCATTACAGGTGGTTTCATGTTCGGTGCTGTGTTTATGGCTACTGACCCTGTTACCTCTGCTCGTACCGAGTGCGGTAAGTGGATTTATGGTGCATTAATCGGTTTCATGGCTGTGGTGATCCGCGTCCTCAACCCTGGTTATCCAGAGGGTATGATGCTCGCCATCCTCCTCATGAACGCTTTTGCTCCACTCATCGACTGGTGCGTAGTGCAAGTGAATATCAAAAAACGTATGAATCGCGCTAAAAACTAATGAATATGGCACAGAAGAAATTTGTATGTTCCGTTTGTGGCTATGTTCACAACGGCGATAAGGCACCTGAGGTTTGCCCTGTATGCAAACAATCTGGCGTCTTTGTAGAAGAGAAGAAAAAAGGTTTGGATACCAATAGCAATGTGTACACCATCGTTTACGCATCGATCATCGTAGTGATCGTGGCTGTATTGCTCGCATTGGTAAGCCAAGTGCTCAGCCCTCGTCAAGAGGCTAACCGTTTGCTTGACCAACAAAAGCAAATCTTGGTGGCACTCAACCAAAACTACGACAACACCGATCCTGCTGCGCTCTTCACCTCTTTGGTAAATGATACCATCGATGTCAACGGTGCACCTGTCTTCGTAGCTAACATCGAGGGCAATACCAAGTATGTATTGAAACTCCACGGTGCTGGCCTTTGGGGCGGTATTGGTGGTTACTTGGCATTGGATGCAGACAAGAACACGATCTATGGTGTGAACTTCAACCACGAAAGTGAGACTCCAGGTCTTGGTGGCGAGATCGTAACCGAGAAGTTCCGCAACCAATTCATCGGCAAGCACATCCGCAATGCGGCTGGCGAAGTAGTATCTGTAGCTGTCCTCAAGGCAGGTAAGATGGCGGAAGGCCAAGAGCAAGTAGATGCACTCTCTGGTGCTACTATCACTTGCGACGGCGTTAGCACCATGATTGCTACCAACCTCGCTGAGTATGCTGAGTTTTTGAATCAAGTTGAACCATGCCAAGCAGCTGCTGAGGAAGTAGCTTGCGAAGCAGTAGAAGTAACGGAGGAATAAGATTATGGCATTTTTATCACAAAAAACGAAAGAGGTGCTATTTGGTCCTCTGAACATCAACAACCCTGTGGTTGTTCAAGTGTTGGGTATTTGCTCTGCACTCGCTGTTACCGTTCAGCTTAAGCCAGCATTGGTAATGGGTATTGCCGTTACTATCATCGTGGCTATGGCTAACGTGATTATCTCATTGATTCGTAACACCGTTCCAATGCGTATTCGTATCATCATCCAATTGGTGGTAGTTGCAGCGTTGGTAACCCTCGTGAGCGAGGTCTTGAAGGCTTTCGCTTATGATGTGGCGATGCAATTGAGTGTGTATATCGGATTGATTATTACCAACTGTATTCTCATGGGCCGTCTTGAGGCTTTCGCTATGACCAACAAGGTATGGGATTCCTTCCTCGATGGTCTTGGCAACGGTTTCGGCTATGCTATCATCCTCGTGATTGTGGCATTCTTCCGTGAGTTGTTGGGTGCGGGCACTTTGCTCGGCTTCCGTATCATACCAGAGAGTTGGTATGTAGCTAATGGTGGATTTTATGAAAACTGCGGTATGATGATGATGCCAGCTATGGCGTTGATTCTCGTAGGATGTATCATCTGGGCGCATCGCGGCTATAATAAGGAGTTAAAGTAATATGGAACACGCAATAAGTCTTTTTGTTCGCAGCATTTTTGCTGACAACATGATCTTCGCATACTTCTTGGGTATGTGTTCGTACTTGGCTGTGTCCAAGAATGTGAAAACCAGTGCTGGTTTGGGTGTAGCAGTAACCTTCGTGTTGCTCATCACATTGCCAGTTAACTATCTGCTGCAAGTGCATGTGCTCAATCCACTCGGCTTGGGTTACTTGTCTTTCATCCTCTTTATCGCGGTGATTGCAGCTATCGTGCAACTCGTAGAGATGATCGTGGAGAAGTTCTCTCCATCGCTCTATGCTTCGCTCGGTATCTTCTTGCCTCTGATTGCTGTAAACTGCGCAATCATGGGTGGTGCGCTCTTCATGCAACAACGTATCTTGCTTGAACCAGAGAATGTGAAGGCTATCGCTAACCTCGGTGACGCGTTTGCTTATGCGGGTGGTTCAGGTATCGGATGGTTGCTCGCTATCGTCTGCCTCGCAGGTATCCGCGAGAAGATGGAGTACAACGATGTTCCTCGTCCTTTGCAAGGCTTGGGTATCACCTTCATCGTAGTAGGCTTGATGGCTATGGCGTTTATGTGTTTTAGTGGTTTGAACATCTAATAAAGGAGGACAGAATTATGAATATTACAGCTATTCTCTACGCAGTAGGCGTATTTTTGGCAGTGATTCTGCTGCTGGTCATTGTCCTCTTGGTGGCTAAGAAATACTTAGTACCATCAGGTGATGTGAAAGTGGTTATCAACGGCGACAAAGAGTACCATGTGCCAGCTGGTGGCACATTGCTCGGCGCTATGGGCGAGGCAGGCGTACACTTGCCATCTGCTTGTGGTGGTAAAGGTTCGTGCGGTCAATGTAAGTGCCAAGTGCTCGAAGGTGGTGGCGAGATCCTCCCTACCGAGACTGTTCACTTCACCCGCAAGCAACAAAAAGAGCACTGGCGTCTCGGTTGCCAAGTGAAGGTGAAAGGTGACATGCAACTCAAGATGGACGAGTCTGTTCTC
>JAXJWX010000016.1:0-2599 GCA_036307765.1 Paludibacteraceae bacterium | reverse complement strand
TTGTTCATCTCTTGGGCGAGGGATTCGTTCATAATGTGAGCATAGTGGAGTGTCATTCGAGTGTTGGTATGACCGAGCATCTTCGATACATTCTCCAACTTCACATTGTTAGCCAGCGTGATTGTCGTGGCAAATGTATAGCGAGCGGTATGCATTGTAAGGTGCTTTTTAATGCCGCAAAAGTCCGCAATCTCCTTCAAGTACGAATTCATCTTCTGATTGGCGTACACCGGAAAGACTGTTTTGTTTGCTCGGCACATCGGGTGATTGCGATATTTCTCAATCAGTTGCAAGGGATACTCCAATAGTGGCACAAAGAACTCCACCTCGGTCTTTTGGCGTTGTTTGTGAATCCATTTGCGACCGTGTGCATCTTCTGTAATATGTTCTGGGCGCAGATTATAAACATCGATAAACGCCAACCCAGTATAGCAGCAAAATATAAAAATATCCCGCACCGTATCAAGCCTTTCGATGCCGAACTCCTTAGTGCGAATGGTGTTTACCTCCTCAATAGTCAAAAAGTCCTTGACAACCTTCTTCTCCGAGAACTTGATACCCGCAAAAGGATTGACCGTTATCCAGCCATTGGCTATTGCGAGGTTTACCACCTTTTTCAGGCACTTCATATAGCGAATCATCGTGTTTTGTGCCACACGCTTCTCAATCTTCAAGAACGCCTCAAAATCACGAATCATCTCGCCGTTGAGGTTCTTGATTGGAAAGTCTGCCACTTTGGTTTTGCGTGACATCATCTCCTTGAAATAACGCAGACAAAGCTTATAGCGGCTCAATGTAACCGCATCGAACTCGATACCCACCAACTGAGCCATTCGCTCGTTATGCTCTTCAAAAGTGGCGTAAAACATCTTTTGGCTGATATGCTTGCCCTGCAAATACTCCTTGATAGTCAGCGGATCAGCATAACCATCGCGCTCAACCAACTCTTTGTGAATCTCGTATGCTCGTGTTCGCAGCGATTCGAGATGGCGGTTAATCTCAATTGGGATAGGGCCTTTGCCAATGGCTCGTTCTTTCTTCTGATCCCAGAGCGACAATGGAACTTTGCGCAAAGTATTCATCTCTGTAAATCTGCCATTTACAGTAATACGCATAGTGATAGCGGCTTCGCCACTCTTGCCCAAACGAGACTTTCGGACAATAAACAAAATTGAAAATGTACTCTTTATCATAACTTTATCTGTTAAAAAATGGTGCAATTCGCAACCAGATAAAGAGTAGTGTAAATTCTTGAAAATTGGTTAATTAGACGCTAATTCAGGAACACTTTTGAAAGATCGAAAAGTGTTCCTGATTTGCACACTTTCAGTTGCTCCGAAACACCCTAAATGGGTATATAGCACAAAAAGAAAAACGCCGTATTTTGTTGAAATACAGCGTTTTGACTAATTTGTCATTTTCTTCAAGTGGTGCCACCAGGGATTGATGTGTCCTTGTAAGCACTTGTATCTCAACGCTTTGCCTTTGGCTTCTATAAAAAAGCCACGAGACTGGCACGTTTAATCTACAATAGAATTCACCTTATTTCAGAAACACGTTACGTGCACATGTGAATTTCAACGATGCAAAGATAAGCATAAATCGGCTTACACGCAAGTCTCGTAGCGTTTTTAAGAGTGTTATTATAGGTATTTTAACACTTCAAACTACTTCTTGCCGAATACATCATAGAAATTCTCTTGCATTATCCGTTCTACATCGGATTCTTTATACAAAATTCGTCCTCCTATGTGGTAATATGGCAGTATTCCATTCTTCCTATATTCGACCAGTGAACGTTTGTTTATTTTGAGAAAATCTGCCAATTCCTTATCGGTTATCAGTTTTTCCCCGTTCAATGTAGGCCTGTAGTTTTCCTTGACTTTATCAAGGATAGCACTCATTTTAGAAAAGGCTGCTATAGCTCTTTTTACACGATGAGTGTTAGTATGGGTATCATGATTCATCGTTTCTTTCTTTTAATAGTTTCTCAATATCTTCTGGCTTATAGTAGTTCTTCTTGCATATCTGCGTCGAAGGCAACTTTCCACTTGCCCTTAAACTCTGCACAGTACGCTTGGATAGATTTAGTAAGGCACACACTTCGTGGGTATCCAACCATCTTCCTAAACGCTTTTCTGATTCACTGTTTAATGTTTGTTCAAACTTATGAACGAACATCTCGATACTTGACAAAAGATCCTCAAATACCTTCTCTTCTATTACAACTACTTTCATAAGGCACCTTTCATCTTAAGAAAATCATTAATCTCGGAAGCCTTGTAGTATGTGCGTCCGTCAATCATATAGTAGCGGATAAGTTTCTTCTGGCGGTAGCGAGCAAGGGTACGGTGAGTCACGCCAAGCAGTTTGCTCAGGTCGTAGTTATCCAGCAGCGTGTCGCCATCGAGACACTCCTTCATTTTGTTCTGTCGCTCCAGCATCTTCTCTATCTTATCGAAGCGTTCCATCAGTTGGATAAACATCTTGTGGGCGGTTTCACTATTTATTTGTAACATTGTATAATCTGTTTAAGTGTAAATAATCGGGTTACTACACCGTGTTGCGCAACAGGTTATACTTATTAAATGGCATCCTG
>JAXJWX010000015.1:0-1864 GCA_036307765.1 Paludibacteraceae bacterium | reverse complement strand
GGTCTGTACCTTGCGATATCGCTCTCCCATGTGCGTTCCAAAACGAGCTCAGCGAGGACGATGCTAAGGAACTCAAGGCTAACGGCTGCTGGTGCTGCTGCGAGGTAAGTAACATGGGTTGCCAACCTGGCGCTATTCACTACTTCCAACACAACGGCGTACTCTTCGCTCCTGGTAAGGCAGTGAACGCAGGTGGTGTAGCTACTTCTGGCTTGGAGATGACACAAAACTGCGAACACCTCTCTTGGACCGCACAAGAGGTAGATGCACGCCTCCACCATATCATGCAATCTATCCACGAGCAATGTGTGAAGTTCGGTCGCCAAGCCGATGGCTCTATCGACTACGTGAAGGGCGCTAATATCGCTGGCTTCATGAAGGTGGCACAAGCCATGCTCGAGCAAGGAATTGTATAACTTGACACTAAACAGTAGGCGCTTTGCGCCGTTCACTAAACATAAAATATGTATTTAGATTTTCAGAAACATTTACAAACAATCCTGTCTGATATTAAAGAGGCAGGATTGTATAAAAACGAACGAGTAATCATCACTCCTCAGTCATCTGCTATTCAGGTAGAAGGAGGTAAGGATGTTATCAACTTCTGCGCCAACAACTACCTCGGTCTGGCAGATAACCCAGAGCTCATCCAAGCAGCCAAAGACCGCATGGACGCTCGTGGCTATGGTATGGCATCTGTGCGTTTCATTTGCGGTACGCAGGACACCCACAAGCAATTGGAGCAAGCCATTTCCGACTTCTTCGGCACCGAGGACACCATCCTCTATGCGGCTTGTTTTGATGCCAATGGCGGTCTCTTTGAACCACTCTTGACCGACCAAGATGCTATCATCTCGGACGCCCTCAACCACGCATCTATCATCGACGGTGTACGTCTCTGCAAAGCAGTGCGTTATCGTTATGCGAATGGTGATATGGCGGACCTTGAGGAGCAACTCAAGAAAGCGCAAGCACAACGCTTCCGTATCATCGCTACCGATGGTGTGTTCTCCATGGACGGCAATGTTTGCCCATTGGATAAGATCTACGAACTGGCGCAGAAATACGATGCCCTTGTGATGGTGGATGAGAGCCACTCTGCTGGTGTGGTAGGTAAGACGGGTCACGGTGTGACCGAGCGCTACGATCTCCGCGGTAAGATTGAGATTATCACAGGTACGCTGGGTAAGGCCTTTGGTGGTTCGGTAGGTGGTTTCACCACAGGTAAGAAGGAGATTATCGACTTGCTTCGCCAACGCAGTCGCCCATACCTCTTCTCCAACTCCATTCCTCCATTGATTGCTGCGGCAGGATTGAAGACCTTCGAGATATTGACTCGTAGCAACGAGTTACAAGACCGCTTGCACGCCAATACCGAGTATTTCATCACCAAGATGAAAGCCGCGGGCTTTGATATCAAACCTACCGAGTCTGCTATCTGCGCCGTGATGTTGTACGATGCACGTCTCAGCCAAGAGTTTGCTGCGGCATTACAAGAAGAGGGCATTTATGTAACGGGCTTCTACTACCCAGTAGTGCCACAAGGTCAAGCACGTATCCGCGTACAACTCTCTGCGGCTCATACCACAGAGCAACTCGACCGCGGTATCGAGGCCTTCATTAAAGTCGGCAAACAACTCGGCGTTCTCAACTCATAGTTTATCACTCATACTTCATAACTAAAAAAGCGCAGCAATGCGCTTTTTTTGTTATAGTACTATTTTTGGCTTATGTAACATTTTGGGTACCTAAAAGTGGTTTAAGTGATTATAAATGATTATCTTAGCGGCAAAAAATAAATTTTTAGCTGCTTTATGATAAAAAAATGCCCTATTTGTGGTGGTCAAAAAACGATCAGAAAAGG
>JAXJWX010000014.1:0-75906 GCA_036307765.1 Paludibacteraceae bacterium | reverse complement strand
GACAGGTATTAGCCATTGCCGAGCAATGGACTAAAGCGCCTTACGATGCTGAGACACAAGCTGCTGTCAAAGCTATGATCGAGGCGGAAGACAAAACCGAACTCATCGATAGCTTCTATCGCACCCTCGAATTTGGTACGGGTGGTCTCCGTGGCCTCATGGGTCCTGGTACCAACCGCATGAACCAATACATTGTGGCACAAGCCACCCAAGGCTATGCCAACTACCTCCTTAAAGTACAACGCGAAGGCGGTTTCACCACCCTCAAGGGCGACACCGTGAGCGTCGTAGTAGGTCACGACTGCCGCAACAACGGCCGCCTCTTTGCCGAGACCGTAGCAGCGGTGTTCGCTGCCAACGGCATCAAGGTGTATCTCTTCGAGAGCCTCCGCCCAACACCAGAGGTCAGCTTTGCTATCCGTCACCTCTCAGCACAAGGTGGTGTCAACGTAACTGCTAGTCACAACCCCAAAGAGTACAACGGCTACAAGGCTTACTGGGAGGACGGCAGCCAAGTGCTCCAACCACACGACCAAGGTATCATCGACGAGGTGAACAAAGTGACCCTCGCTGACGTGAAAATGACTGGTAATGAGCATCTTATCGAGATTATCGGCGGCGAGATGGACTACGACTACATGCAAGCCGTTAAGACCGTCATGATTGACCAAGAGACCATTCTCCGTCAAAAAGACCTCAACATCGTTTATACCCCTCTCCACGGCGCAGGACGCCAAATCATCCCAATGTGCCTTCGCTCTTGGGGATTCGAGAATATCCACGTCGTACCAGAGCAAATGGTCATCGACGGCAATTTCTCTACCGTGCAAAGTCCTAACCCAGAGAACGCCGAGGCAATGACCATGGGTATGAACCTTGGTACACAACTCAACGCCGACCTTGTGATCGCTTCTGACCCAGATGCCGACCGTATCGCCATCGTTTGCCGCAACGACAAGGGCGAGTGGACCATCATCAACGGCAACCAAACCTGCATGATGTACTGCTACTACATCATCAATAATATGAAGAAACTTGGCAAACTCCGCCCAGAGCACTACCTCGTTAAGACCATCGTTACCAGCGAGTTAATCCGCAAAATGGCAGATGCACAAGGTGTGACTTTGACCGACGAATATACAGGCTTTAAGTGGATTGCTAACCGTATCCGCGAGTGGGAAGGCACTCACAAATACATTGGCGGTGGCGAGGAGAGCTTCGGCTTCTTGGCTTTCGATGGTGTACGCGATAAATGCTCACCTTCTGCTATCTGCCTCATCTGCGAGATCGCGGCTTATGCCAAGGACAACGGCATGACCCTCTACGATTATCTCCTTAATATGTACATGGAGTACGGCTTCCAACGCGAAACCACTATCAATGTCGTTCGCCCTGGTAAGTCTGGCGCAGAGGAGATTCAAGCCATGATGGTCAACTATCGCCAAAATCCTCCTGTAGAGATCGCAGGCGAGAAGGTAGTTAAGTCTAAGGACTTCAAGACCCTCGTTCAACGCGAACTCGTGAATGGCGAGTGGGTAGAGACACCTATCGTGATGGCACTCAATGCAACCAGCAACGTGCTTCAATACTTCACCGAAGGTGGCATGAAGATTTCCGTTCGTCCAAGTGGTACCGAACCAAAGATCAAGTTCTACTTCGAGATCCCTGCTCAGATGCCAACTCCAGCCGACTACGACAAAGCCGTAGCCGAAGCCGAAGCCAAAGTGCCTGCTATCAAAGCTAGTTTGGGTATCTAATGAGGTTTTGATGTGTGATGTGACTTGTTCGTTACCTATCAGTTACCTGATAAAGACGGCAACGACACGGCAACGAGACGGCAACGACAGCACCCTTTACCGAAAGAAAATAAAGAAATATATAACAGATAAAAAATATTTTGCCTATGAAATAGTAGTGTGTAGTTGATACGCACATCGTGAAATAAAGAAAAAGCGTTTTAGCATTATTCTCATCTCTAACAGAAGTTTGGCGACTAAAAGAAAGAGAACGATAAGAATAATACCTAAAATGTCTGCGTTTTGCGTGGACTTTTTGGTATTTTCGAGTTCTCGGGTTACGCCAAACACCTTGTTAGAGCGAGATACTAAAAAGTACCGCGCTTTTTTATGTGCGTATATCATTGAGGTGCAACGGAGTAACCCGAAAAGCCCAAAGTGAGTAGGGGATAAATGTAAAATAAAAAATGTTTATGAAAAAGATTTTACTCGGTATAATTATGCTGGCAACCGCAGCAATAATGAATGCGCAAATTGAGTTGGAACATGTTATTAAAAATTCTTATATCCTTCCTGATAATGATTTCTCTGGACCTCAGCAGGTAGGTATTGATTGTATTATTGCATACGAGGAAAAAGGGGTAGAAACAGCTAGTGGAACTTTGTACTCATGCAGACTTTATGATCATAACATGCAATTAATAATACAGATACCATATATTCTACACGATGAATATCTTCTACTGGTTACAAGAAATATATTTACTACAGACAATAGATTGTGTTATGCTACTATAAAAGATGATGCGGGACTTGTGATTTATGATGAAACGCGAGAAGTGCTTTATACCATTCCAAATGTGGTTGATGAATATTATTCTAAATTTTTGAAAAAAATAAATAATAGGTATAAATTAATAGTTACGGTTCCCGACCGTTCAACTGGAAATCTCAATACTCATATTTACTCCTGCCCGGGCAATGGGGAAACTACAACAAGTGTGGAAAATGTACCAGCGAAAGTAAAACGCAATGCGTATCCAAATCCTGCAACTGATTTAGTAACATTGCCTTATGAGGTGGATGGCGCAACTTCCATGAAGATTTATGACTTGCAAGGCAAGTTGGTTGAGCGTAAGTTCTTGGATAAGAGCAAACAAGAACTCCAACTCAATGTAAAAGACTACCCAAGTGGCATGTATTTCTTTGAAGTAAACGGCGAAAGCAATTCGTTTATAGTGAAATAATCGGCAGGCAATATTGCCAAGTATGAAAAATCGTTCTCGAAAGGGAACGATTTTTATTTTATTGCAACTCAATATGTTGCGCCTCAATCGTTTTAGATAGGAAAAGCGATGCTGACTCCGAGAATTTGTTAGCAGATTCAGTGGTGAGGTACTTGCAAGTGCCTCCTTTGGAATCCTGAGAGAACTCAGGATGGCGATGTAGATAATCTGCAAAACTATCTGCAACAATACTACCCTGCGAAACAACAGATATGTGATAGCTATTCTCTGATAAGAACGCTTCAATCTTGGGTTGGAGTAGGGGGTAGTGGGTGCAGCCCAAAATGATGGTGTCAATCAGCGGGTCGCGGGTGAGGAGTTCGGTGAGGTACTTCTCCACGAAATAGTCGGCACCTGCATGAAGGTGTTCGCCTGACTCAATCAGCGGTACCCACATGGGGCATGCTTGCTGAGTGACAATCAGAGTAGGGTCTTGCTTGAGAAGTTCGATGACATAACTCTCGGAAGCCACGGTGCCTGGTGTAGCGAGTACGCCAATATGTTTGGTGCGTGTGCGTTGCGGAATGACCTCAACCGTGGGACGGATAACGCCTAAAACGCGCAACTCGTCGGGGTTGATGTCGTGCTGCTGAATGGTGCGAAGCGCCTTGGCGCTGGCGGTGTTGCAGGCAAGGATGATGAGATTGCAGCCTTGCTGGTGCAGGAAATTGACCGCCTGAAGGGTATATTCATAAATGACATCAAACGAGCGTGTTCCGTAGGGTGCACGCGCATTATCACCCAAGTAGAGATACTCATACTGGGGGAGATGTTGGCGAATGTGATTCAGGATTGTCAGTCCGCCGTAACCGCTGTCAAAAATACCAATCATTTTTTGTTTAGTGTTTAGAGTTTAGTGTTTAGAGGCAGTGAATTTGTGTGCAAAGGTACAAAAAATAAATAAAATGCACAAATAATTTGCATAAATGGCATTTTTTTTGTAACTTTGCAGGCAAAATGAAAAAGTATATAATTAAAATTGTAAGAATATGAAATTTAATGTATCAAGCTCGAAATTGTTTGCACAATTGCAAGCAGTGAGTCGTGTGATTGCTGCAAAGAATAGTTTGCAGATTTTGGAAGCTGTGTTGTTTGATCTCGAAGGCGATGTGCTGACCTTGACAGCGTCTGATAGCGAGACGACCATCCGCACTTCCTTGACCGTGGAAGATGCACAAGGTGCAGGAAAAGTGGCTGTAGGTGGTAAGTTGCTGTTGGAAACCTTGAAGGAGTTCCCAGAGCAACCATTGACTTTCCAAATTGATGACCAAAATTATGGATTGAATATTACTAGTGCTAATGGTACATATAGTTTTGTGGGTGCTAATGGTTTGGAGTATCCAGAGATGCCTGTTGAAGAAGGAGAAAATACATTCACAATGCCAGCTAATGCGCTCTTGGATGCTATCAATAAGACTATCTTCTGTACAGCAGATGATGAGTTGCGTCCAGTAATGAATGGTATTTACTTCGACTTGAGTGAAGAGAAAATAACATTGGTGGCTACTGATGCACACCGTTTGGTTCGCTATACCAATGGTAGTGTGAAAGGTGCACAAGCGGTAAGTTTCATCCTGCCAAAGAAGCCTGCTCAATTGCTTCGTCAAGTGCTGCAAAAAGAGGCAGAGGAAGTGAAAGTGACCTTTGGTCAAAAGAATGCGAAGTTTGAGTTTGGCACAACCGTGATTGTGTGCCGCCAAATTGAGGGTCGCTTCCCTAACTATAATGCGGTTATTCCACAAAATAATACCAACAAGGTGGTTGTAGATCGTCAGACTATAGTAAACGCTTGCAAACGTGTGGCTGTATTTGCTAATTCTAGTACGAGTTTGCTAAAGTTGGCATTGAGCGAAAATCAAATAAAAATCTCAGCGCAAGACATTGACTTCTCAACTTCTGCAGAAGAAACGATAGCATGTGATTATGCAGGAATGCCAATGGCTATTGGCTTTAAGGCACCTTTCTTGGTAGAAATACTTTCGAATGTTGCTTCGCAAGATATTTTGTTGCAATTAGCTGACCCTGCTCGTGCTGGTTTGATTTTGCCAGCAGAGAATGAGGAGGGGCAAGATTTGTTGATATTGTTAATGCCAATGCTCCTCAACGACTAATGAAGTTGCAATTAACTCGCCCGTTGGTTTTCTTTGACTTGGAGACTACGGGACTAAATATCGCATCAGACAGGATTGTCGAATTGAGTTATTATAAGGTCTTTCCCAACGGCAGCTCGGAGGGAAAGACCTTCCGCGTGAAACCTGTGCAGATGATGTTAGGACAAGAGGTGCAACTGCATATCTCAGAAGAAGCGAGCGCTGTGCACGGTATTTATGATGAGGATCTGGTGGATTGCCCAACCTTCAAGCAGATTGCGCCAGAACTGGTGCGCGTGTTGGAAGAAGCTGATTTGGCAGGATATAACTCCAACCATTTCGACCTGCCATTGTTGGCGGAGGAGATGATGCGTGCAGGCGCGAATATAGACCTGAAGGGGAAAAAGATGGTGGATGTCTTCACTATCTTCCAACGTCAAGAACCACGCAACTTGGTGGCGGCGTATAAGTTCTATTGCGGAAAAGACCTAACCAACGCGCACTCGGCAGATGCAGACACCATGGCGACCTACGAGGTGCTGATGGCGCAGTTGGAGAAATATGATATACCTGCAGATGTGGATGGACTGGCAGAGTTTACTGCGGGAAATACCCGTTTTGCGGACTTTGCAGGTCGTATTGCGTATGATGCGCAAGGCGTGGAGATCTTTAATTTTGGTAAATATAAAGGTCAGCGCGTAGCGGATGTGTTCCGTCGCGATCCAGGTTACTATGGTTGGATTCAGAATGGCGATTTTCCACAATATACCAAGAATGTGTTTACCCGCCTCTACTTGAGTTTGCGGAAATAACCCTCTACACAACTCTACACAATTCTACACAACATTGAATAATACCCTTACCATATTAGGTTGCGGTAGCGCAATGCCGACATTCCAGAACTCGCCCTCTGGGCAGATTGTGGAATTGTGCGACAAGTCGTTTCTGGTGGACTGCGGCGAAGGTACGCAGTTGAAGATGCGACAGTTAGGTGTGAAGACTGCACGGCTATATACAGTGCTGATTTCGCATTTGCATGGTGATCATTGCTTCGGATTGATAGGACTGATTTCTACTTTGGGTATGATGGGCAGAACGCAACCGCTGCATATCTATGCGCATGGTGATTTGGAAAAACTATTGCGTCCGTGGTTGGATTATCACTGCCAAGACATGTCGTATGAGGTTGTTTTTCATGCGATTAACCCACGCAAAAGAGCGATTATTTTTGAGGATAGAACGCTGACTATTGAGACTATCCCGCTCAAACATAAGGTGCCTACTTGTGGTTTCCTCTTTACGGAGCATCACCGCGATAAAGAACCACGCAAGCGTTATGCATACTGTTCGGATACAGCATATCGCGAGCAGATTGTGGAGCAGATAGCGGGTGTAGAGGTGCTGTATCATGAGGCGACATACACCGAGAAAGATGCAGATAAGTGCAAAAAACATACCCATTCTACCGCTAAACAGGCGGCGCAAATAGCCCAACTGGCTGGGGCAGGAAAGTTGGTTGTAGGGCATTTTAGTGCCCGCGAAGACGACCATACGGCGTTTTTGAACGAAGCACAGGAGGTTTTTGCCAATACGGTGCTGGCAGAAGAATGTAAAACGATTGAGATATAAATGGCGAAAGTTTCCACGCAATATGTATGTTCCAACTGCGGTGCTAAGGCACCACAGATGATTGGTCGTTGCCCCGTCTGTGGCGAATGGGGAACATACGAGGAAGAACTGACAACAGAAATCGTAAAAGGGAAAGGCGGTGTCAGCCTTCGTCGCGGCGCTAAAGCGCAGCGATTGCACGAGGTGGATGCAAAAGAGGAAATGCGTATTGACATGCATTCCTCGGAACTCAACCGCGTACTGGGTGGTGGATTGGTGCCTGGTAGTTTGGTGCTATTAGGTGGAGAACCTGGAATAGGCAAATCCACATTGGCGCTACAGGTACTGCTGAAGATGGGGGAGAAAAAAACGCTTTATGCCAGTGGTGAGGAGAGCGCTAAGCAGTTGAAATTGAGGGCGGAGCGTCTATCAGGCGACGCTTCTAACTTATATATCTTAGCGGAGACTTCGCTGGAGCGAATATTGGATAGTGTGACCGAAATCCAACCTGAGATCGTGGTGGTGGATAGTATTCAAACGATTGGTACAGAGGCGATTGAAGCGAGCATAGGCAGCCTGAGCCAAGTGCGCGAGTGCGCGGCGCGGATATTGCAATATGCCAAGGAGAAGAATGTGCCTTTTATCATTGTCGGGCATATCAATAAGGAAGGTTCGCTGGCTGGTCCTAAAGTGCTGGAGCATATTGTGGACACGGTGTTGCAGTTTGAGGGTGACCAGCATTATGTATATCGTATTTTGCGTGCGCAGAAGAACCGTTTTGGTAGCACAAGCGAGTTGGGGATTTTCCAGATGCAGCAGGACGGTCTGCGCGAGGTGGTGAATCCGAGCGAGTTGCTGTTGTCGAGCAATCGTGAGGGTTTGTCGGGAATAGCCATTGCTGCTGCAGTAGAAGGCGTGCGCCCTTTGCTCATTGAGGTACAGGCGTTGGTGGCGAGTGCAGCATATGGTACGCCACAACGTAGTAGCACGGGCTTTGACGGCAGACGGCTGAACATGCTTTTGGCGGTCTTGGAAAAACGCGTTGGCTTCAAACTCATGCAGAAAGATGTATTTGTGAATATCGCAGGCGGACTGCGCGTGAATGACCCTGCTATAGACTTAGCCGTATTGGCTGCGGTGTTGTCGTCGAATATGGACATTGCATTAGACGAACAAACATGCGTAACAGGCGAAGTGGGATTGGCGGGTGAAATACGCCCTGTGAATCGAATAGATCAGCGAATAAGAGAAGCGGAAAAACTTGGCTTTCAACAGATTATCGTTCCTGCTGGACAGAAATATGATGCTCATAATCTGAAGATTAAAGTATTGGAGGTGAGCCGTGTGGCTGATGCTTTCAAAATTTTATTGACGAAATAATTTGCATATGTCAAAAAAAAGTAGTACCTTTGCGGGTCAATTGTGTATAATGTAAAAAACAATAAATAGTTGTTATGAAGAGAAGTACGTTTTTTCTCGTGTTAATGGTGGCAATGAGTCCACTGTTTGTGAATGCTCAAACGCAAAATGTAGAGTTTGGACTGCAAGTAGGTGCAGGATTTTTTATGGGTAGTGAGAATCCTGCTCCAGGTTATACACGCATAAATGAGTTTGCGTGGATGCGTGATTCTGAGGATATGCCAGCTTTTGAAACCTATGGTGCATTGGTGCGTTATCGTTTTGATAACCGTTGGGCGTTGCAGTTTCAGGCTATGCGCCAACGCTTGCGTTTCAAGGAGGAGTCGGAGAAACATCCAGATGGATTGTTTTTCTACAACGGTGTTTGGAATTTGGATTTGATGGCAGAGTTCAATATCTTGAGATATGGCTTTGTGGCTAACCGTAATGCCAAAATATATACAGCAACTCCTTATGTTGCTATAGGTTTGGGTACTTCTTTCTATAATCAGCATGCTGTTTATAGATGGGGTTTGAATACGGGTAAGATGAATTCTCCATATCCTGCTATTGCGGCGGATGATTTTGCGGCGGCTATGTATATTCCATTTGCTGTGGGTTTGAAGTTGCGTATGGCTGCCAATTGGCAGTTTAAGGTGTCTTGCCAATATAACTTGTACGTAGTGAATGGTGAGATTAACGGTAGTACAGCAGGTACGGAAGGTTATCCTGATGGTGGTGGAGTCTCTTTTGAATCGGCAGATTATAAGGCCGCAAGCACGCATAATGTTGCAGCTACAGTGGGTGTGATTTATAATCTCCCATCAAATGGTAGAGGTGGTGTAATGATTAATTACTAAGCAGTTATTAACTCGCGTTGTAAATTTATATTGCTCATTGCATGGTGGTGTCTTCTATGCCCCGTTTATGTTTGTGCCACTACGAAAGAATATACATGTGAAGTTGGTGTGCAAGTGGGATGTGGATACTATGTGGGTGATGCTTCGAAAACCATTTTCTCCAATTCGCGTGAAGTGTTGGGTGCGCAGTTTCGGTATAAGTTTGATTCGCGTTGGGCTATGCAGGTGAAATTGCAACGTCAAACGTTGGCTTTCTCTTATAGACCCCCAGTTACACACGAACAGCCTTTTCCCAAAAGTGTGAAATTCCATAATCCAGCATGGCATGTTGATGTGGTGGCGGAATATAACTTCTTTCGTTTTGGATGGCATCCATATGATATGCGTGTCAAACCTATAACGCCATACATCTGTCTGGGAGTTGGTATTTCTGCTCGTAATAAGATAGCTACCTTAGTTACTTCTACCAGTGGTCAATTCCCTGCGTTCGAGTTTTTGAACATGAGTGGTGGTTTGTATATTCCTGTGGGTGTAGGCGTGAAGTGGAAGTTCGCAGAGCGTTGGCAATTACAGGCATGTTGGCAGCACCAGATTTACTTTACAGATGCCATTGAGGGGTATATGAGGGGGTATGATAAGGAAGATGCGATTAAGGAGAATGCTCCGTCTATTTTGAACGATGCGAATAGCTTGAATGGAAGTAATATTTTGAATAATGATTTGGTTTCCACATTGACGGTAAGTGTTGTCTTTGAGTTTGGTAAACGAGAAAAGAAATGTTACTTCTGTGAAGAATAGTCAAGAAATCATTGATGAATATGAATTATAAAGACCAAATAAAACGAGACCGAATTCCTCGTCACATAGCCATCATTATGGATGGCAATGGCCGTTGGGCGAAGCGTCAAGGACTGGCGCGTATGTTTGGCCACCGTCAAGGAGTAGAGACGGTACATGCAATTACGGAGGCAGCGGCTGAATTGGGGATCGAGTATTTGACCTTATACGCTTTTTCAACGGAGAATTGGAATCGTCCCAAAGAGGAGGTTGATGCCTTGATGTCTTTGTTGGTTGATACAATAGCTAAGGAGACGCCTACGTTGATGAAGAATAACATTCGTTTGTCCACGATAGGCGATTTGTCGCGCCTGCCAGAAAATGCGCAAAACAAGTTTCGTGCATGTATGACAGAAACGAGTGGCAATACAGGTCTCAATTTGGTTATTGCACTCAGTTATAGTGCGCGCTGGGAGATTATTCGAGCAGCAAAAAATATAGCTATGGCTGTAGAACAAGGAAAAATGCTTGTAGAGGACATTAATGAAGAAGTAATGGCATCTCATATGACAACATCGCATATGCCAGATCCTGATTTACTAATTCGTACGAGTGGTGAATTGCGCATTAGTAATTTCCTATTATGGCAACTCGCCTACTCGGAATTGTACTTTACAGAGTGCTTATGGCCAGAATTTACAGAAGAAGAGTTTTATCATGCGATTGTTGATTATCAACACAGAGAAAGAAGATTTGGAAAGACTAGTGAGCAAGTTCGTTAATATATTATTGGGTTTATTGTTTGTTTTGCCTTCGGCAGCTCAAACTGATAGTTTATCTTCCCTATTGGATACTGCTAAGGTGGAGCCCGTTGCTCTGCCTGTAGTTGAATATACGATGCAACGTAATACCTATGAGATTGCGGGTATTACGGTTACAGGTGCAGATAGTTATGAGGATTTTGTGTTGATTGGTTTCTCTGGCTTGGCAGTAGGTGACAAGGTGGAGATTCCTGGTGACCAAATTACTAAATCGCTCAAGCGATTTTGGAAGCAAGGATTGTTCTCGGATGTGAAGATTAAGGCTTCTAAGATAGAAGGGAACAAAATTTGGCTGGAGATTGCCTTGAAACAACGTCCTCGTATCTCTGAAATAGCGTACAATGGCTTGCGCAAGTCAGAGCTAGACGATGTGCAAGTTAAAGTGGGCATACAAAAAGGCGGACAAATGACCCCTGATTTGGAAGATAGGGCTCATAAGATTATTTGCAAATATTTGGAAGAAAAGGGCTATCATGATGCCACTGTAACGGTCTTGCAGTTTGAGGATAAAGACCATCCTGGATACGTGAAAGTAGCTGTGAATGTAGATAAGAAGATAAAAACCAAGGTTGGACATATTTACATTACTGGCAATGAGGCTTTGACAGATGTCAAGATTAACAAGGCGATGAAAAAAACCAACGATAATCATATTGTCAATCTGTTCCAAACCAAAAAATTTGTTGCAAAAGAATTTGAGAATGATAAGAAGTCTATCATAGAAAAATACAATGAGATAGGTTATCGTGATGCTATTATCACCGCTGATAGTGTTGTCCGCTCCAAGGAGGACTCAACGCGTGTGGATGTATATATGACCATTGATGAGGGAAAGAAATACTTCTTTGGTAATATTGATTGGGTTGGAAATACGGTATATCCATATGAATATTTGAATGCTATATTGGGTATCAAGAAGGGTGATACGTATAACCTCAAAGAGTTGAACAAACGTCTTAATGAGGACGATGATGCTGTGTCTAAATTATACACGGATCAGGGTTATTTGTTCTTCAACGTAGATCCTGTAGAGGTGCGCATTGATGGCGACTCCATTGATTTTGAGATGCGTATGTACGAGGGCAAGCCTGCTACCATTAACGCAGTAAATATAGTAGGTAACACGCGCGTGTACGAGCACGTAGTGCGCCGCGAACTCTATACCAAGCCAGGTCAGTTGTATAGCCAGTCCGATATTATGCGCTCGCTGCGTGAGTTGGCGCAAATGGGACACTTTGACCAAGAAAAACTTGTACCTGATATTCAGCCAAACGTAGAGGATGGTACGGTGGATATTACGTATCAATTGGAAACCAAGTCCAGCGACCAGATTGAGTTCTCTCTCGGTTGGGGTGCTACGGGTCTGGTAGGCTCGTTGGGATTGAAGTTCACCAACTTCGCTATCCAAAATCTGTTTAATCCTAAGAGCTATCGTATCGTACCTCAAGGCGAGGGACAAACCTTCAGTATTAACGCGCGTACCAACGGTGTGTATTATACGTCTGCATCCATTAGTTTCTTAGAGCCATGGCTTGGTGGAAAACGCCCTAACTCGTTGAGTGCAAGTATTTTCTTTGCATCGCAAACAGGATACTCGGACCGTTATTATCAGGCATATCAAAATTTGTATAATACCTATTACAATTATTACTCCTATGCTGGTAACTCCGATTATCTGCAACAATTGCAAGAGTCAGAGGCAGACCCTAATAAGTATCTGCGAACCTTGGGCGTGAGTGTAGGATATGGTAAACGACTTAGTTGGCCTGATGACTATTTTTCATTCTATGGAGAGTTGAGTTATCAGTTATATATGCTGAAGGATTGGCCTTATAAGGTGTTGTCGGATGGTACGAGCCATAACTTTGCAATCAACTTGCAATTATCACGCTCAAGTATTGATAATCCAATTTACACACGTCGTGGTTCACAATTCACGTTGGGTGTGAAGATTACACCTCCATACTCCCTCATCAAGGGTGTTACAGAGGCGCAAGCAGTACAAATGACGGCGGCAGAGAAATACAATATGCTGGAGTATCACAAGTGGCGCTTCTCGGGTAAAGTGTTTACACCGCTCACACCAGACTCCAAATTGGTCTTGATGACACGTGCTGATTTTGGATTCCTCGGACATTACAACAGCAATATTAAGTCGCCTTTTGAGAGTTTCTACATGGGTGGTGATGGTATGTCTGGCTATTCGAGTTATTCTACCGAATATATCTCCATGCGTGGTTATCAGTCGGGTTCGCTCACCCCTTATGATGCTGCTACAGGACGTAATATGGGATATGTGTATAACAAGTTTACAATGGAGTTGCGCTATCCTATTTCGTTGGAGCAGAATGCTACCATTTGGGCTTTGGCATTCGTAGAGGCAGGTAACTGTTTTGCTGATATCAAAGATTACAACCCATTCAAACTCAAACGTTCGGCTGGTGTAGGTGTGCGTATTTTCTTGCCAATGTTTGGACTTATGGGTATTGACTGGGGTTGGGGATTTGACCCAATCAATGGCTCGAACCAGTATGGAGGTTCGCAATTCCACTTCGTTCTCGGACAAGAACTCTAAAAAAAGATATGAATCATTAATTGTTAATTATTATTTATCAATAATATATGAAACGAATACTTTTTCTTATACTCTTGGCTCTTGGGCTCGTATTGCCTAACGTAGAAGCACAGAAATTTGCAGCTGCTTATTTGGATATGCAATATATATTGAAGAATCTTCCTCAATATGAGACGGCTAATGAACAACTGACCATGATCTCTAAGCGTTGGCAGAAGGAGATTGATGCGGCTCAGCAGGAATTGCAAATCTTGAATTCGAATTATCAAACCGAACAGATTTTTTTGTCGCCTGAGATGAAACAGAAGCGTGAGGATGAAATATTGGAGAAGGAACGCTATATTTTAGAACTCAAACGCAAGTACTTTGGTGAGGGCGGCGAGTGGTATAAGAAACGTGAGTCATTGCTCAAACCTATCCAAGAAGAAATCTACAATGCGGTGCAGGAGATTGCTGCTGAGAAAAGATATGATGTGGTCAAGGATCGTTCGGCTGACCCCAGTTTGATTTATATGTCCAGTCGATTGGATATTTCAGATCAAGTGTTGGAGAAGTTGGGTGCAAAATAACCACGCGCACCGCACAATAGACGCACAATAAACGCACAATTCGAATCCCCCATTTAACCTCGGCTTCGCATATTGTTATCAAAAAACGGAATAATATTAACAAAAAAAGATAAAACGATGAAAAAAATTATTTTTATGTTGGCTTTGGTATTGCCAATGCTCGTAAATGCTCAAAAATTTGGACACATTAACTCACAAGAGTTGTTAGCTGCTATGCCTGAATTGAAGGATATGCAAGCCAAGTTGGATACTTTAGCAAATCAGTATGAGGTTCAATTTGCTAATATGCAAGAGGAATTCAATAAGAAGGTTGCTGAGTTCCAACAACAACAATCTACTATGACTGCGGGTGTACGCGAGTTCCGTCAACAAGAGATTGCAGAAATGGAGCAACGTATCTACATCTTCCGCGAGACTGCTCAAAAGGATATTCAAACCAAGCAACAAGAGTTCCTTATGCCTATCCAAAAGCGTATGGTAGATGCTATTCAAAAAGTTGGAGCTGCTGAGGGTTGCACATATGTATTTGATTCAATGGCAATGTTGTATATCTCTCCAGATGCCTTGAATCTAATGTCTTTGGTTAAAAAAGAGTTAGGTATCCAATAATGGCTGACGGCTATTTGGAATCGCACTATGCTGAATACGAACAACGTAAGGCAGCATGGCTCAAAAAAAAGAAAAAAATAAAGCCTCGTCCTCTGTCTTCCAAACCAGAGGACGAAGCCTTGTAAACTAGGCGCTATCTACTAGTACTACTAGTTCGGCTAGTTACACTAGATTGACTAGCAGCGCCTTAAAACTTTTGAATTATGACTAAACAACTTCAATCTACTCTCCGCGACTCTGCTATTGCGCGTTGGACGGTCCTCGTGCTCGTGGCATCGATGATGTTCTTTGCCTACATGTTTGTGGACATCCTCTCTCCTTTGGCTTCTGTGCTCAATGACACCCTTGGCTGGGATCAAGGTGTCTTCGGCACATATGCTTCTGCGGAATATATCCATTGTGTCTTCGGATTCCTCATTTTTGCAGGAATCATTCTCGATAAGATGGGCGTTCGCTTCACGGGCTTGCTCTCTGCGGGCTTGATGGTGCTCGGCGCATCTATCAAATATATCGGTATCTCCGATTGGTTCGATGCCAACAATATCGTTTGGCTCAACTCTTGGTGGACAGCTATGCCAGGTTCTGCTAAGATGGCTGCTTTCGGTTTTATGATCTTCGGCTGCGGCTGTGAGATGGCGGGTACTACTGTTAGTAAGATTCTCGCTAAGTGGTTCAAAGGCAAAGAGATGGCGCTCGCTATGGGTCTTGAGATGGCTATTGCTCGTATTGGTGTCTTCGCTGCCATGGCGTTCTCGCCTGCTATCAGCGAGCATTTTGCGGTCAATGGCAATCCATCTGTCGTAGCTTCATTACTTTTCGCTGCTCTCTTGCTCGTGGTTGGCTTGCTCAACTTCTTTGTCTTCACCATCATGGACACCAAGTTCGACAAACAACTCGTGGCTATTGGCGAAGCTACCGATATGCACGACCCAGAGGACGAGTTCCATGTATCTGACCTCGGTAAGATCTTCTCCAGCAAGATGTTCTGGATCATTGCCCTCTTGTGCGTACTCTATTATTCAGCAATCTTCCCATTCCAACGCTTTGCGACCAACTTCATCGAGGAGACCCTTATGATCTCCAATGCGGAGGCATCTGGCTTGTTCAAATGGTTCCCTATCTTGGCAATGGTATTGACTCCATTCCTTGGTATGTTCATCGACTATAAGGGTAAAGGTGCTTCCATGATGATGGTAGGTGCGATTATTATGGTGATTTGCCATAGTATCTTCGCTTTCGTCTTGCCAGCATATCCAAGCAAAACTTTGGCTCTCTGCACTATCTTGGTGTTGGGCGTTAGTTTCTCTTTGGTGCCTGCGTCCATGTGGCCCAGTGTTCCAAAGATTATTGATGAGAAGATTCTCGGTTCTGCTTATTGCCTCATTTTCTGGGTACAAAATATCGGTTTGTGCTTAGTGCCAATGTTGATTGGTACGCTCCGCGTTTCTACCAACGGTTATGTAGTACCTATGATTGTCTTCGCTTCCTTTGGCGTATTGGCATTCTTGCTCAGCCTCGCTCTCAAGGTAGAAGACAAGAAAAAAGGCTATGGATTGGAGCTTCCTAATAAGAAATAAGGACTCTCTCCTTGTGAGTACAGACACACGCAATCTCCCAGCAGGTTGCGTGTTCTTTGCATTGCATGGTGAGCATTTCGATGGCAATAAGTTTGCCAAACAGGCGCTTGAGCAAGGTGCAACTTTGGCTATTATTGATAATCCAGAATATGCTCTTCCAGAGGGTACACTCCTTGTCAAGGATACGCTCCGTGCTTTGCAAGACCTCGCACGCGCATGGCGTCGCGAGTTAGGATTGCCTATCATTGCTATCACGGGCACCAATGGTAAGACAACCACCAAAGAGCTTTTGGCGGCTGTTCTTGCTACCAAATACAATATCCACTACACGCAAGGTAACCTCAACAACCAGATTGGTGTGCCGCTTACCTTATTACAAATCACGCGCGCGCATAAGCTTGCGATTGTAGAGATGGGTGCATCTCACCCAGGCGATATTAAGGAACTTGCGGAGATAGCAGAGCCTAATTTCGGACTTATCACCAACGTGGGTCGTGCGCATTTGGAGGGCTTTGGTTCGTTTGAGGGTGTACAGCGCACCAAACAAGAGCTATACGACTATCTCGTAGCTCACAATGGCACCATCTTCCGCAATGCCGACAACCCTTATCTCATGCGCATGCATGAGAATGCTCTTGCCTCTCGCCTTTCGCCTCTCGCCTCATCGCCTATATCCAATAGCCCACGAAGTGGGTGTCCAATAGCCGCAGATGCGGCGTCCAATAGCCGCCTGGTCGCTTACGCGACCGGCTCCATGCCCTCTGGCACACATCTTGTGGGTGAGTATAATGCAGAAAATGTGTCGGCTGCGATATGTGTGGGAGCGTGTTTTGATGTCTCTCGCGAAGAGGCGTTGGAAGCTATTCGTCAGTATGTGCCTACCAACAACCGTTCGCAAGCCATGCAAACTGCTAACAACCAACTCATTGTGGATGCCTATAATGCCAATCCTACCTCTATGCAGGCGGCTATCAATGCATTCAAAGGAGATACGTATATTTTGGGTGCGATGCGCGAATTGGGTGAATATGCGCACTTGGAGCACCAGAATATCGTGAATATGTTGGCAGAGCGCAAAGCGGATACCGTCTTCTTGGTGGGCGAAGAGTATCGCCAGACTACTTCTCCTTATCCTATTTTTGATAGGGTAGAGGACTTACATAAGTATTTAGAGGAGCATCCCTTGCGTGGTAGAAAGATTTTGTTGAAGGGTTCTCGTTCTACCAAGATGGAATCACTCCTCGACATCCTATAATTGCCACACTCTTGCCGCTCGCTGTGTTGTTGCGAGCGGAACAAGTTGTTGTTAATAAAACCATCGTTATTAATATGAATAAAAAAGTTATTGTAATATCGGTTATTGTTGCCCTAGTGTTGGTTGTTTTGGGCTTAGTGTTTATGAACGTCCAGCAGCGTACCGAGATTCAAGAGATAGTCGAGCAGATGGAGTTCGAGAAGGAGCAGTTGGAGGATGAGTACGAGGAATTAGCCATTCAGTTCGATGGCTACCAAACGTCTGATATTCACAATGATTCGCTGGTCGAACTCCTCTCCCAAGAGAAACAACGCGTTCAAGACTTGCTCGAGGAACTACGCATTACCAAGGTCACCAACGCCCGTCGTATTGCCGAACTCAAGAAGGAGCTGGCTACCGTGCGTCAGGTGATGGTGGGGTATGTACATCAGATTGACTCACTCGATCGTACCAACAAGCGATTGGTGGCAGAGAACAAACAGGTTAAGCAACAGTATCAAGAAGTGGCTCGTCAGGCACAGCAGTTGGAGGAGGAACGCACACAACTGGCAGAGGTAGTGAGCCGTGCCTCGATGCTGGAGATTACCCACTTCCAGATGATTCTGCTCAATAAGCGCGACCGCAAGACTTCTATTTATAATCAAATTCAAAAGCTGCAATTCGATTACACCATCGGTCGTAATATCACCAACAAGCCTGGCATGAAAACGCTCTATATGCGTATCACTCGTCCTGATGGAGAGGTTATGCAGAAGAGTGTGCATGATTTTTTCCGCTTTGAGAATAGCGAAATTGCGTATTCCGTATCCAAAGACTTCGAGTATGCGGGTGAAGAGATTTCAGGATCACTCTATTGGCTCGTGGAGGAGATTTTGCAGATAGGTTGGTACACAGCAGATTTCTTTGTAGATGGCGAACTCATAGGTAGTTTCCCATTTCAAATCAAGCAATAATCGTAGATATTCTACGAAAAAAGACTTGAAATACTGAAACTTTGCAACTTTTTTACCACAAAATTTGCGTATATTAGAAAAAAGCAGTAATTTTGCACCGAATTTTGGACTAAGGGTTCATAATTCTTAATTCAAAATTCATAATTACTATAGATGTGACATCGTTTGGATCATAGCATCATGCGAGGTCATTATTGTTTAACTAATTAAATATCAAATCACAATGTATTTGACATCTGAGAAAAAAGCAGAACTCTTTGCTAAGTATGGCAATGACGCTAAGAACACTGGTTCTGCAGAGAGCCAAATCGCTCTGTTCACTTTCCGTATCAACCACCTCACCGAGCACCTCAAGAAGAACCACAAGGACTTCGGTACTGAGCGCGCTTTGACTATGTTGGTAGGTAAGCGTCGTCGTTTGTTGGATTACTTGAAGGCAAAAGACATTGAGCGTTATCGTGCTATCATCAAAGAGTTGGGTATCCGTAAGTAATTACCTGCTACTCAATCAAAAAACGCTGCATCATCCGATGCAGCGTTCTTTTTTATATTACATGCCTTTTATTTGTGTGCTAGTTTCATCACTTCCTCAGCGATCAGGCGGGCAGAGTCGGGGAGTGCCAACTTGAGAATATTCTTTTGTAATAACGCTAGCTCTTGCTTGTCATCTATGATGGATAATGCCTTGGTAATCAATTCTTCTTTCGCCTCCTGATCCTTGACCAGTACAGCCGCTTGCTTATTTACCAACGCCATTGCATTGTGCGTCTGATGATCTTCTGCTACATTAGGCGATGGCACCAATATGGATGCCTTCCCCAGCAAACACAGTTCCGAAATCGAACTAGCACCAGCACGCGAGATTACCAAATCCGCCATGGCATATGCCAACGGCATATTGCTCAGAAAATCCGTGCAGATGATGGAGTTGGGTAGTTGTTGTGTAGCATTCTGAAGTGGTTGTATTGTGTTGTTCAGGGCTTTCTTACAGTCGGCAAAGTAATTCTTACCTGTTTGCCAAATGACTTGAATGCCGCTTTGAACTAGTTCTGGTAGGTGTGCAATAATACTCTCGTTGATGGTGCGAGCACCCAGACTGCCGCCGATAATCAGCAGAGTCTTCTTCTCGGCAGAGAAGTTTACACCAAATTCTTCGTTGAAATATCTAATGGCTTCTTCTTTGGTGCCCGTGGTCAAGTTTTGGCGCACAGGATTACCCGTGAGAATCAATTTCTCCTTTGGGAAGAAACGCTCCATACCCTCGTATGCCACGCAAATCTTCTTTGCATCGTCCTTCAGCAGCTTGTTGGTAACACCCGCAAAGCCGTTTTGCTCTTGCAGCAAAATAGGTACACCCATCTTGGCAGCCACCTTCATCGCCGCTCCACTGGCATAGCCACCTACGCCGATACCTACGTCAGGTCGAAAGTCGCGCACTATCTGGCGCGCACGCCACATGGAGCGTAGCAGGTCAATCACAACGCTCACATTCTTCCATGGCTGTTGGCGATTGAATCCTCTGACTGGCAAGCCTATAATAGGATAGCCCGCCTGTGGAACGCGTTCCATCTCCATGCGTCCGAGTGCTCCGACAAAGAGAATCTCACATGTGGGATCTAACTCGCGCAAAGCGTTAGCAATACTCACTGCGGGGAAGATATGTCCTCCTGTTCCGCCGCCACTGATAAGGTATTTCATGATTCTATGGGTTGGTTATTAGTCAAGTTGAATATCTGGTACGTCATCCAGGCTTTGATTGATAGCCTCTTGTTGGCGAGCACCTAATTCTGTCTGCTCGCGCGAAACGCTCATGATAATACCAAAGTAGATACTGGTAATCAAGGCACTTGTTCCGCCGCGACTAATCATGGGCAGTGGTTGTCCCGTCACAGGACCGATACCCACCGACACCATCATACTCACCAATGCCTGACAGGTAATCATCAGCGCTAATCCCATGACCATGAGCATGGCAGAAAAATCGGCATATCGACTGCTCTTGAGGCACGCTCTGAATAGGATAGCCAAATAGATGAGGATGAGACCGATGGCTCCTACAATTCCCCATTCTTCTACAATGATAGCGAAGATGTAATCTGCATATGCTTGAGGCAACACATCTCGCTGAATACTATTGCCAGGCAATACGCCAAACGGTGATTTGCCTCCTCTGGCTATGGCTATTTTTGCATGTGCGCTTTGGTAGTTGTCATCTGTGATTCGAAATTCGGCATCGGTGGTGTTGTTCTCTTCCAACATATCATTGATACGTCCCACCCATGTCACAGCACGTCCAAGCACGCCTTCCATCTTGCGCCCCTGTTGGACATAGACCTCGTTGACAAAGAAATAGCCACAGATGAGAAAAACCAACATGGCTGCCACCAAACTCCCCCAGTATTTGATATGTACACGTGCAAGAATGGTCAACAGTATAATGACACCTCCTAGCAAGACTGCGGTCGATAGGTTACCAATAAAAATGATACCACAAATGACGAGTGTGATACCCATTGATATGCAGAAATACTTACGTTGGTCTTGAACAGTTCGTATTCTGCTCAACAAGTCGCTAACGACAATAATGAGGGTCAGTTTGGCTAATTCGGAGGGCTGAAAAGTGATGCCTGCGATAGTTAGCCAACGTTTTGAGCCGTTGATTTCTACGCCGAGAGGACTAAAAGTGAGCAATAATAAGCTAATTGACACGATGAGTCCCACATATCCTAATAATCGAATCCATTTGCTGGGAATGAATTGCAGCACGAATGCCAATCCCACGCCAATGGCTATGAATAGCATTTGGGATAAAATAGGCCCCAGAGTACTACCTCCTTCTTGGAAGACAAAAAAACTACTAGCCGAGAACAGGGCTATAGATGCCATCAGTATCAGCGCTGTGAATAGCATCCAATAGGTGCGATCGACATACTGCATCTGCTGATGAATATATTGTTTGATATCCTGAATTGTCATAACGAATGGTATTATAATGCGCGCACTGCGTTCATGAATTGTTCGCCTCGATCTTCGTAATTCTTGAAGAGGTCAAAGCTGGCACAGCATGGTGATAACAATACCGTGTCGCCTGTCTTGGCAGACTGATATGCGGCTTGCACTGCATCAGCGAGGTTGTCAGTAGAGATGTATGTTAGGTGATGAGGTGATGAGGCGATAGGGCTGTAACCCAAGCTCTCGAAATGCTGAATCAGTTTGCTGTTGTCCTTGCCCATGAAGATGAGCGTATGGCATTTCTCACGAACCAACTCATCTATCTCGCTATAGTCGTTGCCTTTGTCTGTTCCTCCTAGTATGAGTACGGTAGGGGTGGTCATGCTCTCCAGTGCGTACCAGCAGGAATTGACATTAGTGGCCTTGGAGTCATTCACATAGCGTACACCGCGAATGGTGGCTACATATTGCAGACGATGGTCTACACCTGCAAACTGCTGCAGGCTTTCGCGTATGACATCGTTGTGTATATGCAGGATTTGTGCCGCTAGACCTGCTGCCATGGAGTTGTACTGATTATGTTTGCCCTTCAAGCTCAGTTCCTCCAGCGGCATGCGCAGGGGTGCCACTTCGGGACTGCTGGTTACTACCAAGTGGCAGCCGTCGGTATATGCTACATTCTGCTGGTTGCTGCCGAAAGGATAGAGGGTCGCCTGTGGCTGGATACGTGCAATCTCGCGATTAATCACAGGGTCCTCGCTCCAATAGATGAATGCATCGCTGGCTGTTTGGTTGCGTGTGATACGGAACTTCGCATCCACATAGTTCTGAAACTGGTGGTCGTATCTATCCAAGTGGTCTGGGGTGATATTGAGCAGAATAGCAATATCTGCCTTGAAGTCGTAGCAGTTGTCCAGTTGGAACGAGGATAGTTCGATGACATAATATTCGTGGTCCTCTTGTGCTACTTGCAAGGCTAATGAATTGCCTATGTTGCCTGCCAGTCCAACGTCCAATCCAGCACGGCGTAGCATGTCGAATAACAAGGACGTTGTAGTGGTTTTGCCATTCGAACCCGTGATACAAATCATCTTGCCGCGTGTGTAGCGCGCAGCGAACTCTATCTCAGAGATGATAGGGGTGCCTTGCTCCATGAGTTGCTGCACCAGCGGAGCGGTGAGGGGAATGCCTGGCGACTTAATCACCTCATCGGCATCTAAGATACGAGAGGGGGTATGCTGCCCCGCTTCCCATGCAATCTGGTGCTGGTCAAGCAATGCTTGGTACATCGGAGCTATCGCTCCCATGTCGCTCACAAAGACCTCCATACCTTTGGCTTTGGCCAGTATGGCTGCTCCCGTGCCCGATTCGCCTGCACCTAAAACAACAATTTTCTTCATAGTTAACGTATTTTGAGGGTTAATATAGCCAATGCCGCCAAGATAAGGGTCACGATGCAGAAGCGGAGTACAATCTTACTCTCGTGTTGCAATGGTCCTTTGCCTTGGAAGAGCACCTTGCAGGTAGGGTCATTGCGGAGTACTTGCTCCATAGAGGTGCGATAGTGGTCATGCAGCGGAGTACGTTTCCATACGCGTAGGCGCATGCCTTTTTTCTTAGCCAACTTATATACTTGTGTTTGCACAATCACGCTCACGCTCTCCATGAGGAAGATGCCGCACAGAATGGGCAATAGCAACTCCTTGTGGATAATCACTGCGCACACGCCAATGATACCGCCAATGGTCAAACTGCCCGTATCGCCCATGAACACTTGTGCTGGAAAACCATTCCACCACAAGAAACCGATTAGTGCGCCCACGAACGATGCCATGAATACCACCAGTTCTTCGCTGCCAGGGATATACATCACGTCGAAATAGTCGGAGAAGACTACGTTGCCACTGATGTACGCTAGCACAATCAGCGCCACACCGATGATGGCAGAGTTGCCTGTACACATGCCATCCATTCCGTCATTGAGGTTCGCACCGTTGCTCACGGCTGCCACCACCAGAATCGTCAGAATGACAAAGAATATCCAACCTGCTTTGTATTTATTCGTCTCGCCTAGGAACGAAAACATATCTGCATAGTTGAAGTTATGTTCCTTGACAAACGGAATGGTCGTGCGCGTGGACTTGACCTCTGGGGTCTTCTCAAATACGGTAATATTATTCTCAATATGCGATGTCACTCGCTCGTGCATAGTCGCTTCTGGACTATAGCGAAGGGTGAGACCGACAATCAGACCCAGGGTGATTTGTCCTGCAATCTTTATCCACCCATTGAGACCCTCTTTGTTCTTGCGGAAGGTCTTGATGTAGTCATCTGCGAAGCCGATGGCTCCGAGGATGACGGTTGTCAGCAACATCAGCAGCATATATATGTTGTTCAACTTGCCAATCAACAAGCATGGGATGAGCATTGCCGCAATGATGACTACTCCACCCATAGTGGGGACACCTTTCTTGCCCACATTGAAAGGGTCAATCTTCTCATCGCGCTGTGTCTCTGCTATGTTTCTACGTTTGAGCAATTCAATAAACCATCTGCCTACCCAGATACTGATGCATAGTGCTAGCACACCAGCGATAATGGCGCGGAATGAAATGTAGGTCATCAGGCGTGCGCCTGGAAAATCGTTGAACTGTGAGAATAGTTGGTACAACATAATAATCAAAAGGTTTTATCGGTTAGGTTTAATGGCTAACGAGAGCGCATTGTCGTACAATTTCGTGATCATCAAAGTGGTGCTTCACGCCCTTAATGATCTGATAGTCTTCGTGTCCTTTGCCAGCTACGAGTATCACATCTCCTTGTCGTGCTAGTGTGCAGGCGGTTTTGATGGCGGCGGCGCGGTCTTCGATGATGAGTGTGCGATGTAGCTCATCGTTGGTCAAGCCTGCAGCCATGTCTTGCAGAATAGCATGTGGTTCTTCATCGCGGGGGTTATCCGATGTAAGAATCAGTTGTGTGCTATGGTCGTATGCTATACGTGCCATGATAGGTCGTTTGCCCTTGTCGCGGTTTCCGCCACAGCCGACGACGGTAATCACTTGTGCTGCGGCGTTTTGTTTGCCTACATTTGCCCCTACAATCTCATTGATGGTTTTGAGCACATTCTCTACGGCATCGGGGGTGTGAGCATAATCGATGATAGCCGTCCAGCCTTTGTCGGAACGTATTGTCTCAAAACGTCCATTCACAGGTTGCAAGCTGCTCAAAATACGCAATACTTCCATCGCATCCTCGCCTAAAGCCACCGCCGCACCATAAATCAGGAGTAGGTTGCTCACATTGAAACGTCCTACTAATGGCACAAATACTTCGGTGTTCACTGCGCCCAAGGTGCTCTGCATGCGCAGCAACATGCCTTCAAATCCCTCTTCCAATATCTTACCACGAAAATCAGCCATGCTATGTGTAGAATAGGTCAGTACACGCGCACGGCAGTTTTGTGTCATCACCAACCCGTTCTTATCGTCTATATTCGTAATAGCAAACGCCTTTTTGCCCAATCGGTCAAACAGTATTTTTTTCGTATCTCGGTAATTATCAAAGGTCTTGTGATAATCCAAATGATCGCGTGTTAAGTTTGTGAACAACGCCCCCGCATATTCCAAACCTGCGATACGCTCTTGCGCAATGGCATGGCTACTCACTTCCATAAAGGCATGCGTACAGCCTGCTTCTACCATCTTGTGCAGCAATGCGTTCAGTTCCAATGCGTTAGGTGTGGTGTGGGTGGCTGCTACTGCCTCCTCGTCCACATAGTTCACCACGGTGGATAGCAATCCTGCTTTGTAACCCAATGCCTTGAACAACTTATATAATAATGTCGCAGTCGTTGTCTTGCCATTTGTGCCTGTCACGCCCACCAGTTTCAACTGTTGGCTGGGCTTGCCATACCAGCAATGTGCCATCTTACCCAACGCTTCATCGCTATTCTTTACCAAGATATAGCATACTTCTTGGCTCTCTTGTGGCATGTATGTCGGATTATCCAGCACGATGGCAGTCGCTCCCTTAGCCACGCATTGCTCAATGAACGTATGCCCGTCCACAGCAGTACCCGCTTGGGCTACAAATAGGTTGCCCGCCTCTACCTTACGCGAGTCAAACTGAATATCAGTTACTTCTCTATCGGTTTCCCCGATAGTGCGAACGATTGCTATATCTTGTAATAAATCTGTGAGTTTCATATTTATCTATTGTTTTGTGCAAAAATCAATTTTCCGTCTTTTATAATATATTCATTGGTATATGCCATTGTTTTTTCTGCAATATTGCGTACCACGCTGCCGCAGTCCATACCTGCATCATAATATCCGTAGTTTTTGGCTCCGTGAATCACACAGATACAACTGTATTGTGGATTTTCTTCAGGAAAGTAGCCTACAAACGACATGCGGTGTCGCTGTTTGCTGTATCCATGTTCGCCTTTGATTTGCGCTGTACCCGTTTTACCTGCGATGGAGACTAATTTGCTTTGTGCTTTGCGCATGCCCCATGGGTTGACGGATGCTGTACCTAAATCGTTGTCCCACACCACAGCATGAAGACAGTCTTGGATATCCCGCAGGGTGGATCTGCTGCACAAACTGCTCTGAATAACCGAGGTCTTGTATTCTTCGATAGTCTGGTTGCCATGGCAAATCTTCTTTACTAGGACGGGGGATATCATTTTGCCCGCATTGGCGATGCCGTTGTAGAACATGAGCATCTGCAATGGACTGAGTTCGACCGAGTATCCGTAAGCCATTTTGGAGATGGTGACGGTGTCGTTGGGCACTGTGATAAGGGCTTGTTGTGCACCAGGAATGATGTAGTCCACGCTGTCGTTCAAGCCCATGCGATTCAGTTTGCTGACAAATTTTTTGGCGCTACCATTGTATCCGTCTGTGATGATGCGTGCTAAGGCAATATTGCTACTCACCGCCAGTGCCTGGCGTATGCTATAAATGGTGTCAGCGGGGTGGGCATCGGTATGCGAAACGGAATGGTATTTCCACCCTTGTCTCCACACTTCGATGCTATCTGTGATATCCACCTTGTTGTCATCTAATGCTGCCATGAGTGATACGGTTTTGAAGGTAGAACCTGGCTCAACGCGTATGACGGCATGGTTGGCAGCCTCGTAGTATTGTCCATCGGTGGGGTCTAAATCCAGATTGCACATGGCTTTTATCTCACCCGTCTTGACTTCCATGAGGATTACGCAGCCCCAATCGGCTTGGTTTTTGGTAATTTGTTTACGCAGTGAGCTTTCGCATATATCCATGAGATTGGCATCTAATGTGGTGTGTATATCTGCTCCGCTTTCTGCTTCGCGGATAGGGGTGTATTGCCAATGGCCTGCTACGTGCTCCAGTTGGCTAATGCCATCTTTACCACACAGGTATTTGTCGAATCGTTTTTCAATGCCTGCGTTGCCATGTCCATTATCGCCATAGATGCTACCGATGGTGCGGCTGCCTAAACTGCCAAAGGGTTTGGAACGGCGGTTGACGTCACGAAAATAGATGCCACTCTTGTAGTATCCTCTGCGGACAAGTGGTAGTTGCTCAATCTCCTTCTTTTGGGTATAACTGACCCGTACGGTTGTCAATCGTATATCGCGTTCTCTGACGCTGCGACCTCTAAAAGCGGTGATTATTCTGCTGCGGTATTCGTCGGATGATTTGTCACCAATGATTCGGCTCAATCCTGTAGATATGGAATCCACATATTGCCAAAACAGCGTGTCGCCGCCCAGGTGCAGGGCTTCCACGCGGGTGTCCATATAGATGTTGTATTGTGGAATGCTGCTAGCTAGTAGTCGTCCTTGTGCATCGTAGATATTGCCTCGCGTGGCAGGTATGGGACGTGTGCTATTGGTGCGGTTTTCGCCACTGAGTTTCTCCCATTTCTCGCGTTCAGCTGTTTGGATGTAGAAAATTTTGGCTACGACGGCACCAAACCCTACCGTTATGAATAGAAAAATAACGGCAAAGAGTACAATGGTGGTTTTTGTTTTTTCGCTCATAGTTGTTATGGTGGTATATAGGTTGATAAATGGCTTATTTGATTCGAATAGCAGACTGATGGCTCTCTGTGACGGTGCTGCCTCGTTGTTCTAACAACTGGACGATAGAGGATTGTCTCGTGAGGGTCATCACTTGTGCGTTGATGGTCTGCTGGGTAAAGTAGGCATCTTGCAGCTCCTTGTTGAGGCTATTGAGTTGGCGTTGTTGACGTTCTGACTGATAACCAAAATAGATATAGACGAAAAATAATGCGCATATGAGCAACGTCAGTTTGTATTGTTTTTTTACCCACTGTTTTGCTAATATGTCACCACTCAATATGTCCTTTATCGAAAATTTCATACTCCTTGCCTCTAAACACTAAACTCTAAACACTAAACTTTCTCTGCCACACGCAGTTTTGCGCTTCGGGCTCTTGGGTTGCGTTCTACCTCTTCGTCGCTGGCTGTGAGTCCTTTCTCAATGACCTTGAATGGGCTCAATATATTGCCATAGAAGTCTTTTTCTATTTTGCCGTCTAAGTTGCCTGAGCGCAGGAAGTTCTTCACGATTCTGTCTTCCAGCGAGTGGTAGGTCAGTATGGCTATTCTGCCGCCTGGTTTGAGTAGGTCTTTGGCGGCGAGTAGCATCTCCCTGAGTGCACCCATCTCATCATTGACCTCTATGCGTAGCGCTTGAAACAACTTCGCCAACTCTTTCTTCGCCCCCGCAGGTATATCCAACTCCTGCCCATCTCTTCCCCCTTGAAGGGGGAGCGAGGGGGTCTTTCCTATAACCAAACTCACCAACTCCTCTGTCCGTTCTATGGCTTTTTGCTCTCTGGCTTTCACGATTTTCTTTGCCAGTTGTCGTGAGTTTTTCATCTCACCGTATATATATAATACGCGCGCGAGGTCTTCTTCGCTGTAGGTGTTCAGTATGTCGGCTGCCGTTTTGCCGCCTGTTTGGTTCATGCGCATGTCGAGTGGGGCAGAGAAGCGGAAACTGAATCCGCGTTCGGGGCAATCAAAGTGGTGGAATGATACGCCCAGGTCAGCCAACAAACCGTCTATCTGCTGTACGCCGTAGTAGTCCATGAAGTTGCGCAGGTAACGGAAGTTGCTGTGTACGAACTGCCAATTCTCATTATCCGATATCCGATTTCCGAAATCCGAACGCATAGCGTTATGGTACGCATCCAGATCTTGGTCGAAAGAATACAACTTCTTGATTTCTCCCCTTGAAAGGGAGTTAGAGGGGTCAAGGATAGCCCTTGAGTGTCCTCCGCCTCCGAAGGTGACATCCACATACAACCCAGAGGGTTGAATGTTCAACCCTTGGATTGTCTCTCTCAGCATTGCGGGAATGTGATAAATCTCATTCATAGTTGGTTTAGTTTAATGGTTCTTCAAGAATTTCATTTTCATATTCTGTATTCTTTGTGGTTCGTCTCTCCCATCCGAAAGCCTCGTGGGCTTGAGGATAGAGGAAGAAGGGCGACGACCTCAACTCACGAAGTGAGTTCTATGTCGTAAGCTCCTTCTGACGAGGCTGGGATTTCATGCGATTGCGGATGCGCTCTGCCAGGTCTTTTTGTGGCATTTGTTTCTCTGCGAACACGGTTGGGTTCCATATCGCGAAGCGGTCCAGCATGCCGACAAATAGTATATCCTGTTGAGCTCCGATCATTTCTAGATGCTTCTTTTGCAGCAGTACGCGTCCTTGGCTGTCCATGTCCAGTATTTCGGCTTCGGACATAAACTGCATGAGTATCATTTGGTCTTCTGGGTCCCATTCGTCGAGGGCATTGCGCAGTTCGCTCACTTTGTTGTGCCACACATGTTCGGGATAGAAGATAACACATTCATTGTCCGTATCTCTGCGCATGATGATATGCGCCGAACCCATCTCTGCCAATATCTTGCGATAGGTAGCAGGAATAAACACGCGGCCTTTGCCGTCCAACCGTGCTTCAATATTTCCAATAAATGTATTCATATATCTTTTTTTTATTTTCTGTTAAACTTCCGAGAGCTTCAAGCGGGGTCCCCGAAAACGCATAGGCGTTTTGGGGTGCTTTGTGAGCTCGAGGAAAGAGCTGAGGTATCGAGCACTTTAATGCCGTTTGACGGCATTCTGTGTGCGAGATTACCGAAAGCGACTGCAAAGTTACAAAAAATATTTGATATTTCCCCACTTTTCCCCACAAAAAATGTTTCAATAGGTTTTTGAGTGTGTTTTCAACAAAGTTTTCAACAACTTAAACGTCAGTTAATCAATTCATTATGCATATTATACAAAAAGTGGTGAAAAGTGGGACATTATTGCTCTATTTTTGCTACCAGCACGCTCCGTCACGTTCCCGACACATACCCGACACATACCCGACACATACCCGATACATATGAATACCCCATGAATACCCCACGAATACTCCATGAATACCCCATGCCTCTTCCTAAAATGCTATTAGCCTGATCCACACCTCAACCTGTCCTCTGTTGTCTTCCGTTTTTCTCGTGCGCGCACGCACGTATATAATAAAGGTATAAGGTGGAAAAAATATGCTGTAAAACATGTTTTTTCGCATTTTTCGTAAAAAATATTTGCATATATGAAAAAAAAGTTGTAACTTTGCACGCATTTTGTTCTCAACTGTAAGGAAATTATGCGTAAATTATGAGGAGTACTATATACTTTTTCCTCCTGTTTTTGCGTTAATAGACTTATTATTAGTTGGTTAGTAAGGTTGAAAAAATAGAACGTTTTAAATAATTATTATAATGAGAAGATTTTACTGTTTGTTAATTACCTTATCCTTGGTAGTTTGTGCGGTAGCTCAAACTAAGGTTACGGGTACGGTGTTAGAAGACACAGGTGTTGGTGCTATTGGTGCCAGCGTTGTGGCTGAAGGAACGACAGTGGGTACTGTTACGGACTTTGATGGTTTCTTTGAGTTGACAGTGCCTGCAGGTGTGAAAAACCTTGTTATATCCTACGTGGGATATAAGACAATTACTACGCCAGTCAAACCAGAGGTGAATGTCACCCTCCAGAGCGATGCTGAGCAGCTCGAGGAGGTTGTCGTTACCGGTATGGTGAAGCAAGATAAGCGCTTGTTTACTGGTGCAACGACCAAGTTGGAGGCGGATGAGACCATGCTTTCGGGTGTGGCTGATATTAGCCGTAGTTTGGAAGGTCGTGCAGCCGGTGTGAGCGTGCAAAACGTGAGTGGTACTTTCGGTACTGCGCCTAAGATCCGTGTCCGTGGTGCTACCTCTATCTATGGTGCCAGCAAGCCACTTTGGGTGGTGGACGGTGTCGTATTGGAGGATGCTATCGAGATGGACGCTGATGACCTCTCTTCTGGTGACGCTACTACCTTGATTGCCAGTGCAATCTCTGGTATCAACTCAGAGGATATTGAGAGTTTCCAAATCTTGAAGGACGGTTCGGCTACCTCTATCTATGGTGCGCGCGCTATGGCGGGTGTCATCGTTGTAACGACCAAGAAGGGTAAATCAGGTCAATCGCGTCTCAACTATACAGGTGAGATTACCTACCGCATGGTGCCATCTTATGACGACTATAATATCTGTAACTCACAAGAGCAAATGGGTATCTATCAGGAGTTTGAGCGCAAAGGTTGGTTGGAGTACTCATCTTTGTATGCAGCTAAGAACTCGGGTGTGTATGGTCGTATGTACGCCTTGATTGATGCTGCTAAGGACGGTAATGTAGGTATGCCAAATACGCCAGAGGCTAAGAATGCCTATTTGCGTGCTGCTGAGTTCCGCAATACCGACTGGTTTGCAGAGCTCTTCAACCAAACGGTGATGCACAACCACTCGCTCTCGTTCTCAACAGGTTCTGAGCGTGCGCGTATCTATGCTTCGCTCTCTGCAATGCAAGATCCAGGTTGGTACAAGGCCAGCGAGGTGAGCCGTTTCACAGGTAACATGAATGCTAGCTACGACTTGTTGCCATCTACCAGCAAGCAAAAATTGACTGCAAGTATCACTACCATGGGTAGCTACCGTAAGCAACAAGCACCTGGTACCATCTCCGCAAGCACTGACCCTATCAACGGTACAGTGAGCCGTGAGTTTGATATCAACCCATTCTCATACGCGATGAATACCTCTCGCGCTATGGACCCATCAGAGACTTATCGTCGTAACTACTGCGACTTCAATATCTTTGATGAGTTGGCAAACAACTATATTGATATCAAGGTGACAGACCTCAAGTTCCAAGGTGATATCAACTGGAAGCCTGTTCGTGGTTTGGAGATTATGGCATTGGCAGCTATCCGTCATCAGACGAGCCGTCAAGAGCACCATATCAAGGATGATAGTAACCAAGCTCGTGCATACCGTGCTGGTATTGATCCAGAGGATGCAACGATTCGCGATTCTAACCCATACCTCTATAGGGATCCAGATGATCCATTGGCATTGCCAGAGACGGTATTGCCAAAGGGTGGTATCTATGACTTGACTGAATATACCTTGACCTCTATGGACTTCCGTGGTACGGTTAGCTATAACGCCGATTTGGGCAAGAATGGTGATCACATTATTAGCCTTTTTGCGGGTGGTGAGTTGAACTCTACTGACCGTCAAACCATATGGTTCCGTGGTTGGGGTTATCAATACAACAACGGTGGTGAGCCATATATGGATTATCGCCTCTTCAAGCAAAGTCAAGAGGAGAACTCTATGTATTTTGCTAATGTGTTCTCATACTATCGTAACTTGGCATTCTTCGGCATGGCAACCTACTCATACAAAGGTCGTTATACCATCAACGGTACTATCCGCTATGAGGGTTCTAACACATTGGGTAAGAGTCTCAATGCACGTTGGTTGCCTACATGGAACGTATCTGGTGCGTGGAATGCACACGAAGAGCGTTGGTGGGCTCCTACATTCGGCAAGGCTTGGACACATGCTAGCTTGAAGGGTAGTTACTCTTTGACAGCTGACCGTGGTCCTGCTACTAACTCATTGGCTGTGTTCACCTCATTCACTCCATGGCGTCCAAGTACATCTGCATTTGAGTCAGGTATTATGCTTGAGGCTTTGGAGAACTCTGAGTTGACCTACGAGAAGAAGCACGAGTTGAATATCGGTGTAGCTTTCGGTTTCGTGGATAACCGCATCAACGTAGAGTTTGACTGGTATCGCCGTAACAACTTCGACCTCATTGGTTTCACACAGACCATGGGTGTGGGTGGTGTGACTACCAAGTTGGCTAACGATGCTACGATGGAGTCAACAGGTTGTGAGTTTACCATCTCAACTGTAAACATCAAGACCAAAGACTTCAAGTGGACTACTGACTGGATCTTCGGTTGGGCTGAGAACGAGATTACTAAGTTGGATTCACGTTCCGCAGTTTATGAACTCGTGAATGGTTTTGGTCGCACAGAAGGACGTCCAATCGGTGCGCTCTATAGCATCCCATTTGCTGGTTTGACCGAAGAAGGTCTTCCTACCTTCTATCTTGATAAGGAACATACTAAAATCGCAGGTCCTGGTAACTATGCAGACATCTACTTCCAAGAGTATGAGAACGTGGATTATCTGAAGTATGAGGGTAGCATTGATCCTACTATCACAGGTTCGTTTGGTAACACCTTCTCATGGAAGGGATTGAAACTCAATGTCTTCTTTACATACAGCTTCGGTAACGTGCTTCGTCTGGATAATCTTTGCCCAGTATATAGCAGCGACTATAGCGACCTGACAGCCAGCATGAAGGAAATGAAGAACCGCTGGATGGTACCTGGTGATGAGCAATTGACTACAATCCCATCTATCCCTACCGTTCGTCAAATGCGTGCGATTGATGCACTCAACAATGCTTATTCTGCATACAACTACTCTACCGAGCGCGTAGCGAAGGGTGACTTTATCCGTCTGAAAGAGTTGTCATTGACATACGACTTGCCTAAGAAGGTGTTTGAGGGACAAAAGGCAGTATCAAGCTTCAGTGTGAAACTGAGTGCAACCAATATCTGGTTGGCATACGCAGATAAGAAACTCAACGGACGTGACCCAGAGTACTATAACTCAGGTGGTGTGTCTTCTCCAGTTCCTCGTCAGTTCACATTGACCGTTAAACTTGGATTCTAATCAAACCTAACACGTAATTATTAGAAAGGAATATGAAAATGAAAAAGAATATATTTGTAATTGTAGCTTTGGCAGTTGTGGCGCTTACGGGTTGTGATTTTTTGGATCACGAGCCAGATATGCGTGCAAGCATTGACACCAAAGAGAAAGTACAACTCCTATTGGTGAGCGCATATACCGATGCAAATAGTGGTCCTATTTGCGAGTATTCTTCTGACAATGTGATTGACAACAATGTGCCTGATCCAAAGACAGGTCAAGCCAATGCGGTAAACCCATTGGATTGGATGTACGATGAGATTTTTGCATGGAAACCCGTTAAGAGTAGTGGTGCCCAAGATTCGCCAAAATACCTTTGGGATGGTCACTATACAGCCATTGCAGTGGCAAACCAAGCACTTGAAGCTATCAAGAAACTCGAGGCGCAAGGTATCAATATGAATGCTGAGAAGGGTGAGGCGTTGCTCTCTCGTGCATACCATCACTTCCTGTTGGCAGGTGTGTTCTGCCAAGCATGGAAGAATGAGGAGGCAAGCAAGAAAGACATGGGTATTACCTATATGATGCAACCTGAGACCAAAGTGGCTCCTGAATATAGCCGTGGACCAGAATTGGTTGTAAATACGGATGAAAATGGTGACACCGTGTGGATTGGTGGTTCGTTGTACCATACCTTTATGAATATCGAGCGTGACTTGGAGGCTGGTTTGAAACTGGTTTCGGATGAGTACTATACTATTCCACGCTACCACTTCAATACGAAAGCGGCTCACGCATTTGCAGCACGTTTCTACCTCTACAAACGTGAGTGGGCAAAAGTGGTGGAGCATGCTGATTATGTGTTGACTACTACAGATGAGAGCACATTGGCTATGTTGTACGATGCGCAAACAGGTCGTGATGCATCCAATATTGAGTTGGCTTGGAAGCACTATATTGATGTGCAAGCACCTTCTAACCTGCTGCTTATTGCCACTTACTCTTCTTCAGCCTATGCGCACTTCCCTGACTATGGTCGCTATCAATACAATGGTGAGGCACAAGATTTCACTACCTATGGTTCTGGTCCATGCTGGGGTGGTCAGTTCCCAGGCTTTGGTACTTGGTCTGCTGATCAAAAGTTGGGTGGCTTCTGCGCAAAAGATTATTATGCTTTTGAGTACACCGACAAGGTGGCTGGTTATGGCTATATCCGTATGGTGACTCGCGCATTCACGACCAATGAGACCCTTCTCTGCCGTGCTGAGGCTAAGGTGTATCTCAATGATTTGGCAGGTGCAACCAATGACTTCCGCTTGTGGGCACAAGGCTACAACGTGAGTGGTCGTATGCATATGAATGCTGACAGTACAGTGAAATTGACTCCTGAAATCATAACCAAGTTCTACACTGAGAAGGCTGGCACTAAGTTTGCTCCGGTGTTGCATAACCAAGATATGTCAGCAGATTGGGATATTTCTGCAGAGCAAATGCCATTTGTACATTGTGCAATCCACTTCCGCCGTATCGAGACACTGCATGATGGTCTGCGTTGGCAAGATATCAAGCGCTATGGTATCGAGATTGAGCACGTACAAGGCAAGGATCCTGCACGCAAACTCGTTTGGAACGACGACCGCCGTGCTATCCAGTTGCCACAAGAGGTAATCGTAGCAGGTATGACCGCTAACCCACGTGAAGTGATGGGTGATCAGATTGATGGTAGCATGACTACATCTCCATCTCTCAAACCAAATGAAGTATATACCCCTTCAACCCCTACGTACACCAGTGCGATATCCATGCCAAAAGGTGAAATTAAAGTAGTGGAAGACGAGGAGTAAAATGAAGATTAACTACTAAACAGATATTAGTTATGAAAAGTTTGAATAAGATATTTGCAGCATTGCTTTTGGTAGCAGGTTTGTCTGCATGCGAGAGTACACAATTCTCTGAGTCAATCTTCGTTGACCCTGTGATAGATACTACCACTTATACCTATCAGTTCGATAAATGGTTGGATAAGTACTATACTGAGCCATACAACGTAGAGTTCCTCTATAAGTTGGATGACAACGCTACTGACCCTAACTACAACGTAGTACCTGTTAGTATAGGTATGGCAGATACCTTGGCGCACTTGGCGTTGTATTTGTGGTATGATGTGTATGATTCTGTAGTGGGTCCTGAGTTCTTGCCAGAGTATGGACCAAAGATGATTCAGCTCATTGGTTCCTCAATGCATGACCCTGTACAAGGTACTGAGAAATTGGGTTATGCCGAAGGTGGTATCAAGATTACCCTCTTGAAGATTAACAAAATGCAACTCAACAACATTGATAACCTCAATGAGTATATCTTCAAGACCATGCACCACGAGTTTACACACATCCTCCACCAACAAAAGAACTACCCAACTGAGTTCGCGCAAATCACTCCTGCGAACTACGACCCTATCAAGTGGCAAGAGCGTTCTGATAAAGAGGCTTGGCAATTGGGTTGCGTAAGTAACTACGGTAGTAGCGAGGCACGCGAGGACTTCGTGGAGGTGATTGCTAACTACATCGTGAAGCCTGATGCTTGGTGGGAGAATATGTTGAAGCAAGCGGGTACAGAAGGTGCTGCACTCATCAATCAGAAATGGGAGATTTGCAATACTTGGCTCGAGGAGAAATGGGAGATTGATCTCGATGCTCTCCGTGCTGAGGTACAAGAGCGCCAAAAGAACCTTGATTGGGATATGATTATGAACCTTGAGTTCTTGAATGGTAAATAAGTTTTTCACAACGCATAAATAGAAAGAGATATGAAAGCAAAATATTTGGTAATAATTGGCTTGTTGGCTGCTAGTTTTGCAGCATGTAGCCGCGATGAGGAAAGCTTCTTTGAAAAGCCAGCTGCCATCCGTGCACAAGAGGCAGTAGAAAATGCCTTTGACGTACTAACCTCCAATGAGGCAGGTTGGGAGATGGCATATTTCCCAAACTTGGAGGCAAGTGCAAAAGGTTATAATATGGTATTGAAGTTCAACAAGAACGGTAATGTGAGCGTAACAGCGAAGAATTCAGCTACGACCTTGAATAAGATCATGACTGATACCGCTAGTACATGGGCTGTGAAGAGCGACTACGGACCAATCTTGACCTTCGACACCTACAACGATGTCTTCCACGCGTTCTCTGACCCTAAAGATAACGGTGCTGGTCTCCTCGGTGACTATGAGTTTTTGATTTTGAAGGCTACACCAGAGTTGGTCCTCCTCAAAGGCAAAAAGCATAGTGCATACACCATTATGCGCCCAATGAAGAATACCGACTTGCCTGCATATTTCGCAGCTTGCGAGAAGATGCAAACCAAACTCTTCGGTAACAACAATATCGTTACATTGCATCAAGGTGACAAGAAAATGTATCTTTATAAAGGTGCAGATGGTCAATTCCAAAGTGCTGCATATGGTTCTCCATTGGTAGCGGAAGCTGCTACTTATCACCCATTATGCGCTACCGAGGATGGTATCATCGTATCAGTGGGCTTTGGCGAGGATGTACATGATCACATTTTCTACTACGATAGCATCAAGGGCGAGCTCAAGAGCGAGCAAGGTGCCGTAATGAATGCAGGCAACTTGAATGTACTCTTTGGTGCTTTCTTTACCGATAATGCATTTGGTTGGGCAGTGGATCCTGCTGGTCAAGAGTCTGTAGCCGAATTGCTTGCAGCTGTGAATGAAAAAATGAATAATACCTCTACTAAGATGAAAGTGATGGGCTATGGTTACAAGCAATCGCTGAATATGTACGAAGGTGGATACTTCATGTTGATTAACTTCTCCTATAAGGAAGGCAGAACTACTAAAGATAAGAAATTGGTATGGACCATTGATTTGACACAGAATGAGAATGGTATCACTGTATCTAATGCGGTACCTTATGATGAAGGAACAGAGAAATTCTTGACTCAATTCCCTTCTGCTCAAGGTGTAGCTGATCTGATGCTTGGTTCTTATTGTGCTACCCCATTGGAAGGAAACCTCTTTAATGCTGTAGCCGGCATGAAACTTGTGGGTGAGAAGGAATTGGTAGTTAAAGGTGCTAACAATGTTAAAATGTAGATAAACACTATTTGCATAAAAAATAGACAATAAATAACGAGGTAAAACTCATAATGTTTAACAACAAAATTTTTTAAGGTATGAAAAAGATTACTCTTTTAAGTGCAGTGCTCGTAGCAGGTATGGCTACCGCACAAGTTGAAGTGCCAACTCTTAACATGGAGGCTCGTCAAGTGATTACTACCCAATCTATCGAGATGGATCGTGAGGTAACAATGGAGGAGTGGAATGCAGAGTATGTAGCAAAGCAACAAAAAGCTGCTGCAGCTGATTATGCAGCTCACGACTACTACTTTACTGAAGGTATGATGCATTTTGGTTACACACCACAATTCTACGGTTTGCCGACTTCCTTCATCGCTGTTCCATATTTGGATAGCGTAGTATGGACAAACTATTATGGTCCAACCAACTGGTACATGCAACACGATACCTCGTTGGTAGCAGAGAACAGTGAGACTTTTGTTACAGGTTATGCTATTGATGGTCAATACTATCTCCCATATACTGGCGACCACACTTTGACACAAAACGGTCAAACCTACAACATCAAGGGTTACAAGTATGCTGCTGGTAATGAGAATGGTGGTTACTTGGCTTCTGCACTTGCTCCTATTGTTATCTCTACTGGTGAGATGATTCCTTTGACCCTCTGCGGTATGGAAACTGATCCTATGAACAATGAGTCAGGTGCTGACTTCTACCAAATTGGTGCAGGTGTGCGTGGTGCGTATGCTTACGGTACTCAGTTGATTGCTGATACAGCTATTGGTGTAACAGCTGATACACTTATCTCTACAGTTCGCAACCTCAGCCTCATGAAGATTGACGCTGTAAATATCCCTGTTTACAACACCCAAGGTACTACCATTATGCCAGAGGGTGGTCAAGTTAAGGTAGAGCTCCTTGCTGCTGATTTGACTAAAGGTATTATCTATACTGATTCTGTGTTAGGTACTGCAATTGCTACTGTTGAGAACTTCGTTGAAGTAACCCCAGGCAAGATGGGAACTATTAGAGCTACATTCCAAGAGGAAGATGCATTTGGTGGCTTGATGGACGTTTCAATCTATGTAGAGGGTGACTTTGTTCTCCAATTGACTGGTTACAATGAGTCTGGCTGCAACTTTGGTATCTTCGCTGACTACTATACTCCTGGTGGTACAACTATGTACAAGGTAGGTGGCAAATATACTCCTATCTTCTCTGCAAGCTCTAACCTTGCTGTCAGCTACGATGCTTATTGGCCAGCTATTCAAGGTTATGATGGCGACGTTATGACTGTTGGTGTTGAGGGTGGTGCTGCTGTATATGGTCAGTACCCAATGGCTTTGTTGGAAACCAACACTTACATGACAATTGAGGATTCTTGGATTGTTGATTATCCAGAGTGGTTGACAGTTGAATATGGTGTAGTAAATGTGGGTACAGAAGATCAACCATTCTATATGGGCGGTGTTCAAGTAACTGCAGAGCCATTGACTGAAGGTGCAGGTCGTCAAGGTGTGATTACTATTGATGCTGATGGTGTTCTCTATGAGTTGTTTGTTAACCAAGGTGAAGTAGTTGGCACCAGCGTTGATAACGTAGTTGCTCCTATGCATGACAACAAGATCTACAACCTCCTCGGTGTTGAGGTAGATGAGAACTACAAGGGTATCGTTATCAAGAATGGTCAAAAGACTATTCAATAATCTCCTCTTACGAATATCCTAAATCGTAAGATAAAAGGATAAATCAAACAAAACGCGACTCCATCGGGGTCGCGTTTTTTATTGGAATTTATATACCTGCTGACACTTTATGTTTTTTTTTTCTTGAGCGCGGCAGGGAGTGCGGGGTCCCCGATGAGCCTCGTGGGCGAATGGGGTGCTAGTTGATTGCCGCGCAAGTTGTTGGATTAGGTTGTTGATGTTGTTGATTAAAATAACTCTTGTTGTTTTTTAGTTATAGTGTCTATTAGTATTTTATCTCCACATAACGAGAAACTCCTCGAAAAGTGCCAAAAAAAACGCATTTCCGCAGAGTTTTGTGTATTATCAAACAAAATTTAGACAAGATTAGACCGAAAATTATCAAAAATCCTACAAGCAAAATGCTAAATAGTGTGGGATAGTCAATATACCATCACTTCTGCCAATATTGTAACTTCCTACTTTGATGGCTTGATAAATATGGTATTTATCTGGATTGTTCAAAATGGTACGTAAGGATTTTGCTTGTCCTGTGGTTGCTTTGCACTCCAGCAATGTGCATTCTCCTTTGTATCTCATTACAAAATCTATTTCTAATCCACCCTCTTTGTGGTAATAGTACAATGGGCGTTGCATTTTTCCAAGAAAATCAGCTAACAAGTTCTCAAAGATTGCACCTTTATATCCTAACAAATCGCCTTGCAAAATATCCGCTTGCGTACCATCTTCCAACATGCTAACAAACAATCCCGTATCTGCCATATAGACCTTAAACACATTGTCTATTGCATTGCCAGCAAGGGGCAACTCTGGCATTTGCAGATTGTAGCAACGACGAATAATACCCGCATCCTCAATCCATTGCAAACATGACCAATAGTCTTTCGCACGTGCGCCAGTGCGGATAGTGGAGTATTGAAACTTCTTGTTTTCCTTGCTCAATTGCTTTGGAATAGAATCAAAACATGCTCGGATACGTGCTTTATCTTCTTTAGATGCATACTTGATCATGTCAGAGCGATAACCATCTACTATACCTCGCTGCACGTCTAATACCATTTGCATATTATGTGTCTGAATAAAGGTATTTACCGCCTCTGGCATGCCGCCAACCACAGCGTATTGCAGTAGATAATTGCTCATTGTATCATGCAGGCTTTCAGGAACGGGTGTTTCTTGCTCAAAAGACTGGCGTAATGTTTGGAAAATTTCGTCTTGTAATCCGATAGCCCACAACCATTCTTCAAAATCCATAGGATACATGTCCACAATCTGTTCGTACCCGACTGGAATAGCCGCCTCCATATCCTCTAAGTCATTGCGGTAGCCATTCACACCCAATAGCGAGCCAGTACATAGAACATCGTACCGCCCATCCAACTTAAAGAATTTTAATGCTGTGCGCGCACGAGGACACTCCTGTATTTCATCCAACACAAAACATGTTTTTCCAGGTACAATCGGAACAGAAGGAAAAGCTGCTGAAATAAGCATCGTGATTGTTTGTACATCTAATGCCCCTTGAAAAAATTTCTTGTAAGATGGTTGTTCATGAAAGTTGAGGTATATCACATGCTCGTAATTAGCACGAGCAAAAGACAAAACCGAGTAGGTTTTACCGCACTGACGACATCCTTTCACTACCAGTGGCTTACGATTGGGATTCTGCTTCCATTGCAATAATAATTGCTCAATTTTTCGCCTCATATTAAAATATGCTGATTTTCAATTAGATAACACTTTTCTGGATGAGTTTGTCGTATTTTTTAACACTTTTCGGGACGAGTTTTCGCTGCAAAGGTACACTTTTTATCTGATATGAGCAAGTATTTTGCAAAAAAAATGCAATTTTCCAAATACTCCACACAACGAGAAACTCTGCGAAAAGTGCCAAAAAAAAACGCATTTTCGCAGAGTTTTGTGTATCATCAAACAAAAATTAGACCGAAAATTAGCAAAGATTTCAGGGAGTTTGCACTACCAAAATGATAGAATATGATACAAAATTAACCAAAATTATCTGATTTCATAAGTGATTGATATTTAGTGTGATATTTGAAAATTCGGTAATTTGGCGCTGATTTATTCGGTAATTTGGCGCTGATTTGTTCGGTAATTTGGCGCAAAGGTAATGCTTTTTTATGAAATATACAATAAATTGCATAAAAAAAATGCAAATTATCGCAAAAAGTGCATTTTTTTAGTGCAGAATAGAATCTACAACCTCCTCGGTGTTGAGGTAGATGAGAACTACAAGGGTATCGTTATCAAGAACGGTCAAAAGTATATCCAATAATCTCCTACTGAGATAAAAAATGAATCAAAAAGTAAGGGCTTGCCGTTTGGCAAGCTCTTATCTTTTTCGTATTCTCCAAAACTAGTCGGTAGGTTACAATTCCCATGGGAATAGATGTTCTACACCGTTATTGTTAGGGAAACGTACTTCGTCTAATGTTACAACCACTTTGCGGAATTGATCTTTGATATTCAAAAGTGGCGCATATTCACGCAGAGCGGTCTGTTCGTCACCAGCCATTTGCCATGATACTTGTACGTATAACTTATTTTCTCCACGCATAGCTACAAAGTCAACTTCTAATTGACCTTGAACACCTACATATACCTGCCAACCATGACGGCGTAGTTCAAGATAAACGGCATTCTCTAATAATCCACCTAGACCATAAGAAAAACCACGATACAAATAATTATAGTATGCAAGGTCGTTGCTATAGTATTTGCAATTTCCAGATAGAAGTTCTTTACCTGCAATGCTATAGCGCTCAACACGGTGTATTAAGAATGCTTTGCACAAATAAGACAAGTAGGATGAGACTGTTTCATAATTCGTCTTTCTCCCTTGCGACTTGAAGTAGTTAACTATATTCGATACTGAAAATAATCTGCCAGAGTTGTTAACCACATAACGAAATAATTCGTCAAGTAATAATGCATCTTTAACCTTATATCTCTGCACAATATCGCGCAGCATTACTGTATCCTTGATTGCAGATACGTAGTGGTGGCATACTTCTTCAGTCTGCAAATGAAACAATTCTGGCAACATGCCCTTTTGCAAGAATTGAAGATAATTCTCACGATTGACTTCTAAATTTTGTTGCTGCGTATATTCATGAAAACTATAGGGGAGTATCTCAAACTCAACATAGCGTCCTGACAATAACGAAGCTAATTCACCTGATAACAAGTCAGAGTTGGAACCTGTGATGAATATTTCTTTAGGCTCTACGAAATCTTGTGAATGTGAGTTAACAAACTGCTCCCAACCCTTGATTTGCTGTATTTCATCTAAGAATAAATATGTTTTACCAGTAGGTTGCAATGTATCTTGATATTCTTGATACAATGTTTGCAAATCATTAGCCGTTTTTAAGTTGGCATATTCTAAATATTCTGTATTTACATATAAGATATTTTGGGCAGGAACTCCATCATCAAGCAGCTGTTTGGCTAATTGTCTTAATACGAAACTCTTGCCCGCACGGCGTTGACCTACCAATACTTTGACGAGATTATTACCCGTTGCAGCATGTATCTTTTCTGTGTATTTAGTACGCAGAAAACCTAATTCAGGGATGTTATTATCCCAAAAATTGTATTTACGAACTTGATCTATCATATCCTTTTCTCCGTTTTACGGTGCAAAGGTAATGTTTTTTTTTCAAATAGACAAGAAAATTACGAATAAATATGTTGATTTTTCAAATCCACTTGAAAATCGTGTGTTTTTCTTTTGAATTTTCAAGTATATTTGAAAAATATGAATAGTAACTTCCACAACCTCCTCGGTGTTGAGGTAGATGAGAACTACAAGGGTATCGTTATCAAGAACGGTCAAAAGTATATCCAATAATCTCCCACTGAGAATAATCCCAAATCGTAAGATATTAGGATAAAAATAAGAACGCGACTCCATCGGGGTCGCGTTTTTTGTGCTATGGTAAGGAATATTTCTTAAAACAAAAATTATAGAAAATTAAGCCAAAAGTTGACAAAAATTTTGCTCAATTTTGCGCCTTATATTAAATCTGTTGATTTTCAATTAGATAACACTTTTCGGGACGAGTTTGTCGTGTTTTTTAACACTTTTCTGGACGAGTGTTATTGTGCTCTTTACACTTTTCTTGGCGACTTTCCGCGGAGTTTTGTCTGTTTAGTCATACAACAGCGTGTAGATCTTTTCGGGGGCGAAGACCTCGTTGGCGACCTCTTGCAGTTGGGTAGGAGTAATCTCCTTCACCTTGGCAAAAGTCTCACGCCACCCTGGTGTATGGTGGTGATAGAGCATCTGCTTGGCCATCGCCAGCGCATTATTCTCCTGATTCTCTGCAGAAATAGCCATCTGACCCTCCAACTGGCGCAGGGCGCGTTGCAGTTGGGCGCTGGTCAATGTCATGTCGCGCAGCTGTTTGAGCTCCTTGTGGCAGAGCTCCAGGCATTGTTCCTTGTGTTGAGGCTCGCATGCGAGGTAGATGTTCCAATAGCCCGTATCGCTCAGAGGCACTGCCTGTGAGTCGATATTATACACCAGTCCATGTTTCTCGCGCAGACTCAGATACAATCGGCTGGACATGCTGCCACCGCCCAAGATGTTGTTCAACAGGTACATAGTCAGCTGCTTCGGATGCCCGATAGGGTAGGCATGCGACCCCAGCATGATATGCGTTTGGTGGGTGTGGCGTTTGTATGTTCGAGAAAAGGAACTTGGAGAACTACTCTGGCTAGTACTACTAGTGCTACTAGCACTGCTATAGAGCTCTCCTAACTCTCTCTCCGCGCTGGCGATAACTTGCTTGGTGCTGACGTTGCCTAGCACGAATAGTACCATACGCTCGGGGCGGTAGTGCTGTGCCATCCAATTGAGGGCTATGTCTGGGGATTTGGAGATACGTTTAAGGGTCTTCTTGGTTCCTAAAATAGGCATCGCCAAGGAACTGCCCTCAAAAATCATATTCTCAAAGTCGTCATAGATGAGTTCGCTGGGCGAATCGTTGTAACTCTCTATCTCGTCCAGAATGACTGTCACCTCTTTGTCGGTCTCCTTCTTGCTGAAAGTGGGGTGGAGCACCATTTCTGCGAGCAGATGAAGCGTGGTGCGGAAATGATTACTCAGAGTAGCCGCATAGAATGTGGTCTCCTCTTTGGTGGTATAGGCATTGATTTCGCCACCGATGCCCTCAATGTGATTGATGATCTGGCGGGCGGTATAATGCTCAGTCCCCTTGAAGACGCAATGCTCGATGTAGTGCGCCATGCCGTTCTCATTGGGGAGTTCATGGCGCGTGCCCGCGCCGACCATGATACCCACATAAACGACGGGCGAAGTGGTCTTGCGGTGCACAATCTGCACCCCGTTGGGTAAATTATGATAAAAAGTATCGCTCATATTCGATTAATAATAAACAACAAACAACATAAATTCAACAACAACTGCGCGCGCCAACATGCGCTTGCCTCGCTTTTTTGTCCAAAAGTAAACTTTTTCCCTAAAAAGTTTGCGTATGTGCATTTTTTGTTGTACCTTTGCACCCGATTTCACGCGGCATTGGCGGAATTGGTAGACGCGCTAGACTTAGGATCTAGTTTCGAGAGGAGTGAAGGTTCGAGTCCTTTATGCCGCACATCGGGTCAAAATGACCCGATTTTTTGTATCAAATGTGCATGTAATTACAATTTTTTAACGTTTAACGCTTGATTATTTATTTTTATGAAAAAGTCTTTGTTTCTACTGATTGTCTTGGCACTGACAATGAACAGTTGCTTCCACGGCACAGGGGTGAATACGACACCTCAAATGCAATTTGGTCACCTGCTTGTTAATCCTAGGATAGTGGATGGCAAAATTGTGTCTGTCAAGGATACACTGTTTGGACATAGTAGCGAGGAGTTCGAGATCGTGTATGTGGATACACTGCAACTGGGCGACACTGTGATGTTTACGGCATTTTTCGATTCCTATATGAACAACCTGGTCAATGTGAACGCCACGGTAGATACTACTCGCGTCAAATTGTGGTTCCAATTGGACACCGAAAATGAGCAAATACGCAAATTGTTGGCAAGTGGCTCAGACCCACAAAAAGGCGTTTTGAACTTCAACCCCATGTATTACCAAGTCAGTTTCCCCGTTTTCATCGTTCCACAGGAGGCTGGGTCGCATCCTGTCAAGATTACGGTGGTCAGCGATTCGGAGTATTCGATGAACTCCGCGCTATTCACGTTGCCAGTAAAATAGGCTTACTCAAGCTTCTTGGCTTCTTGCCAGAGAGCTTCCATCTCACTGAGGGTCATGTCTTTGAGGGACAGACCCTTTTCTTTTGCCTGTTGCTCAACGTAGTTGAAGCGACGGATGAACTTGGCGTTGGTTTTCTCCAGAGCGTTGTCAGGGCGAATCTTGTACAAACGTGCCGCATTGACCATAGCAAAGAGCAAATCGCCAAACTCCTCAGTGGCTTTCTCCTCGTCCATGTTCTCCACTTCTGCCTCGAACTCAGCAATCTCCTCTTTCACTTTTGCCCATACATCCTCGCGCTTCTCCCAGTCAAAGCCCACATTCGCCACTTTATCCTGAATACGATAGGCCTTCACCAATGCTGGTAATGCCTCTGGAATACCGCCAAGGACGGTTTTGTTGCCGTCTTTCTCCTTGAGCTTGACTTGCTCCCACATCTCGCAAACCTCTTTGGCGTTGTTGGCGGCATATTCGCCATACACATGAGGGTGGCGGAAAATGAGTTTGTCGCAGATCTTGTTGCATACATCTGCCATATCGAAAGCCCCCTGTTCGCTGCCAATCTTAGCATAGAAAACCACGTGCAGCAGCACATCGCCCAGCTCCTTGCTGATCTCGTTCATGTCGTTTTGCAGCAGAGCCGTTGCCAGTTCGTAGGTCTCTTCGATAGTATTTTGACGCAGACTCTCGAAAGTCTGTTTCCTGTCCCAAGGGCATTTCTCACGCAGTTCGTCCATTACCGTCAAAAGACGGTCGAAAGCTTTTAATTGTTCTTCTCTTGTATGTGCCATAATTTCTTATAAAATATTCTCGTTGTCTTTTACCTCCATTGTAATGCTTGCTCCATTCAACTTGGCGTAGGTGAATTGTTGCCAGCAGTCGCCGAGTATCATGATACGGCTATCGCGGCTGAGCATCAGATCCAGCTCGATATGGCGATGACCAAAGATATAATAATCGTGGTGGTTGCCCCTTTGCTCTTGCTCCTTGGCAAAAAGCACCAGTTCCTCTTTGTCCTCGCCCTTGTAGGGACATGGGCGGGCTAACTCCTTCAGACGGCTGTTTTTAGCCCACTCGTATCCGAAATTATTTGCCCATGCGGGCGGCAATAAACGGAAGAGCGTTTGCAGGATGGGGTTGTGAAAGACGCGGCGCAGGAAGATGAATTGGCGAATCTTCTTCTGAATGGCTTTGGGCAGTTGTTGCAGGTAGTTGCTTGGCACCAGTCCGTCGCCGTGAGCGAGGTAGAGGCGCTTGCCGTTGATGGTCATTGATTCGGGGTGGCGGTGCACCGTAATGCCCGTTTCTTTGGCGAGCCAACCGAATGTCCAGATGTCGTGATTGCCGATGAAGAAATGTATGTCAATGCCACGGTCGGTGAGCTCTCTGAGCGTTTGCAAGAAAGGACGGTATTGCTCTTTGCTCTTATCACGCCAGAAATACTCGCACCAGAAATCGAACATATCGCCGAGCAGGTAGATGGCCGTGGCATCCTGTGCCATGCTTTGCAGCATGTCAATCAAGGTCTGCTGATGGGCTTCGGGATGCTCAATCGCCCTCGAACCCAAATGTGCGTCACTCAGAAAATATACCATGCCTCTAACCTTTCGCCTTTAACCTTTCGCCTTTAACCTTTCGCCTTTCGCCTTTAACCTTTCGCCTTTCGCCTATAAAAAACCTAATTCCAATTTGGCTTCTTCGGACATCATGTCTTTGTTCCATTCGGGGTCAAAGACGATATTCACATTCACCGTTTCGATGCCATCCACCGAACCTACCTTCTGCTTCACATCCTCTACCAGAAAATCAGCCGCTGGGCAGTTGGGCGCGGTGAGCGTCATGTCGATATTGCATACCCCATCGCCAGGCAAGTCGATGCGGTAGATAAGTCCTAATTCGTATATATTGACAGGTATTTCGGGGTCATAGACCGTCTTTATCATACGAAGTACCTGTTCCTCGAGTTCTAAAAATTCGTTCATATGTTTTTTGTCAAAATAACATGCAAAGATACTGCTTTTTGTGGAAATACGCAAGAGAAAGCGCAATTTTCTTTAGTCACACAGCGAAAACAAGTCAGCGCGCGGATTCACCAGCATCACGGGCACAGGGCTATGGCGGATGACATACTGTTCGGGTGGACCAAAGAGCCAATCGTCTAGTCCGTATTCGCGACTGGCAGTGAGGATAATAAGACCCCACCTAACCTCCCCTTCAAGGGGAGGGATAGTATGGAGTTCTTTGTGGATATGGAAACTGTCGCCTTTGGCTACGTGCTCTTCGTAGGTGATGTTGGTGCCCGTGCGCTCGACGATGGTCTGAATATGCGCGATGATGCGCTGGGTGTTGCGCTTCGCCTTGCTGCCGTAGTCGTTCGCGCGTAATAATATAAGGTGTGCGCCCGTCTTGCGTGCCAGGTAGGTGCAGATTTCCGCTTTATAAACCTCTTCCTCCAGCATGGTGACGGGAACGAGGATGGAGGTTAAAGGTGAAGGGTTAGAGGCTAAAGGCGTGGTTACCACATACGGACGGCGCTCCTCGCGGCAGGCATCTAAGACCTGCTGCACACCGCGGCGCGTACCGTCGCAATGCTCCACGCGTATATCATCCGAAGAAAAAATCATCCTCGCCTCTCACCTTTAACCTTTAACCTTTAACCTCTCGCCTAACTCCTATTGGTCAAATCGCGATTGATACCCTCGATATACGCAATGACTTCGGCTTCGCCCAGTCCTTTCTCGGCCGATGTGACAAAGATAGGGGGCAGTTCTGCCCATGTCTCCAGCAGTTTTTGCTTGTAACTCTCTACATTGGCTGTGAGTTTGCCTTTGCCCAGTTTGTCGGCTTTGGTAAAGATGATGGCAAACGGAATTTCGTTCTCGCCTAGCCACTCCATAAACTCGAGGTCGATCTGCTGTGGTTCGTGGCGACAGTCCACCAAGACAAACAGACTCACCAGCGCTTCGCGCAACAGGCAGTAGCGCTCAATCATCATCTTGAGCTTGGCGCGCTGCTTCTTGCCCGCTTGTGCAAATCCATATCCAGGTAAGTCCACCAGATGCCAATGCGTGTCGGTACCTGCATTGATGAGGAAATGGTTGATGAGCAAGGTCTTGCCAGGCTTCTGACTGGTCTTCGCCAGTTTGGGGTTGTGCGTGAGCATATTGATGAGACTGGACTTGCCCACATTGCTTCGACCAATGAAAGCGTACTCAGGGATAGTCGTCTGTGGACATTGCATGACGTCTGGACTGGAGATGACAAATGAGGCGGAGTGTATCATGTTGTTTGGTTTTTAGTGATGAGTGATGACACGAGTTTCGGTTTGTGGTGTGTTTGCTAAAACAAAAGAGGATTGGTTTGCACCAATCCTCTCGTTCTTGTGGGCGTTGACGGATTCGAACCGCCGACCCTCTGCTTGTAAGGCAGATGCTCTAAACCAGCTGAGCTAAACGCCCCAATTTTTCGTTGAGTACTTCCTTTCCGAAAGCGAGTGCAAAGGTACTGCTTTTTTTTGACATGACCAAATATTTTTGCAAAAAAATGCAAAAAAAGTGTTATTTTCTTGATTTTTGCACTTTCCAATACCAAAAATGGGTGTTTTTTGTCTTCAGAACAAGGAAATGATACAAAATGAGCGTCGAGAAAACAGCGACCAAAATTCCTGCAAAAATATCCAATGCGAAGTGTTGCGAGAGGTAAATGCGGGTATATGCCCCCAACGTAGCCAGAAGAAAACAGAGAAACGATAAGGCGTTTTGCCCTTTGGTATGTTCAGCGCAGACTATGACACTCAGCGTGAAAAACAAGACGAAGAAGGTGGTCGTATGTCCAGAGGGAAAAGATAGCCAATGATTCATCTGTACACCCTCTACAAGCGGCAATGTGACATCAGGCATATTCTCTGCGAACCATGTGAGCGGACGGGGCGCGTGCACGAGGTGCTTGATGGGTTGTACGATAAGGGTGGATAGTAGCAGGTTGCTGGCCAGAAAAGTAGCCCAGCCTGCTCGGTAAAAGAGTAGCAGCAATACGGCGAGGTAGGGTAGCCAATCCACAAGGTTCGTGATGACAGGTACTACAGCATCAAGAAATGGTGTGTGTGGTTGGCATAACAGCAGATGTAGTTCAGCTGTAGGCAATAGGCACAATCCTAGTCCTATCCCAATTAGCAGCACGATAGTCGGGATGAGAAAAGGTAGGTATGGTGGAATGTGTTTATAATTCATGTGCACGACCTAAGACATCGTATTTCTTATTCTCTCGGAGAATATACATACGTCCGTTGTGAAGCAATTTGGATGATGATGCTGTTGGCAGGGTTGTATGAGGAATATCGGTGGCAGCTTGGGGATAGGCGGTGACCGTATTGGACGTGCGCAAGCCTTCGGGTGTCACGCGATAATAGATGGGTGTACCAACGGGGAGCGTATGGGTGATGGTGTACGATGTCGCTTGTACGCTAAAAGGCGAGCCGTCGATGTGCCGCTCTTGGCATTGGTAATCGCCGTGATAGAGGTATGCCTGTTGTACAGAGATACGCTTGTATGCTTTGCTCTTGCCTATTTCCTTTTGCATGAGGGAGATGGTGGTCGTCCCCTCAGGAATAGCGAATGTGTAGTACTCCTCATCCAAGGTGAGCGGTGGGGTATAAAGCACTTGGTTGTTGTTGCCAAGTACTTGCAGGTCAGCCGATTTGTCGCTCTTGAAAACGCAGCAACGTACTGTGAGGTAGGTGCTCTGTGGTGCTGTGCCAAAATTGGTAAATCGAATTTGTCGTTTTTCGGTGGTGCTGGAAAGGCAGGTAGCATGCGTACCATCCATTTGGCGATATTGGGCTGCGGAGCCGTCCTCTTTGAGCCATTGGATTTTGTTGCCAGATTCATCGACGATGGTTTTGTTGAAGCCTGGCATGGCTATGAGCGTATCATTGTGTCCTGTCTGCTCAAGGGTAAATACTTCTAAGGTGTATGAATTTCGCTCTTGGTCCTTCCAATTGGCAGTGAAGGAGTTGTCCGTAATATCGGTAGCGGGGTAGGCTATCGGGTTGATGAGATCGGTCGGGATATCATACGCCTCGCTGGTAGTACGCACCAGTTGTGTAAGGTCAACGCTCTGCCCTTGTTTGTCGCCCCAGATGTACTCTACGAGTTCGGGGTACTCAATGAAAGGATTGCGATTGTGCTGGATGCTGGAGATAGCATCCAAACGATGAATCTCCTTCTCGCTGACAGGGTCGATGCGATGCCATTGCAGCAGAATTTCTACGAGGTAGGGCGTGAAGGTGAGATAGGAATCGTTGGTAACGAATTGAGCGTAAGTGGCATCCCATTGCATATCGTGATAAGCTGTAGCTACATAGAAGTAAGCGCGAGCGAAGTCACCTTTGTATTCGTCAATAACGCTGAAGGCATAATTATTCCACTCTTTGTCTTTGCCCATAAAGAAAGTGCCATTGTTGACTTTATTAGAGTCGTTGAGAATACCGGGAGGGAAGTTGGACTTGTTGTTGTTTGCTGCTTGATCAGCTGGATTGAGGTGGTATAGATCCTTGTAGGCATCATTTTCTGCTCCTCCCCACCATGACTTGGGTAGGCAATGCTCAATGTTCATGCCTGCTACACTACCTCCCATAATGGGAAAATAGCGTTTGGTGGTGGAATACATATCCCATACACATTCGTTGCTGAGGCGATCTGCAAGCATAAACCCATGCCAAGTGCCATATGTTTCTAAATCGCCCTTACGCCACAGGGTATCGCCGTTTTGTACTTTGGTTGTGGTATGGTACTCGTTGGTGCCGTATTGCAGTCGTTCGCCGCCCTTGATGATGTGGAAGAGGGCGGATTTGAGTTCGGCATCCTGGGTGCCTTGAATGGCATTGTAGTAACCATGGGGCATCTGTTCTGCTTGTACACTCACAAAGCAGATGCAGATCAGCAAGCATGCGTATGTTCTAAGCAATCTCATTTGCGTATAAGAAGTGTGATGACATTATAGATGATGTACCATAAGATACAAGCTGCTCCTGCGAATACAGCCCATTCGATGTGCTGCAATGTATATGCACGCACCACGCTGAAGGCAATGATGATGACACATCCGATAAGGAAGAGATAGACTGGCCAGTTATCGCGCCAAGTGAGGTTCTTAAATTTCATTCCGAAGAACGGGATCTCACTAACGAGCAGGTAGCAACTAACCAAGCTGAGTGCCAACAGCATCCATGGTAACCATGGCGTGGCAGTAAAGGCATATGGCATGCATGTGATGGATGCCCAGAAAATGGCATTAGGCGGAGTAGCTAATCCGATGAAAGAGGTTGTTTGGCGGTCGTCGATATTGAATTTAGCCAAACGCAGTGCTGAGAAAGCAGCCATGAGCAGGGCAATGAGACTCCACCAACCAATGATGGGTTTGAGGTAGCACATGAGTAGCATGGCAGGTGCCAAGCCAAAGGTAATGACATCCGCCAGCGAGTCGAGTTCGACACCTATAGGAGATGGGCACTTGAGCAAACGAGCCGATGCACCATCACAAAAATCAAAAATAGCGCCTGCGATAATCAAGGCGAAGGCCAACAAGAACGCATTCTGTGTGGCCATGAAAACTGCCACTGACCCGCACAAAAGATTTGCGCAGGTCAGGGAGTTAGGGATGATACGTTTGATTTGCATTGAAATAGAATTATTTTTTACCGTAAGTAGGATCCACTTTATGATATGCAAAGAATGTTACTGCAATCGTAGCCACACAGCATGCGATAACCATCCAGAAGAAGTCTTTGTAACCCAATGCCTCTTGAATGTATCCAGCAAATAGACCAGGAATCATCATGCTCAGTCCCATAAAGGCTGTGCAGAATGAATAGTGTGCGGTCTTGTATTCGCCCTCAGAAACATAAATCATATACAGCATATATGCGGTGAAACCAAATCCATAGCCAAATTGCTCAACAGCAATAGCGGTGGTGATGGCTACGATGTTTTCTGGTTGGAAGACACCCAGGTATACGAAACTCAAGCAAGGCAGGGTCATGAACGCAGCCATGATCCACATAGACTTGCGCAAGCCCACCTTGGATGCGTACATGCCGCCCAGAATACCACCGATGGTAAGGAAGATAATACCAATTGTGCCGTATGCCAAACCCACTTGGTCGGTGGTCATTGCTAGACCGCCCAACTCGCGATTGGCAACGAGGAATGGATTGATCATCTTAATCAAGAATGCCTCTGGCAAACGATACAAAAGCATAAAGATAATAGCCAACCATACGCCTGGTTTTTGGAAGAATGTAGCAAAGGTGCGTCCAAATTCATACAGGATAGATTTTGCTTTCTCCGTTGAATTCTCTTTTTCGGATTCCGCTTGACGTTCTGTGTCTGCTGCTGGTTTGGGCAAGAAGAATACGTGCCACAAGGTGATGATAGCCAAGAGAATAGATGTGATGAGCAGGGTGACTTGCCATGCCATAGGAATATCACCTGTGCTTGCCTCCAAGCGACCTGCGATGTACAGCACAGCGCCTTGACCGAAGATAGTGGCAATACGGTAGAAGGTAGAACGAATGCCTACGAACAAGGCTTGGTCGTTTTGTGATAGTCCGAGCATGTAGAATCCGTCAGCCGCGATATCGTGTGTAGCTGAAGCAAAAGCAGTAATCCAGAAAATGATGAGCATCACGCTAAACATACTCATAGGTGTTTGTTGTGCAGCAATCATTGTAGCATCAGGATGAGGGATGCTGACCGTCAGGCCGATGAAGGCAGCCGTTAGGAGTACCTGCATGGCAATTGTCCACCAACGTTTGGTTTTTATCAAATCCACAAATGGGCTCCAGAATGGTTTGATAACCCATGGCAAGTACAAGAGTGATGTGAATAATGCCATTTGACCATTAGGCACACCCATCTTGGTGAACATCATGGTGGATACTTGGTTTACCAATACATATGGAATACCCTCTAAGAAATACAGAGTGGGTACCCACATCCAAGGATTAATAGTTTTCAGTGATTTCATGACCTAAAATGTTGTAAGTTTTATTGTTTTTAATAATGATTAATTGTCCGTTGTGCAAAACCTTGTTGGCAGTCTCCTCTTGTAGGATATTCTCCACGTGTGAAGGTTGGTCGGGCAGACCAGCATAATGGAGATAGATGCCCTCAATAGGGATACGGTATTCCTGTTTTTCGGCTTTGGAGTTGATGGAGAACTTGATTGTTTCCAATGTGATAGGATAGATGGCGTGGTCGTTTTCTACATCAAAGAGCGTATTGAAATCCACATACACGCTGTTGAGTTCGTCAGCTACTAATTCTTGTGCTGTATAAGGATAGGTGCTATTGTCGCCTGCGCGCTTCATGGAGATGATGACTTTCTCTATGAGGTTGCCTTGAGGTGTGAATCGCAACTCCATAGCGTATGGTGTGGAGTAGAGTGCCGAGTCGGCATCAAGAGTTACGTGTGGTGCGCGACCGCCGTTGTAGTTGACATACAGTTCAGCCAATCCGTCAGCGTTGGCATTGAAGTTGGTTTTCCATGCGCTGCTGGTAGTCTTGAGTGTCCAGCGGTTCTCGATGCTGATCAAGTTCTCCCAAAGGTATGGTGTGTGCTCAGGTGCCTGCACGTTGACAATCAGATGCAAGGTGATATCCCCAATTGTGCCATGTACTGTGGTGCGACCATTCTTCAGACCTTTGACGATACCATTTTCTACGTGACAAACGGTAGGGTCATCAATTGTCCAGTCAAAAGCGGATGGCAACATCTCGAACTGCTTGTTATCCAATTCGCCATTTATTTCAATAGGATAATCCCAGCCTGTAGATACAATGACACTATCCAGACGCAGTTTAGGACTCACGGCATCCACGAGCACGATGTCTATAGGTAGGGTGGCATTGCCAAACTGAGCTGTTAATACACCGCTACCAAGGCATACGAAATATCCATCGTCCGTAATGTATCCCGTTTCGGGAGCACAGCTCAATACTACATTGGATAGTTTCTTATTCACGAGCATACCATATTGGTTATAGCCCAAGAAGTCGGGCTTGATAGCTGCGTATTTAGGTAAGCGAATAAACGTACTAGTAGTGCGCATTTCCGTAACTACCGAGTCGTCAGGAGCGGTAGAGAAAAGGAAAATGCTATTACCAACTGCACGAGGTACACCTTCGGTAGTAGGATTGAGAATCTGTCCGCCTAAATTGAACTGTGCACTACCACCACCGTCTGCTCCAGCAGCTTCCCATGCACCAAAGTGACGTAGGATGGATGCCATCTCGTGGGTGTACATACCTGGTTTCTCCATGACCATCAGCCAAAGGGTATTGTGGTCTTTACTCACACCGAAACCTGTGCGAGGATAGTTCTTGTTGTTGTAGTCCTCGTTCCAGTTGCGGTTGGTGAGACGACCTTCGCGTAGCACATAGCAGTTGCCTGCACTGAGTTGCTTGATATCTGGGCGCTCTCCTGAATGCGACTCATACATACCAATGATAAATTGTACTCTGTCGCCTACTTTGGCTGTTTCCAAGAAGGTTTTGCCTGTACCTCGACCACGGAATACGGCGTATCCGTCTTCAATCTTGGTACCACCAACGGTGTTGATGCTTACTACTTCGGCGAACATATGTTGGTTGATAGCCCAGTCTTGTTCCAATTTTACGACCACTTCGATCAGTGGCAAATTAGTGCCAAGGCGTTCGTCTATTTGTGCTTTGGTAAGGGTGGTTTTGGTGCCCATGTCGGAGTTGAACATGACTAGGTCGTTGTCGCCAGGGTTGCTGCGGTTACGATTGACCTCGCTAATAGGCATGGCCTGATCACCAATAGCCAAGTGTGCGTCCCATGAGAATTGGTCGATGTGTGCGCGCTTTTGGCCGTCAATCATCAGATAGCCAATATCTTGCTTGCGTCCTAATACAGGGTCTGGGTTGCCATGACCGATATTCCAGTTGGTGATGTTGGTACCAATCTTACCGTTGCGTACTTGACCTGTGCAGGGTACACCCGTCAAATTGTTGTACTTGCCTTCATCCTGTGTAGATACAATCCAGAAGTTGCAGTTCACCGAGCCAATTGAACGGTGGTTGGCAGAGTCAAGACGCACGTGTGCCTCCGCCATACGTTCGGTGTTGCCCATCGTTGTGCTGTGACTTTCTTCGACCATGTTGTAGGGGTTTGTCAAGTCCACCTCGTATATATAGCAGTGGCGGGTGGAGGCGGAGTTGGTAATGTCGAAACGTGTATAGACAATACCTGGACCTACTTGGTAACTCTCCAATGTGTCAATGGCGTATTGGAGGATGCTTGTACTATCCAAATTGGCTTGGATGTTGATAGTTCCGTGCTGCGCTACCATAGGCAGGCTCAGCATGATAGAAAAGAGAAGTAGAAGTTTTTTCATAAAATATTAAATTAAGCGCACAAAGGTACAACTTTTTTTTGAGATATACAAATTTTTCCATAAAAAAAGCACCAAGCGTATTGCCTGGTGCTTAGGTATGAATTTCGTATTGATTATTGGAAACGAGCGCGATTGTCTTCTACTTGCGCTTTTTCCTCAATCAAGGAGATGGCTTGGTAAGGTGCGGAGTAAGCGGTGCGCATATTCAAGTTGCTAATCTCTTGTGCTGCGTTCAACTCGCCTGCTGCTACTTGTTTCTCACCGATGCGTACCATATATACGCCAGCGTTGCCCTTGATAGGAGCAGAGGTCGCATTGTTCTCTAATGCCAATGCTGCACCAATCACAGCTGGTTCGATGCCTGCACCGCCCAAACGAGAAGAAGCCAATGTGATGTTCTCAGCCTCTTGGATATCGGCGTCAAGCAATTGAGCCGCCTCTTCCAATGTGCTTACGCCTTGGAGTTGGTTGATGATATATGCAGCTTTCTTGTCTGCCACTGCTTGCATTTGCAATTCAGCACGCACCTCGTCGATTGTGCGATAGTTGCCCTCGTTGATTTCTGTCAGAGCGGCTACTACGAATTGCTCGCCACACTCAAATACATCGCTCAGTTGTCCCTCTTTCGCCTCATATGCCCAGCGAACGATGGTACGACTATTCTTCAGGTCGTTAACTTTATCTGCATTTTCCACCAAGCTGAATGCTGGAGTCACGCTCAAACCTTGCTCTTGCGCTGATTGGCGGAGCAGTTCAACAGAGTTGTTGCTAACGATGAATTGCTTAGCCTCGTTATAGAGTGCGCCGTAGGTCTTGCTGCTTGGAGTCACTTTGCGGCTGAGGATAGCCAACTTAACCTTTGGAGTAGGTTTGCTCTTGTCAGCAATCTTGAATGTTTGCTCGCCCATACCTGTTGATACGGTGAATTGTGTGCCCTTTTTGCCTGCGAAAGCAGGGTCTGCGATGGTCTTTTGCAGATCGCTAGCTTGGTACCAGCCCAGCTCTACATCCTCAGTGCCTTCGCCGTTAGCCACCAAGATGAGTTGTACAGAGTCTGATTGGTTGTATCCGCAATCCATGATGCGTGCCATAGCATAGGTGCCATCGGTGAATGTCAATTCGGTGTATTGACCTTTCTTAGCGCCTTTGCCGAAAGCAAAGTCTTTGTATTCTGCAGGAATGGTTGTCTCTGAGTAGTCACGACCATCGTACAAGATATCGGAGTTGCTGTTTACGATAGCAGCAACGTCTTCCTTGGTTTGGAAGTCGCTCTCAAGGCTCTTCATGAGTTTCTCTACTTCAGCGTAGTCTTGCTCTGATGGTACGATAGGGAAACTTACATACACGATAGAGCGGTTAGGTGTACGTTTGTACAACTCTTTTTGTGCAGCATAGAGCTTCTTGATATCCGCATCGGTAACCTTTACCAACGAGTCAGCTACAGCAAAGTATGGACGCTCTACATACGATACGTTGACACTGGTTTGACGTGCATCGAAAGCGTATTTAGCATCCAAGTTGTTGGCTGTGAGCATTTTGCCGAGAAGGCCTGTGTATTTCTCTTGCAGGTGGGTCAAGCGAACAGCATTCTCCCAGTACAACCAGTAGTTCTTAGCTTGTTGTAGGTTGGCAGCTTGCTCTGGAGTCTCCACCTCTTGTGCCAAAGAGTTCAAGAAGTTGATGAGCGCTGAGCGATTGAAACTACCTGTCTCGTCGTAGAACGCGCGGCGTTGACGAATCAACTGATGAGGGTTTGCGCCAATGCAAAGGTTGCTGAGTTCTTCTGCGGTAACATCCATACCAATCTTCTCTGCTTGCTCACGCAGGGTATAATCCATCAAGAGCATTTGCCATACTTGATTGCGGAGTTGGATAGTTACATCTTCGTTGATGTCGTTGCTTCCGCTCTCGATTTTGTACACTTCAGTTAATTGGTCTTTTGCTGCCTCATACTCTGTGTAGTGCACTTTGTGACCTGCAATCACACCCACATTCTCGCGGCTGCGATTGAAAAAACTGCTACCAGAGTTCAAAAAGTCGCCCAAAATGAACGCCAACATAGCTACTCCTACAACAACGAGGAGGATAACGCCATGATTTCTAATTCTTTGTAATGTTGTCATAATATTGTTTTGTTATTTATTTCCGTATGTTTTGACCGCTGTGTGCGTATTTTATGCCAAAATGACCTGCAAAATTACAACTTTTTATTGAATTGACCAAATTTATTTTGATTTTTGGACAAAAAAAGTGTATTTCTTACATGTTAGCATTGTAATAACGTGGGTCTCCAGTGACTTCTTCGCCGATAAAATTCGGTTTTTCGTATGGTTGGTCTTCTCGCTCCAATTCCAGTTCTGCTATCACGAGTCCTGCCAATCGGTCGTGGAATTCGTCCACTTCCCATGTTAGTTGTGGCGTCTCCGTCGTGGTGTAGGGTGTAGCGTATAGGGTGTAGGGTGTAGAGGCTGGAATGAGCCAACGGGTTTTGTGGATCACGCCAGGGAGGCACATCTCAATGAGTTGTTTGGCATCCGCTGGGTCTATCTCTTTTTCCCATTCGAAACGTGAGAAGCCATTGGCATTGGGCTTGGATTTGATGGTCAGATAGGCTGTCTGTGCTCCGTCGGACAGAGTCTTAATACGCACGCGCACCGTGCGCCCGGGTTCCTTGCATATATACCCTTGCAGAATGGTATAGTGGCTCGTAGCTACTTGTTTGTAATCCTCGTTTAGCACGAGGAACTTACGTTCTATTTCGATATTCGGCATTTTTGTGTAGAGTGTAGACTGTAAAGTGTAAAGGCACGGATTATTTACTAACGAGATTTACAAGGTGGGCGATGCTATGATACTCAATGCCCGAATGGGTGGTGAGTCCAATCTCGCAGGTGCGGGAGTTGCTAACGCCTATCGTAGCGCCTGCTTTTTGGATTTGTGGTTTGAGTTTGCGTAGCGCCCATTCGTTGAGTTTGGGTTCGGTGAATCCCTTATCGCCAGCAAAAGCACAGCATCCGATTTCTTCGGGTACGAATACATTCTTGGCGCATGCTTTTGCCACGCGCACAATCGTATCTGCCAGTCCCATTTGCTTGGTTGAACAAGTGACATGCACTGCTACGCAGGCATCGAGCGGGGTGATATCCAGTTCGCTAAGTACATACTTATCGATGAACTCGGCGGGTTCGTATAGGTGCATATGTTGCATGGTGTGTCGCATACGGTGCAGACATGGACTCTGGTCGCATAGCACGGGGAATCGACCATTGTCGCTGGCCTTGAGCAAGGCGAGCTCTAGTTCAGCGGCTTTGCGTTGTGCTTCATCGGGCATACCTTTGCTCTCCCAAATAGTGCCGCAACATAGGTTCTCCATATTGGCAGGGAAGATGACTTCAAAGCCAGCCTTGTTGAGCAGTTCGGTCATATCGTTCACGAGGGGTTGTCCTGGTGCGCTCAATCGTTGGTTGAGGCAAGATGGGAAATATACCACGCGTTTGTCTTGTAGTCCTTTGAGTCCATGGACAGCACCATAGTCTTTGGCTGTTTGAATATCTTTTTTGGTTACTGGTTTGGGCAATGATGGTGTCCATAGGGGAACTAATCCGCCCGAAGCGTAATGCATGGTTTTTCCTAATAGCCTTGTTGCGTTATCGCCTATAACGGTCTTCGCTATATGTGCCACGCCCAAGATGGGAGTGAGGACTTTGCCTATCGTGGCGAGATTCTTGCCAGCCCATTGGCCGATGACTTTGCCTGCGGCACTCATATCGTGTTCGCGTACAAGGTGGATATAATCGCCCACATTGATTTTGATAGGGCAGGAGGTGGAGCATAGTCCATCGCCTGCGCATAGGTCACGACCTATATGCGCAAACTCTTTGCGCAACTCGCGCAGCAACCTCCTCGCCTCTTGCCTCTCGCCTTTCGCCTCCTTGCCTTTCGCCTCTCGCCTCTCGCCTTTCGCCTCAATAATCTCTTCCAATCGCTTCATCTCGCGTTGTATCACGATGCGCTGGCGACTGGAGAGGGCATAGCCACAAGCCACACAGTTCACCTCACAGAATCCACATTCGATGCAGCGGTCAATCATCTCATGCACTTTTGGGCATGGCTTGATATGTTGTAGGTAGGATTGTGGATCTTCGTTGAAGATGACGCCTGGGTTCATGATGTTCTCAGGGTCAAAGAGTTGCTTCACTTCGCACATCAGTTGGTAGGCATCATTGCCCCACTCGCGGCGGACAAATGGCGCCATATTGCGACCTGTGCCGTGTTCGGCTTTCAGACTACCGTGGTACTTATCTACTACCAGATCCACCACGGCGCGCATCATGCGGTCGTATTGCTCAATGGCAGCTGGTGTGTCAAAACGCTGGTTGAGAATGAAGTGGTAGTTGCCTTCGAGGGCGTGACCATAGATGACCGCTTCGGGATAGTTGTGCTCGCGGAAGAGTTGTTGCAGGTCAAGTGTGGCTTGTGCCAAGTGCTCGATAGGGAAAGCGATGTCTTCGATAAGGCAGGTGGTACCAACTTCGCGTGTACCACCTACGGCGGGGAAGATACCGCTACGCATAGCCCAATACTTGCCCGTCAGCGCGGGGTCGGATGTGAACTGTGCCGATTGGCAGAGGGTATAATTATTGAGTACTGTTTGTAGTATGCTATTTTTCTTGTCTAATTCTTGTTGTGTGCGGGCATCGGTGCGGATGAGTACAGCGCCAGCATCGGCGGGTAGTCCTTGCAGTTCGGGGAAGTCTTTCTCTACCGTCTGCATGGCTTTGCGGTCAAAGAACTCTGCCGCGGACAGCATGCCTGTGGTCTTCATCTCGGTGATGGCTTCGCAGGCGGACTTGGTGGTGGGGAAGAGTAGTAGTGCCGATGCGGAGAATGGTGTGATGTCGGCCGTTTTGACGGTGATGGAGGATAGGAATGCCAATGTGCCTTCTGAACCTACCATGAGGTGGGCTATGATGTCAAATGGGTCATCGTATTCTACGAAAGGCAGAATAGTCAATCCTGTGACGTTCTTGATGCTATATTTGCGTTTGATACGCTCGGTGAGTGCAATGTTCTTTCGTGTTTGCTGGCGCAGTTCTTCTATCTTGCGCAAGAACGCGGGGTGGCTCATGGCGAATGCTGCACGGCTCTTCTCATCGCCTGTGTCGAGCAGGGTGCCATCGGGCAAGATGATACGCACGGATTGCAGTACGCGGTAGCTATTGGCGTGTACACCGCAACACATACCGCTGGCGTTGTTCATCACAATGCCGCCCACCATCGCCGATTTGAGGCTGGCAGGGTCGGGCGAGAAGTACTTGCCGTATGGGCGTAGAATCTCATTGACGCGTTGCCCTACGATACCAGGTTGCAGGGTGATGCTTTGTGCATCCTTGCCGATGGTGTATTTTTCCCATTTCTTGCCGCACACTACGAGCAGACTGTCGCTGATGGCTTGTCCGCTCAGACTGGTACCAGCAGCACGGAAGGTGATGTGTTTACCTTCTTTGTGTGCACGTTTGATGATGGCTTGCACATCTGCTTCTGTGGCAGGGTGCAGCACTTCTTGTGGGATAAGGCGGTAGAAACCTGCGTCAGTACCCCATGCTAAGCGTTCGATGTATTTTTTCATTGTAACTCTCTGACACTAAACACTAAACACTAAACTCTAAACTCTAAACTACTCATACAAGTAATACTTGCTACTTGCTTCGCGATATGCTTCCACATCTTTGTACCAGTAGTCGCGGATGTCTTCCCAACGGTAGCGTTTACCAAACTCTTCGCGGATATAATTGGTGCCGCAGACCTTGTTAAACATGCCGAAGCGTTTTTGGTCGCATAGTTCAAACCAGTTGCGCTCTGGCCACAGGCGCATCATCTCTTGCACAACGAGGAATTGTATTTCGCTCAGTCGGGCATTCTCGTAGTCGAGGATATGGATTTGTACGCCTTGGCATTGTTCGCCTTTGAAGACGCTGTAGTATGGCTTGAAGTGTATTGGGCGGAACTCTATGCCTGGCAATTCGAGGGCGTTGAGTGCTTCGGATAGGGTGTCTGCGCTAACCCAAGGTGCGCCCATGATTTCAAACGGCAGGGTGTATCCCACGCCGATGTTTACATATCCAAATTCGCCAAAGATTCCAGTCACGGGGTAGAAAATTGCCGATTTGCCTTGTGGCACATGTGGAGAGGCTACTATCCACTCCAGTCCTGTTTCGTCCCATGTCATGTCGCGTGTCCAACCTTCCATCGCAACTACGGTCAGTTGGCATTTGTTCTCGTAGTCAGTGGCGTTGAGGTAGAGTGCCAATTCGCCAGGTGTTTGACCGTAGAGGTAAGGAATCTTGAATTGGCTCACGAAAGAGATATAGCCGTCTTCCACGAGGTTGCCCTCAATCTTGTTGCCGCCGAGTGGGTTGGGGCGATCGAGAACGACCAGCTCTTTGCCATGCTCGATGCATGCTTCCATGAGCATGCCTAACGTGGAGATATAGGTGTATGAGCGGCATCCATTGTCCTGGATGTCATAGACCATGACGTCTATCTCGTCCATCATCTCTTTGTTGGGTTTGCGTGTTTTGCCATAGAGGGAGTACATTTTGAGTCCCGTCTTTTTGTCCACTTCGTTGTCCACGTGGTCACCTGCGTGTACGTTTCCGCGCACGCCGTGTTCGGGTCCGTAGAGGGCTACGAGGTTCACGTTAGGTGCTTGCCAGAGGATGTCAATAGTGGATTGTAGTTGGCTATCAACGCCAGTGGGGTTGGTGGTGAGTCCTACTCGTTTTCCTTGTAGGATGTTGAAGTTGTTTTCGCGTAGTACTTCGATGCCTGTTTTTACGTTTGCGCCATTGAGGTTGGCAGTCAATAGCAGGAGTACTGCTACAAGGAGTGTGGGTATTCGTTTCATATTTTTTTTGTATGTTGTTCCAATTCTTTTACTGTTCGCTCTACTACTTCTTCCAACTGATAGGTAGCTACGCCAAGAGGTTTGTTGATGTCTTGCAATGACCACTCTACTATAGTACTCTTAGCGGTTTTGCATATCAGCAAACCTACTGTGGGATTATCCCCTTCGCCACGTAATAATTTATCAGCCGCGGTAACATAGAAATTGAGTTTACCCGCAAACTCTGGCATAAATTTAACTGCTTTCAGTTCTATGATTACATAACGCTTTTGTGGTATGTGGTAAAATATCAAGTCAGGAAAGAATGTAGTTTCATCATCAATAGATAGCTCCATTTGTCTTCCTACAAAAGCAAATCCTTGTCCCAATTCCAACAAGAAATGCGTGATATTCGTAACGAGTGCATCCTCCAAATCCTTTTCATCGTAATTCTCCTTGAGCGTTAAAAACTCAAAATGATAAGGATCTTTGAATAATTGTTGTGTTACTTGACTTTGTTCTGCAGGTAATGTGGATTCAAAATTCGAGCAGATAGCCCCCTGTGCCTGAAAGAGTTGCGAGTCTATCTTAGCGTTAAGTTGCGGTCTTGACCACCCAAATTCTGCGACTTGTTTTGCATAGAATAAAGCTTCATCTAAAGTGGTAGAACGACAAATAATATCAATATGATGTCCCCATGGAACATTTTGAAATATTTCAGGCATTGATAAAAAGCCAACGGGTCGTTGACCTTTTTCTAAAGCGTCAGGTTGTTCTTCGTTCGTAAAAATGTCAACGGGTCGTTGACTTTTTATAAGTTGCTCATTATAAAATGAATACCAACGCTTCATATACTTCACATTTGTATCCGAAAAACCAGTAGCATCGGGAAAAGCTTCTCGCATATCAAATGCAAATTGCTTGACAACGCCATCTCCCCAGCGTGCCTCTGCTTTGAGCGTAACAAGGTCACGACCGATACTCCAATAAAAGTTAAGCATCTCTGCATTTACTTTTACGAGAGCACGCCCTTGGCTCTGGCGAAAGCGTTTCTTTACGTCCGAAAGCCATTGGATATACTCGGTATCGGCTATCATATTTTCTCTTTTTACAAAATGGGGAGTTGTCATTTGTTTTTATTTAAATCAAGTTTGTCCGAAAACCATTTACGCTGCAAAGGTAGTGAAATATTTTGGATTGCGCAAATAATCACACAAAAATCGTTACTTATTTGCCTTCGTCCAAAGGGCAAAGCCAATGAGCAATGCTACAGTGGTGACACCTGCCACCAAGTACGCCACCCAACTCAGCCCAATCTTTGCAAAATGAAAGCCCTCTGGCGCAATAAAGATATAACTCACACTCACCATCGTCATGAACAGCGCTGGAATCAGCGCGATAAGATAGGCATATGGGTATTTATTCGTTGTGCGCGAGTTCTTGTAGAGGAACACTGTTCCTGCCCATAGTGTGAAGACCGCCAATGTTTGATTGGTCCATGCGAAATAGCGCCAAACGACGTTGAAATCGACGAAAACCATGCCAAATACGCATAAGAAAAGCGGAATAGCAATCATCAGTCGGTTGCGGATGGGGCGTTGGCTCAAGTGCAGGAAGTCCGACACAATTAGTCGAGCCGAACGCAATGCCGTATCGCCCGAAGTGATAGGAGCAGCAATCACGCCAATAATCGCTAATATGCCGCCTATCGTACCCAACCACGAACGAGAAACTTTATCTACTACCAATGCAGCAATATTCTCGCCAGGGTGCGCTGCGGCGAAGGCCTGAAGCCCATCTATTCCGTACAAACCCGTCTCTGGATCAGCAAACATCGTGCCTGCGGCAGCAGCCCAAATCAAAGCCAAAATACCCTCTGCCACCATGGCGCCGTAGAAGATCCAACGGCCTTGGCGCTCGTTGGTCACGCAGCGTGCCATCAGCGGCGATTGCGTGCCATGAAAACCCGAAATAGCACCGCAGGCAATACTCACGAACATCATGGGGAAAAGAGGCAAACCATTGGTCTGACGGTTGTGCAAACCATCGGTCAATTCGGGCATTTCTCCTCCAAACTGGCTAAGCATCACCACCATAATGCCGATTCCCATAAACAACAATACACCACCGAAAATAGGATAGAAACGGCCGATGAGTTTATCTACAGGTAACACCGTAGCCAATGTATAATAACCAAAGATAATCAATACCCATACAATAGGGATAAGATGCCCTTGGAAGGTCATGGTGCCTAATCCTGCCAATCCCTGGAGTAGGGTAGCGGGACCCGAAAGGAAAGTCGTAGTCAGTAATAAGAGCAACACAATCGATAGCAAACGCATAAAGAGTTTGACGCCTTTGCCTAACTCCGTGCCCACTACTTCAGGTAGCGAAGCGCCGCCTTTGCGAAGTGAGATCATGCCGCTGAGGTAGTCGTGTACACCGCCTGCGAAGATGGTACCCAGCACAATCCATAGGAATGCCGAAGGACCATAGAAGATACCCATGATGGCGCCGAAGATAGGACCCAGTCCCGCGATATTGAGGAACTGTACAAGGAAGATACGCCACGGCTTCATTGGCACAAAGTCCACGCCATCTGCCTTGCTGATGGCAGGTGTCTGTGCCTTTTCATCTATACCAAACACGCGCTCCACGAGCGTACCGTAGAGAACAAATCCAACCACAAGGGCTATGAGTGAGATAATGAATGTAATCATAGTATTGCTTATTTCAATAACGCTGCAAAGTTACTACTTTTTTTTGGATTGTGCAAGATTTTTGGATTTAATTGTAGAAATGAGAAGTAAGAAAAAATTCCTACTCGCTAAAAGCATTCTAAAATGCAGAGTGTAAAAATAATTTTAGATTAGATAAGGAGAATTAAGGCTCTATTATATGCGTCTTTTTGATGCGTTTTTTAATAGAATGTTCCATGTCCGCTTCTGATTGTGCAGATCCACATATAACACAAGTAACATAATGCAAAGACCCTATAAAAACAGTCAACTTAATTCCTGCATAAAAATTATGTAGATGAGCGTTATGTGGTGTATTCGAAGATAATACATTGTTCATCTTGAATGTGCAGAAATCCCACTTGGTATCTGTAGGAATTTCTACTATATTTGGATTGCTATATTTGGGTGTTAATAATCCAAAGTCAACAAATGCTGCGATTCTCACTCTCCATTCTAATTCGTGTAAAGGTTCACTAGCAGGACGATAGCGTGATACGATAGGTCGATATTTCGTACCCCATTCACCTCCAATTTCCAGCGATGCCATAATATCAAACGCAGATAGATTTCGTTTGTCATAAAAGTCTATGGGAACGTTCTTTCTTAATCCATGGTTGTCCATCTCTTCGAAAATGCCAGAGAATTGGTCATAAGTGCCTGTCGTTGTACCAATCGTATTTATATGTGTAGAACTATTTAGATTCAAATTGATTTTTACTCCAGCCAAAGCATACAAATTTTTGTGTCCAGAGCCTAGAAGTAATGGTATTTGTAGATGCGCATTGTTGCTATGCTCTATTCTATCTTTGAAATCATACTTTAAGTGGTAAGGATATCCCCAAGCATCTGATACATGGTCGTCATGTATGGTGATGTCATTAACGTGCGTTGTTAGATTCTGCATTTTAATTCCCAGACCTATTTGCATCTTGAAGTAGTAGTACTGAAAATCATAACAAAATCCTCCTCCATAGGCATATCCGAGTGAAGCAGTGCATATATCTGGATTTGTAAATAATGTGGTAGAATATGCACCTTCTGTATATATGCCAAATAAATGGCGGACTTCCGAATGTGTGCCCGTAAGTAATCCATTTTGATCTTTTTTTCTATCGGAGAAATTAGTTCCTCCACCTCCTAATAATTCTCCTCGTTTCTGATTGACTCTTGCGTAGATAGGAGAACTCAACGAATTGAGAAAAACCAATCCGATGATGAATATCATATGATAGAGGTAACTATTTTGCATTTTATTGTCCATTATTGATTATAATTTTAAATGAACGCGGTGTTTGTTCCCCTTCTACTGATAAGGTTATCAGTGCATTAGACCCTTGAAATCCATTGATGACATCTGTAAGATCAATAGTTCCTGCATAGTTGTTTTCATTGGGTTCGAATTCTCCTTCAAAAGAACGTATAGGTTCTCCTAACGTGCTATATACAGTACATGTGTATTTACCAGATTTCGTAGATAATATATGTACGATAGGATTTCTATAATCCACTACTGTTGGGACTATTGAGAAATAATCCTTAGTAGGAACTATAGTATCTTGTAATAATACAGGACATATTGGGCAGGTCATAGTCGTATATCCATCGGAAAGTCGAGTTAATGCAACTTGATAATAATTGGAACAATCCCCTCTGTCATTCATCAGCAGTTCACTCGGAATATATAGATATTCCTTGGTAGCTCCATATATAGTATCTCCATTTTGGAACCATTGGTATTCACTAAATTCATGTCCTCCATTGTATGTTGCATTGTAAAGTACTATTCCATCATTCCAATGTTGTTCGTGAATCCAAGATGGATAGTAAAAACTGATGGTGGTATTTTTAACTTGCAGGGTATCTCCACATATACCATTGTGCATGGTAATAGTCATCTTATATTGAGCAGGCAGTGGATAGCCATACTTGTCATCTTGGATATAGGTGTTTATACCTTGTTGTGAGTCAAAATATGTAGGGTTAGGATGCGGAAGAACTTCTCCTTTAGGCATTGGGATGGTAAGAATGGAATTGTTGGTATCTAAAGGAGCGTGTGATATATCTGTAAATCCTTGTGAGTGCCCAAAGTCATCAAAACTGACAGAAAACTCAATCAGCGGTTGTCCGATATATTCGTAATAAATCAAAATATCGTCATCATCAGCACATACAATACTGTCGATATGGAGGTAGTAGGTTGTAGTGTCTATGACAGTCAAATAGATAGAGTCAATGACTTGGCATCCATACTCATCCAATGAGACAAATTCATAGACACCAGCATCTAATAATACCGTATCACCAAACACATATTTTTCGGAAACACAAATGGTATCATGAATAACATGCAGAGTAGTATCATGTACGGTTAAATGAAGTGTTGTGATAGAGTCGCAACCGTTGTTGGAAGGTAATGTATCATGATAAACTCCAGTTAGTCGTAGTGTGTCTCCATAAAATAGATAGAATTCATTGCTGCAGATAGTATCATAGCAAATGGTGTCATATACAGGATTTACGTGTAATTGTAGTTCGTATATAGAATCGCATCCATGTATAGTCGTATCGTGTTCTGTATATGTGTATTCACCCGCAATAGGTTGATATATGGTATCATTTCGCCAATAATATGTTTCGTTTGAACAAATAGTTGCACTATCAATATGTTTATATGCAGGTTGGATATAAATTGTGGCTTCGTATATAGAGTCACAGTTACAAGTTTTAGATTTACCATATTCATCTACATACGTGTTGACGGAGTAAAGAGTATCAATAATTAAAATCGTGTCAGTTATATAGATGGAGTCATTCTCGGAGTCGTAATATCTCTTATCATCGGTGTGTGAAAAGGTAAGGTTGTCGTGAATATTGATAGAATCTGTAGAGCAGATAGTATAAGAATCTGTGTAGTGATATGTTGGGAAATAATGGAATTTGTATATGAAAGTACTATCGCATCCTGATCCTGTTGTTTGGAACATGATTTTTCTTTCTGCAGGTAGAGGGTATGTATTAGGTAACCAAACAATTTTGGTACTATCCTTTTGATGATAGATTGTATCTTGACTATTGGCGCATAGATAAATCTGATAAACTTCTTCATATGCTGGTATTTTATACAAATTTAATTGATAAATACTATCACTACCATATTGCGTTATTTCACGATCTATAACTATAGTATCTTTGCCATCTCCATGGAATATTCTTCCACGCCATTCCACAGAATCGTTGGCACAAATACGCTCAGTAGTTTCAAATTTGTAGGTAGGATATATGGTAAGATGCAACTGAGTTATCGAATCGCAACCGTGTATAGATGTTAAAGTACGATAAAGTGTATCTATGTAAATAACATTTTTTGTTGGCAAACCGTTTTGCATGTGTTCCTGTGAAGGGTCAAAATAAATGGTGTCGTAATAGGTATGCTCCACACCGCCATACCAATCTTTTGTTTCCCAGATATAAGGATTATTATTGTCGTTGGTAGTTAGAGAATCAATCTTCTCATATAGAGCATGCACGTTTAAGCATAAGCATCGCGTACTATCACATCCTGCTGTAGTATAATATAGTTTGTCGGAGAAGTAATGCAATTGTGGTGATAGTGTGACAACGGGCATTGAATCGTTGGGAAGGGCACCTGCGAATTGTGTGCCCACATAAATTGTATCTTCCCATATGGCGTAACCATCATTGCATATGTCAATGGTATCGGTAAACACGTATGTCGAGTCAATATGCAGCACCAATGTATATACACTATCACAACCATTACTTGTTTGAAGGCTATCAATATAGGTAAATAGACCTGGTTTTTCGGTCGGAATCTCTTTGGCTGGAATCCATTGGTGCTTATCTAGACTATATAATTGCCCGTTTACATCAGCACGTGACCAATAATATTTTGAATACTGACATGTCCTTTCGTACATAGTCATTGTATCCACACCAACGTATGCGGGATATACGGTAAGGTTGAGATAATAGATAGAGTCAAATCCTAGGTAGGTTTGATGTTCATCTCTATATACTTGGGTTTGAGGTGTGTTTATTTTCATGCGAATGGAGTCGTTTCCACTATGATCTATTCCGACCCACGTATATGTATGGTTGGCGCATATTGTTGCATATGTGGTGTCTCGAAATACTTCACCAACTATTATATGCAATAATAAAACACTATCGCAAGAGTGCGTTCCAATAGTATCTGTTTGTAAAATATGTTGAATAATTGTATCTTGATGTATTGTCACATTATGTGGCGAAGTTGTTTTAATACCTCCATAGGTAGTGTTGTTTTCACTCCAATAATATATTTCTTCCTCAGAAATCATGACAGTATCAGTCATAATATAGGAAGGTAAAATAGTAAGTTGCAATATGTGGATACTATCGCAGCCCGTAGTAGGACAATCGCTACATGCTTGTGTCTTCAGAGAATCAACAAATGTAAATGTACCTGCAATATCTAATGATATGTTATTTACTCGTTGGTTTCGCTCTAAGCAATATACAACATGATTATGCCCATCCCACTCGTATGTTTCACCCGCTGCTTGGCAGACTGTGTCCGCAGTGGTATGTGTATATGTTGGGCAGATGGTTAAATATAACGTAGTTAAGGAATCACAACCATGAATGGATTGTAATACGATGGAAGAGTCTTGGATGGTTGTAATTTCTTTGGGAGTTAATCCGTCCCATACATCTGGAATAGGGAAATGTATTTCTTTGGTATATGTGCCATACTGATCTCGTGTAGTCCATATATATGGATTGGGAGTGTTATCACAAATCGTTAGTGAATCTACGACTTCGTATGTAGGTTGAATATACAAAGTTAGATAATAATATTTCGAACAACCATATTCGTTGGTTGCTACAATCATATCTTGCAGTTCTCCTGTGGATAAATCTGTCATAACGGCATCGTATGCCGTCGTATCAAACTCTATCACATTCTTGGCACCCACGTATAAACGATTTTGCCATGCTATGGTGGAATTGTCACAAAGTATTAGCGTATCTCGAATTTCGGTTGTAGAATCTACACGCAAATACAGAATCATGGTACTATCACAACCATTACTAGTAGGCAGTGATTGGATGTACATAAAATCGCCGACTTGATTAGTAGGAATAGCTGTTGCATCTATCGTTCGATTGCTATAGTATTCAGTAATGTTTCCTTTGACGGTATCTCCACTCTGCGTAATCCACCAATAAAATCCTGAATTCTGACAGGTATTATCACGAACCGTATCTGCAAAAACAGGATGTACCTGTACAACGTGCATGACAACACTATCGCAACCAAAAACAGAAGGAATAGTATCCATCAAAACATATTCTTGGGAGCGATACTCATCGCTTTTCCACTCGCCATTTTGGTTGTATATAGAATCGCAGAATGTATATGACTCGTTATCACAGATGCTGGTGTCTTGTCTTATGGGTTGTAGATAAGAGGGATACACATGTAGCGTGAGAACGTGCGTGCTATCACATCCCTGAATGCTGGTTTCTTTTATTGAGTCTTGATAAATAAACTCTGTTGTAGCGTGTTGTAATCGTGTGACTTTCTCAAAACTTAGTTCATCATAGGGTTGATTAAAATTGTGTCCTATGTATAATAGATTGTGCCATACTACGGTATCATTGTCACAAAGGGTCAGTGTGTCGTATATCACAGAACCTCCTACCGTGAGATGTAGCACGTGAATGTCTTCGCATCCTGATGTGGTATGCGCTGTATCAATATACGTAAATGAACCCAATTGGTCAAGACGAATCTCACTCACAGTACTACCCAATTCTTGGCACCAAAAAGGAGGAGAAACAGCTGCATTATTCCATGTGTATGTGCTACTTTCTGCTTGACAAATGATGTCGTATTCTTCGGATGAAGATGTAGGGTGTACATATAGATGCAATGTAACAATACTATCACAGCCGATAGCCGTATATAGATGATGGCGGAAGATGTAGGGTGTTTCTTGTGGGGTTAATCCCTTGCTTGCGTCTAGCTTGATACCCATGTAGATAGAATCGTTGAACATCAACATGTCATTGTCGCAGATAGTATCCACAATAATAGTGTCGTAGGAAGGTGCTACATAAAGTTGTAAATGATGTATGCTGTCGCAACCAGTGGCTGTTAATCGATGCTGTGAATAAATAAAGTTACCCGCATAAGATGTGGGAATTGAGTCCGCGTTTATAAATTTGCCTGTCTTGTCCTCTCGGATATCGTCGCCTTTAATCGTATCGTTATTGCTTGTAACCCATGTGTAGAAGCCAGTGTTTTGACATATGGTGTCAATGCTGGTGGACTCATATCGTGGATAAATAGTGAGGTTAAGTACATGAATACTATCACAATGCGGCGCATTATTTGTCAGTAGACTGTCTATGTAAATAAATTTGCCTGGCGTATCCAACGAAATCTCTTGTACTGTTTGATGGTTGCCATTTTGATCGTATTTGTGCAATTGATGCCCTGTTTGGGAATGTCCAGTCCACTCCAATGTTCCGCCAAAAGTAGTTTGGCATGCTATTGTGTCTGTTTCTTGATAATAGGATTTGTTGAGTCGTACCCTCATTGTGACAACACTATCGCACCCGTATTTAGTTTCCAATGATACTGTCTGTTCTTTGGTAATGGGCAATGCATCTATGGGGTCAATAGAGAAGACTATCGAATCTCGTTTCCCCCTTCTGTCTATAGGAATCCATACGAATTCATCGCAGGCAGTGGTGTCAATGATAGTTTCGTAAGTGGGACGAATGATTACTTTTTGGGTTAGTAATGTCGCACACTCATCTTTAGTTGTTGCTGGTATGGTATCATAAAATTCATATGTTCGATTTAATTTAAAGGCTTCTAACTCTCCAGTGTTTTTATTATAATATTGGGGTGTTATAGTATCTGCTTTAAGGGTATAAGTTTCTTGTTTTTGATTGCGAAATAATGTGAATACTCCACCATAGCATTGTTCTTTGTTTACGGGCTCTTCGTTTAATGAATTTACTGTAATTAGTGCAGTAATAGTATCTGTAATTATGTTATCACACAAAGGCGTTGTACGTTCGATGATTAAACTAACATTCCAGACTCCATCATTTGGAAAAAATTGCATATGATCAATTTTCTCGCTTTTTTTATTCCCCATGATAACAGTATCAATTTTACTAAATTCCCAGTGGTAATTAGTGAAATCATAGTTAATAATGGGAGTGAATATTACACTATCAACAATGCAAATTTCATGTCTGCTTTTATATTCTCCGTTTATTAACATATCTGCACTACGTGCGACACGACTACCTGCGGAATAGGCGTAGGCTTCATGACTTAACACATTTTGTCCTGTTGGGCTTGTTGTATTTCCTAATCCATATACTCGTGCACTTAATACTCCCTTAAGATCCTGTTCTAACTTACAATCCAAGAAGTGGGCTCCTTTAGTAGTGTTTTTAACTTCTATTATTGCATATGATAATTCGTTATTTCCTTCACATACATTAAATTTACTGCCAATGTTAATACCGTCTAATTCTACATGTTGCGCAGAAATTGTTGGAACTACCACATTAACATAGTGCTTCTTTACACTACTATATCTATTTTCAAAAGTTGTGAAGATAATAGAATTACAAGCTTGCTCTAATGGTGATATCAAAGTTAATACAGGAGCACCAAAATCACTAGGAACTGATTCTACACCATACTCATCTTCGAATGTAGATAAATTTATAACCGAAGATGTTTGATATAGATAACAGATTATTGCTTTTGTTGATTCATAATATGCGGTATGGGGGATATAAGTTGTTACACCTGTTCTATAATCGGCATAAGAAGCATAAAAACTTTCAGATATAAGAGTGTCTTGATAGGTTTCTCCAGTTGCTAATCGACATAATTCAACACCATTTCTATATATGACGGTATTATCTTCCGCTGCTGTCAATCTTATGTAATCCGTAGTTTGTGAGGCTGTAGGAGTTACAAGAAACTTTTTTCCCCACATATCTGTTGGAATAGATTGATGATATAAGTGATTGTTAGCTCCTGTCCCTGTTGGAATTTTTGCCCCTTGACATCCATTGAACATTGCAAAAGGAGCAGTTGAACATATTTGGGTTCCCGACAAATCACCATAACGACTTTGCGCACGATATAAATACGCCTGACCCTTATTCAATGTTATGTTGATATCCTTGTTTATAATCTCTTTTATTTGATAAACTTGGTTGTTTATAGTGTCATGAATTACAGTTTCTTTAATTGTAATTTTAAATTTTTGATTCTTTTCAGTTGCTACAATTGCAAATTCATTAGCATCTTCATCTGTCATATACGTTTGTATCATGTATTCTTTTTGTAATGCAGTATATGGTAAGATGTTTGTTGCATCATAAAATCCCACTTTATGGTTAGTCGCATAAAGTGAAATAGGAGTTGTTGACTGAATTAAGAGTCCACGATTATACGTGTGTTCTTGTTGTTCTAAATAGGCCTGAACGAGCGGGATTGTTTGGGAAATTTCAAATTCACCCGCACGTACTTCAAAAGAATCAGACCAGTTAGTCTGTGGATTAGTGATAGTAACTTTTGCATTCTCTCTTGCGGCTGCGTACACAAAAAAATGCATATTTAAGCTGTCTTGATCTTTTGCTCCTGCATTAGCCATGAAGGTTACCCAAAATTCCGTTCCCTCTGTCGTCGGATACTGGGTATTCTCCCAACGATCCGCAAATATGGAATTAGAATAGCATATGCACAGTATAAATAGGAATAGGCGTAACCACTTGGTTCCACCTATTCTACGACAGAAACATATTACGTTCTTAGTTTGCGCTTTCATTGAAACAAATGATACATATACATATGACTTGAGACTAAATCCCAATAGTTACGATGTTACACGTAGTTTCATATTACTTTATCCTCTTGATATCCGTAATTGAGATAGTTGCTTGAAAATCTCAAATCAACAAAAATAGCCCAAACAAGCCATCATTTTCTTCCTTTGCTTGCAAGGGAGCAAAGCGGCTGCAAAATTACTGCTTTTTGGTGATATATGCAAATGTTTGGCATGTTTTTTTTCAATACTTCGTTATTTTTTAACTAAATTTTTATAATTATGTTACATTATATTACAAATTTCAACAGCTCGTAGAAGTTCACCTACCAGCTCAAAAAAGTGTTCTTTAAGTGATTTTTTTTGCCCAAAGACTTGCACAAGTGGATAATTTTTACTAACTTTGTAGTGTTCAATTACAAGGTAAACATTAATCCACTCGAACAAGTCAAAGGCTTGTGTCAAACTGCTCTTCGCAGTCAGAAATCAATCAAAGCATCTTTCGTGTCGTTTTTCGTTGATGCCACGATTGGAGTTTTAACCATCAACGGAAGAATTAATTTTCTTCAGTTAGCTCGATACTGCAAATCGTGCGAGCAACGTTTCCGACAGAACTTCCGAAAGAAATTTGATTGGATCTCATTCAATCAAAACTTTGTCCAAAAGCAGTCGGGCCATCGTTATGCTATCGCTATCGACCCGAGTTTCATATCCAAAAGTGGTAAGCATACTCCAGGTATCTCATACTTTTGGTCAGGTTGCGCCCAATCGATGAAACGCGGCCTTGAGATTCTCGGTGTCGCGCTCGTGGATGTTGATACTCATGACGCAACTGCCATTCGAGCCGTACAAACAATCAAAGGTTCCCGTTCTCAAGAAGACCGGCCTGAATGTGTAAAACACATTGAGAAAGACTCCTTGGTTGAGCACTATCTATTGGCGATTAATACATATCGTGAGCAACTATTGGAGCTCAGCGATACCATTGTAGCCGATGCTTTTTTCTCCAAAGGAACATTTGTGCAAGGACTTGATATATTGGGATTTAACCTCGTCAGTCGTTTTAGAGATGACGTTAGATTGAGATACCTCTATGCTGGAGAACGGACTGGAGGTAAAGGGCGTCCCAAACAATATGACGGAATCGTTAATCTTGATGACATGCGAGATGAGGTGTTCCAAAAACAGACCCTTATGTGGGATAATCAAGAAGTGATTGTGCGGTCTACTGTGGTCAATGCTGTTAGTCTCAAAAGAAACGTTAAAGTAGTTATTGTTGACTTTGAAGACTCAGACAAAAAGGCTCAAACGAGGAAAATCTTTTTCTCAACAAACTGCGAAATGAGTGCGCAAGATGTAATTGATATCTACCGTTCACGTTTCCAAATTGAGTTTCTTTTTAGAGATGCAAAGCAGTTTACAGGCCTTAATCATTGTCAGGCACGCAACGAGCAGGCAATGGATTTTGCTTTTAATCTATCACTTGCAGCTATCAACGTTGCAAAAGCGTTTGCAAAAGAACAAAATCTCAATCTGTCTATTGCTGATAGTAAGCTGCTGATGCACAATGCTATGATGATTCAAAGATTTTTATCAGCGTTCGGGGAAATACCGAACCCGCACAAAAATCAAGGGCTAAAAGAACACTATTTCAAAGAACTCATGCTATTCGGACTAAAATCAGCCGTTTAGCGATCATATTTTAACTAATTTAAGTCAAATTTTTAACGAACTATTG
>JAXJWX010000013.1:0-36626 GCA_036307765.1 Paludibacteraceae bacterium | reverse complement strand
ATTCTCCACCATGCTGACGACACAGGCGCAGAAATCCAACGTGGACTCATGGCTGCGGTACGCAACAACCCCTATATCGATGTCCTCGAAAATCACTTCGCCGTAGAGATCATCACGCAGCACCACCTCGGCGTGCGCGTCACCCGTCGCACACCCGACATCGAGTGCTATGGCGCGTATATCCTCAACCCTGAGACGGGCAAGATCGACACCTATCTCAGCCGCATCACCCTCATGGCAACAGGCGGCACAGGCGCTGTCTATGCTACCACTACCAACCCTAATGTAGCTACGGGCGACGGCATCGCCATGGTCTATCGCGCTAAGGGACTGGTCAAAGACATGGAGTTTGTACAGTTCCACCCAACAGCCCTCTATAACCCAACCGAGACGCACCCAGCATACCTCATCACAGAGGCGATGCGTGGCTACGGAGGTATATTGCGCCTACCTAATGGCGAGGAGTTTATGCAGAAATACGACCCACGCCTCTCTCTTGCGCCACGAGATATCGTCGCACGCGCCATTGACAACGAGATGAAGATCCACGGTCTCGACCATGTCTGCCTCGATGTCACACACAAAGACCCCGAGGAGACCAAGCATCATTTCCCAAATATCTACGCCAAGTGCCTTAGTATCGGCATTGATATCACGAAGGAGTATATCCCTGTCACTCCTTGTGCGCACTATATGTGTGGCGGTATCAAAGTGGACTTGGATGCTCAATCCTCTATCCGCCGTCTGTATGCAGTGGGTGAGTGCAGTTGCACGGGCTTGCATGGTGGCAATCGCTTGGCTTCTAACTCCCTCATCGAGGCAGTTGTTTACGCTGATGCGGCAGCCAAACACTCGCTCAGTATGATCGAAACCTACGATTTCAACGAGAATATCCCTGACTGGAACGACGAAGGCACCATGACCAACGAGGAGTATGTCCTTATCTCGCAGGATATGCGTGAGGTGGGTCAAGTGATGTCCACTTATGTGGGTATTGTCCGCAGCGACTTGCGCTTGCGCCGTGCATGGGAGCGTTTGGACTTGTTGTATGAAGAGACCGAAGACCTCTTCAAACGTGTCAAGGCCACCAAGGACATCTGCGAGCTACGCAATATGATCAATGTGGGTTATTTGATTACCCGCCAAGCTCTAGAGCGCAAAGAGTCCCGTGGCTTGCACTACACCATCGACTATCCCAAAAGCCCCGATACTAATAACAACGAAGTATGGTAACGGGTATATATATATTTCTGCAAAGAAGAAAGTTTTAGTGCTTTTGTTTGCAAGTGTGCTTTTTTTTTCGTAACTTTGCACGCTAATTGATTAGTAAAGAAAACAAACAAAAACAAAAATATGGAAATTTTAGATCAAATGCTCAAACGTGCGCAAGAGAATCCGCAGCGTATCGTGCTTCCTGAAGGCGACGAACCTCGCACATTGGAAGCTGCTAACTTGCTTTTGAAAGACAAAGTGGCTAACCTTATCCTTATCGGCGATCCTGCTGTCATCAAACAAATGGCAGAAGAGAAAGGATATGAATATATACTCAGTGGCGAAAATCTAACTATTATAGATCCGCTCACCGACCCAAAAATGCCAGAATATGCCAACCTGCTCTTTGAACTTCGCAAAGCCAAAGGCATGACAATAGAGCAAGCAGCAGAGAAAGTGAAAGACCCACTCTACTTGGGCTGCCTCATGATTAAGAATGGTGATGCTGATGGCGAATTAGCAGGTGCACGTGGTACTACTGCCGACACTATCCGTCCTGCATTCCAAATCCTGAAGACCCGTCCAGGCGTACATATCGTATCAGGTGCATTCTTGATGTTCACTCCTGCTAAGCACTTGGGTGAGAACGGCTTCCTCGTGTTTGCAGACTGCGCTGTCAACCCATGTCCTAATGCGCAAGAGTTGGCAGAGATAGCAGTAACAACCGCAGAAACAGCTAAAGCGCTCGGAGGTATTGAACCACGCGTGGCAATGCTTAGCTTCTCATCAAAGGGTAGCGCAAAGCATGAGTTAGTGGACAAAGTTACAGAGGCAACTCGTATCGCGCATGAGATGGCACCAAACTTGGCTTTAGATGGCGAATTGCAATTGGATGCTGCATTAGTAGAGAGTGTAGGCGCACAAAAAGCACCAGGCTCACCCGTAGCAGGTAAAGCCAATGTGCTCGTATTCCCAGACCTACAAGCAGGCAACATCGGCTACAAGCTAGTAGAGCGTTTCTCAGGTGCGGATGCGGTAGGACCAATCTTGCAAGGTATTGCAGCTCCAGTGAACGACCTTAGCCGCGGCTGCAAAGTACAGGATATCGTGCAAATGGTGATTATCACTGCTAACCAAGCCATCGGAATGAAATAACCATAAAAACACAAATACAAAGATGAAAATTTTAGTTCTTAACTGCGGAAGTAGCAGTATCAAGTACAAACTTTTTAACATGGACACCAGAGCCGTAATGGTGCAAGGTGGAGTAGAGAAAATAGGTTTACCAGACGCGTTCTTACAAATCAAATTGGCTTCTGGCGAAAAAGTGAAGATTGAACAGCCTATGCCAGAACACACCGTAGGTATTCAATTGATTTTGAATAGCTTGGTAGATGAGAAGATTGGTTGTATTGCATCGTTGGATGAGATTCAAGCGGTAGGTCATCGCGTAGTACACGGCGGTGAGAAGTTCAATAAATCAGTGATTATCACTCCAGAGATAAAGGAGATGATTATCAAGTGTGTAGAGTTAGCTCCACTCCACAACCCTGCTAACCTCAAGGGTATTGAAGCTATTGAGACTGCTCTCCCTGGTGTACCACAAGTGGCTGTCTTTGACACTGCTTTCCACCAAACCATGCCTGATGAGGCATATATGTATGCTATACCATACGAGTTATATGAAAAGTATGCTATCCGTCGCTACGGCTTCCATGGTACTTCACACCGCTATGTATCTGCGCGCGTGTGCGAGTATTTAGGTATTGATCCTAATACTACCAAGGTAATCACCGCACATATTGGTAATGGTGGTAGTTGTACTGCGGTGTTGAATGGCAAGTCTGTAGACACTTCTATGGGATTGACTCCACTCGAAGGTCTGATGATGGGCACTCGTGCTGGTGATATGGACCTTGGAGCCGCTACGTATATTATGGAGAAAGAGAATCTATCTACTACTGAATTCTCTAATCTTATGAATAAGAAATCAGGATTGCTGGGTGTGAGTGGAGTGTCAAGTGATGCTCGCGACATTGAGAATGCAGTACAAGCAGGCAATGAGCGCGCGGATTTAGCACGTCGCATATTTATTTATCGAGTAAAGAAGTATATTGGTGCTTATGCTGCCGCTATGAATGGTGTAGATGTCATTGTCTTTACTGGTGGTATAGGTGAGAATGACGCATATATTCGTGCTGAAGTAACGAAAGGACTAACCTATCTTGGCATAGATTTTGACGAAAGCAAGAATGCTGTACGTGGAGAAGAAGCTATTCTTACAACTCCTGAGAGCAAGGTAAAGGTTTGCATTATCCCTACCGACGAGGAATGGATGATTGCATCAGATACCCAAGCACTGATTTAACTATAACCCGCAAGGTTCGACAATGGTCGGACCTTGCATATAAAAACTACAACTGAACCTTGAAACCCATTATTTATCAGTTGCTACCTCGTACGTTTACCAACTATAATGAGACACGTCGTCATGGAGGTAGCATGCAAGAGAATGGCTGTGGTACGCTGAATGCGATCACGCCGAAGGCGTTACACGCCATACATGACTTAGGTGCTACACACGTGTGGTACACAGGTGTCATACGTCATGCCACTGCACAATACAATACGCCAAGCATTGTCAAAGGTTTGGCTGGAAGTCCTTATGCCATAACAGATTACTACGATGTACATCCTGACTTATGCGAGGATAAGCGTCGTCGTATGAAGGAGTTTACCGATTTAGTAGAACGTACTCATAAGGCAGATATGGGCGTGATTATCGACTTTGTACCTAACCACGTATCCCGCGAGTATCACTCTACTGCTCACCCTCGTGGAGTAGTGGATTTGGGTGCAAATGATAATCCCGATTGGGCATTTTCCCCACTCAACAACTTCTACTATATGCCTGGTCAGAAGTTTGCTCCTTATTTCGATATTAAGGGATATGAGGAGTATCCTGCTCGTGCTACGGGTAATGATTGTTTTGTGGCTACACCATCCATCAACGACTGGTATGAGACCGTGAAGCTCAACTATGGTGTCTTCTACCAAGGTGGTGGAGAAAAGCAATTTGATCCCATCCCTGATACATGGCACAAGATGCTGCATATCTTGCTCTTCTGGGCAGGTAAGCAGGTTGATGGTTTCCGTTGCGACATGGCGGAGATGGTGCCTCGCGAGTTTTGGGCATGGGCGATTGAGCAAGTCAAGAAGGAACATCCCAATATCCTGTTCATTGCGGAGGTCTATAACCCTCATCTTTACCGCGACTACTTGGCTGCGGGCTTTGATTACCTCTACGACAAGGTGGGCATGTATGACTACCTACGCGGTGTGACTAGCAAGAATTGGGCTGCGGAGGGTATCACGATGCAATGGCAATCGGTGGACGATATTCGTGACCGTATGCTCTATTTCTTAGAGAACCACGATGAGCAACGTATCGCTAGTGGCTTCTTCTGTGGACGTGGTATGTGTGCTGAGCCTGCTATGATTGTAGCTGCTACTTTGGGCACTAATCCTGTGATGGTATATGCCGGACAGGAGTTGGGCGAGAAAGGCATGGATGCCGAGGGCTTTTCAGGTATGGACGGACGTACCACAATCTTTGACTATTGGGGTGTGAAATCCCTGCAAGCGTGGGCTAACCATGGTAAGTTTGATGGTGCTAATCTGGATGAGGAGCAAAAGACACTACGTACATTCTACCGCCAACTATTACGTGTAGCACGAAGCGAGAAAGCCATCACCATGGGTGATATGTACGACTTGACTTATGCGCAAACTGAGGGTTTCAACAAGCACGAGCAATACACGTTTATCCGCAAGTATAAGAAGCAAACGATATTGGTTATTCTGAATTTCGATGACCGTCAAGTGGATATGCAGGTGCGTATTCCACAAGAGGCATTTGAGCATTTGCAACTCGAGTCGCAATCAGAAGCAAAGGCGAAAGACTTGCTCACAGGTATGGAATATACTTTCCCATTGACCTCTCATACTCCTATTTGCATAACGCTTCCTGCTTGGAAGGGTGTTATGTTAAAGATTAAAGGTTAAAAGATATGAAACGATTGGCAGAGATTATCAAACCTTATCTTCAGTTGCTTCGAGTAGGCAATCTTACTTTTGTGGCTATCCTGCTCTACGTCATGGAAAAGTGGGTGGCAACACCTTTGCTCCAACTAGAGCAATTTGGTGAACTTATGCCTTGGTGGATATTGACATTGCTGATCGTGAGTGTGGTAGGTATCGCTGCGGGGGGATATGTAATCAACGATTACTTCGACGTCAAAATCGACCGTATCAATCGTCCAGATAACTTAGTTGTAACCCGTATTATCTCACGTGATGCAGCCATGAATCTATTCTATGGTCTCACGGCAGTAGGCGTGATTGCTGGTACGGTAGTGGCATGGTGGGCGCATAGTTGGACGTTACTATTCACATATGTAGTTATCCCAGGACTATTGTGGTTCTACTCTGCCAGCTACAAACGCATGTTTCTCATTGGCAATCTAGTCGTAGCGTTTGCTTCAGCTATTGTACCATTACTGGTAGCAATAGCCAATGCTGACTATTTGCACCATCTCTACCAAAACGCATTGGCTTATTCCCCTATTGTAGGTGAGTTGTATGTCTGGACAGGTGGTTTTGCTGCATTTGCATTTTTGCTCACATGGGTGCGCGAGATAGTGAAGGATATAGAGGATATAGAGGGTGACCGCGAAATGGAATGTCGCACTCTGCCTATCGTGTGGGGCGATAAAGTAGCTAAGATTATTGCTACCATTTTGCTTGTGGTCATTGCTACTTTGATAGTATACATACTATTCGCCGTCTTACCTTTCTCGCATGAATGGAAATCCTTGCCTACGCGATACGTGGTATTTGGTTTGATTGTGCCCATACTATGCTCTATTGTCTTGCTTTGGGCAGCAAACAACCGCACAGAATATCACCGTGTACAAACGATTATCAAGTTCGCTATGTTCATGGGTATGCTTTTCTCCTATGTGATTGCCACTAACCTTTAAAACTTTTGAAACAAGCGCATTAGCGCATGAAACTTTTGAATCCAAATATCATCTTGGGCTCTCAAAGCCCTCGCCGTCGCGAACTGATGGCGGGTTTAGATATCCCATTCTCTTGCGTCACTATTGATGCAGATGAGTCTTACCCTACTTATCTTCAAGCGGGGGATATACCTCTATATATTTCGCGCGCAAAGGCGCGCGCATACGCGAGTGAACTTCGAGAGAATGACTTGCTTATTACATCCGATACGATCGTTTGGCTCAATGGCGAGATGCTAGGAAAACCGCAAAACGAAGCAGATGCTAAAGCCATGCTTTCCCGCCTCAGTGGTCAAACCCATGAGGTATATACCGCAGTATGTTTTGCTGATATGAACGGCGAACTAGAAACTTTAGTGGATTGTACTAAAGTCACATTCAAGACGCTATCAGAGGAAGAAATTAACTACTACGTAACCAAATACCACCCGCTCGATAAAGCGGGTGCATATGGTGTACAAGAGTGGATCGGTTATGTGGGCGTTACGCGTATGGAAGGCTCTTATTTCAATGTCATGGGTTTCCCTATCAGTCGAGTGTACGATTGGCTGAAACGATACGGCTGTTCGCATTGAAAATATAGTTTTTCAAGTAAATACTTGCATAATCCAAAAAAAATGCGTACCTTTGCAAGCACAATGTACGCATGTTAAAACTATTACTTATATTATCTATTCTCACCACGCATCCTAACACGAGGGATGCGAATATGGGTGTACTCATATGCGACTACCATTCTGGAGATACGATTGAGGCTTACAGAGCCAACTCCGTTATCCCTCCCGCTTCAACCATGAAACTCCTGACTACTGCCACAGCCGTCGAGATGTGGGGTGGGGACTATCGCATAGAAACGCCTATCACTTATTCAGGGTATATTCAAGACGGTGTCCTTCACGGCAATCTCTATATCGAAGGTCGTGGCGATCCTACTTTCGGTTCTAGGTATGTGGGATACCAAGGATTTCTCTATCGTTGGGCAAAAGAGGTGCGCCAAGCCGGCATACGCCAAATAACTGGTTCCGTTATTGGTGACGCAAGTTATTTTGATGCCAATGCCCTCAATCCTGCTTGGTTGTGGGAAGATGCGGGTAACTACTACGCACCTGGCATCTTTGCGCTCTCTTACCTGGATAATACCATGAATATCGTCCTTCGTAGTGGTCCTGTGGGTAGTATCGCCGAGGTGCTCAATACCACTCCGCAGGTGCCTGAAGTCGAGTTTGAAAATCATATCCGTTGCACCCATATCTCCTATGACGGAGCTTTTGTGCACGGCGTTCCTTATAGCAATCGTCGTTACTTGGTGGGCAGCGTGCCTTCCAATCGCCAGACTTTTGGCGTCAAGGGCGATCTGCCCAATCCATCTTTAATCCTAGCTCGAGATTTCACTACCGTGCTGAATGCCAGCGGAGTAACTGTAGGCAAAGAAGCGGGTTATATGAGCGAAAAGGCCCTCCATGAGCCTACTCGCACCACTTTGTTCGTCAATCAAAGTGAGCCTCTCTCCGAAATTATTCGTCATACCAATCAGGAGTCGGATAACCTCTATGCGGAGATGCTTTTCCGAATTTTTGGTGCAAAATACTCGGTCCCATGTACCATTCACAACTCCTGCGATTTTATGCGTGAGTACTGGAAAAATCGTGGAGTGAGTTTCCGTAGCGGAAAAATCTTAGACGGATGTGGTTTGGCGCCACAAGACGCTATTTCGGCTTCTATGTATGTGCAGTTATTGCGCTATATGTATGGCTCCAAAAACAAAGATGTCTTTGTGGCTTCTCTTCCTTGTAGTGGCGAGAGTGGAACGCTAAGCTCTTTCTTACGTGGAACCGAATTGCATGGAAAAGTGTATGCCAAGAGTGGAACCATCGGAGGCACCAAGAACTATGCGGGGTATATCTTCCTGCCTGATGGACGAGTGTGGGTGTTTGCTGTGATGGTCAATAGCGCCAACTGCAAGTCGCGTAAGATACAAAGTGTAATAGAACAATATTTGTTGGATGTTTATAGACGAAACGCATAGCACTTCCAGTTTGCTCCGCGAGACCTACGACGATAGTCTGCCTCATCTGTTCACTATTCGAACTGATTTTCAGACGGCTGGACGTGGGCAAGCAGGCAACTCCTGGGAGAGCGAAAAGGGAAAGAATCTTCTCTTTTCCACCCTCTTGCGTTACCCCGAAGTGGAGGCTGCGGACCAATGGCAACTATCCATGCTAGTAGCGATAGCAGTTAGAGAAGCAATAGCTTCCATCCTTTCGCCTCTCGCCTCTCGCCTCTCGCCTATCACCATCAAATGGCCTAACGATATATACTATAACGACCAAAAACTCGTTGGTATATTGATAGAAAACACCTTGTCGGGCAGACATATCGCTTATACTATAGCGGGAATAGGCATCAATGTCAATCAGACACAATGGCTGGGCAATGCGCCTAACCCCGTATCAATGAAGCAAATAACGGGCGAAGAGTATGACGTGGAGAACTTATTGAACGCTTTCCTTGAAGCAATCCAACAATGGGAAACAGCCTCCACGGAGCAGCTTCGTGAGGAATACATCAAGCACCTCTATCGCCGCACAGGATGGCACCCTTATCTGGAGCGTGAAGTGAGTGTTGCTCCTACGAATATACAACTTTCAGCGCAAGCTGCGGATGGCGTATTCCTGGCTCAGTGGGTGGATATCACCCCACAAGGCGAATGGGTATTGCGGCTCAAATCAGGCGAAGAAAAACGATACCACTTCAAACAAATACGCTTTGTGCTCTAACCTTTAAAACTCTTAAAACTTTTAAAACTCTTAAAACAAAACATACATGAAATCAATTATTATCACTGGTGGCGCAGGATTTATTGGTAGCCACGTTGTACGATTGTTCGTAAACAAGTACCCTAATTATCGCATTATCAATGTGGACAAACTCACTTATGCAGGTAATTTAGCTAACCTCAAGGATGTTGAAGATAAACCTAACTACCGCTTTGTCAAGGCGGATATCTGCGATTTTGACACCATGTATGCGCTCATGCAAGAGGAGAATGTGACTGGTATCATCCACCTTGCTGCGGAGAGTCATGTGGACCGTTCTATCAAAGATCCATTTACGTTTGCTCGCACCAATGTGATGGGTACACTCTCTTTATTGCAAGCGGCTAAACTCTATTGGGAGGCACAGCCTGAGAAATACGAGGGTAAACGCTTTTACCATATCTCTACCGACGAGGTGTATGGTGCACTGGAGATGACCCACCCAGAGGGCATCACTCCTCCATTCTCTACGCAAGCATCATCCGAGCACCACGAGGCATATGGCGAGGACTTTTTTGTGGAGACTACCAAGTACAATCCTCACAGCCCATATTCGGCTTCCAAGGCTAGTAGCGACCACTTTGTGCGTGCTTTCCACGACACCTATGGCATGCCAACCATCGTGACCAACTGCTCCAACAACTATGGTCCATACCAATTCCCAGAGAAATTGATTCCATTGTTCATCAATAATATCCGCCATCGTAAGCCGCTCCCTGTTTATGGTAAAGGCGAGAATGTTCGCGACTGGCTTTATGTAGAGGACCACGCACGCGCAATAGATTTGATCTTCCATCAAGGCACGGTGGCTGAAACCTATAATATTGGTGGCTTCAACGAGTGGAAGAATATCGACATCATCAAGGTAGTCATCAATACCGTAGACCGTCTCTTGGGTCGTGAGGAAGGTGAAGATATGAACCTCATTACCTATGTGACCGACCGCGCAGGACACGATATGCGCTATGCCATTGACTCTCGCAAATTGCAAGCAGAACTAGGTTGGGAGCCATCTCTCCAGTTTGAGGAAGGTATTGAAAAGACCGTTCGCTGGTATCTAGATAACCAAGAGTGGATGGATAATATCACTTCAGGCGAGTACGAGAAGTACTATGATGATATGTACGGAAAAAGATAAGGTATGTCATCTAGCATAAAAATAAGGCAGCACAATTATGAGCTGCCTTATTTTTATGGTATTATGTACTAATATGCTATTGCGAAAATTACGCGCTGTGCACTTGGTTTGCCAGTATAGATACATTTACCAGGGGTCTTGTCGCCCTCCAAAGGAATACAACGGATAGTAGCCTTGGTTTCTGCCTTAATCTTCTCCTCTGTCTCAGGAGTACCATCCCAGTGGCAAAGCAAGAATCCAGGTTTCTTGATCTCCTCTTTGAAATCCTCCCAAGTGTCCACCTCGCGAGTATTCTCAATACGGAAATTGAGCGCCTTTTGATAGATGTTATCTTGGATCTCCTTGAGCAAGTTTTGGATAGTTTCAACAATACCATCAAATGCTACAGTCTCTTTGGTCAATGTATCACGACGAGCGAGCTCTACAGTACCATTCTCCAAGTCACGACCACCCATCGCAATGCGCAAAGGTACACCCTTGAGCTCGTACTCAGCAAACTTGAAGCCAGGAGTAGCCTTGTCGCTTGCGTCCACTTGTACACGGATGCCAAGTTTCTTTAACTCGTCTGCCAATGGATTGAGTTTAGCCATCAATTCATCCAATTGCTCTTGCTTCTTGAAGATAGGTACGATAACCACCTGAGTAGGAGCAAGGTTTGGAGGAAGAACCAAACCGTTATCATCCGAGTGAGTCATGATCAGCGCACCCATGAGGCGAGTAGAAACACCCCAAGAAGTGGCCCAAACATACTCAAATTTATTCTCTTTGTTGAGGAAAGTCACATCAAAAGACTTCGCGAAGTTTTGACCCAAGAAGTGGCTAGTACCAGCTTGAAGAGCCTTACCATCTTGCATCATTGCCTCGATAGAATAAGTATTGAGTGCACCTGCAAAACGCTCATTAGGAGACTTCACACCTTTCACAACTGGAATAGCCATCACCTTCTCAGCGAAGTCAGCATATACATCCAACATTGTAGCTGCGTAGTTCTCTGCCTCTTCCTCGGTAGCGTGTGCAGTGTGACCCTCTTGCCAGAGGAACTCAGCAGTACGCAAAAAAAGACGAGTACGCATCTCCCAACGCATCACGTTGCACCATTGGTTGCATAGGATAGGAAGGTCGCGGTAAGATGAGATCCAGTTCTTGTAGGTGGACCAGATAATGGTCTCTGAAGTAGGACGGATGATAAGCTCCTCCTCAAGGCGAGCCTTTGGATCTACCACTACGCCCTTTCCTTCTGGGTCGTTCATGAGGCGATGGTGAGTAACCACAGCGCACTCCTTAGCAAAACCCTCTACGTGCTCTGCCTCACGGCTGAGGAAAGACTTAGGAATCAACAATGGGAAATAGGCATTCTTCACGCCATTCTCCTTGAAACGACGATCCAATTCGGCTTGGATAGTCTCCCAAATGGCATAGCCATAAGGTTTGATAACCATACATCCACGGACAGCTGATTGCTCAGCAAGGTCTGCTTTTACTACTAGTTCGTTGTACCACTTCGAGTAGTCAGTAGCTCGAGGGGTTAGTTTTTGAAAACTTGCCATTATCTTAATTTATATTGTTTACGTAATTGTTCAAAGTGTTCAGGTGCCGCTTTGAGTTGGTCCGAAATGCGTTTCAGCCAGCCTGCTTCCGAATCACCCTGCAAAGGTACTACTTTTTTGTTGATTGACAAAATTGGGAGCGAGAAAAATTCGCAAAAAGCACGCAAACACATCTCACTAGCGTTCATTTTGCCTTCTAGAGAATATCCCGCAATGTGAAATGTTGCCAAATCTGCCCGTTGAAGTAACGAAAGATTAACCTGCGGTTCATTCTCCCAACAGTCAATCACTATATTCACTTTTCCATTTCCACCTGTTAGTTTCTCTATCAGAGCATGCTCCTCCACCACACCACCGCGTGCAGCATTAATCAGTAGCGTATTATCCTTACACAGACTGAGTACCTCTGCATTACACATATGATAAGTCGGATATTCACCTGCCAATGTAAGAGGGGTATGAAAAGTCACCACATCACACTGCGGCACCATTTCGTTGAGCGATACTCCTACCCCCAATGGAGGGTCAGACACGAGCACACGCCAACCTTTTTTTTCTGCCATAGCAACCACCAACTTACCCACATGTCCAAAACCTACTACTCCCACTGTCAAGACAGTCTCACTTTTTTTTATGGAACATATGGCCTCTTCCACATAGTCGCACACTGCTTGTGCATTGCATCCAGGACAGGACACCCAAGTGATACCTGCCTCACGGCAATACGCCACATCTATGTGGTCATACCCTATTGTTGCAGTTGCCACAAAGCGAACATTACTTTCTGCTAACAACTCCTTATTTATTTTCGTGCGCGTGCGCACGAAGAGAGCATCTGCATCACGAACAGTATGCGCGTTTATCTCCTCTGGAGACAGAAAGACCGCATCTGCAACCGAATCAAACACACCCTCCAAAAAAGGAATCCCTTTGTCAACAACTACACGCACCTTACTATTTTCAATATTGTATATTATCTATCAAGCGCACTGGACCACAATATACGGTCACGCAGCCCACTGCATTCTCAAACGTATCTGTTGGTAGAAGGGTCGTTTTATCCACAATGTCGTAGTATTCAACCTCCAATCCTTCAATGGCATTAATGGTATCTATCACACGCTGCTGTACTGCCGACACAGAAGTCTTTTTTGCCCATTCCAACGACGAAAGGAGTGTTTGTGATATACCTACTGCTGTTTGTCTCTCTTGCTCAGACAAGCGCTCATTGCGACTACTCATTGCCAGACCATTTGTTTCGCGCACTATAGGGCAACCTATGATTTGCACCCCCTGATAGCGCTCTGCCATAGTAGAACGCTCGACCATATGGCGAATAATGGCTAATTGCTGAAAGTCCTTTTCGCCAAAATATGCACGCGTAGGTTGCACCAAGTCAAACAGACGACTAACCACCTGCACCACACCGTTGAAATGACCAGGACGCATCTTACCTTCCATCACGCTATCAAGCCCGTTAAAGTCAAAAGAGAATGGTTCTTCCATTTCTTCTTTGCTATACATCTCCTCAGCCGTAGGAGCAAACACAAAATGCACACCCAACGAAGCTAATAGCTCTGCATCCTTTTCCAAATCTCGCGGATATTTGAGCAAGTCTTCAGCATTGTTAAATTGAGTTGGATTGACAAAAACACTCACAAAGCACACTTCGTTTTCCGAACAAGCACGTCGAATAAGCGACGCATGACCCTCATGAAGCGCTCCCATTGTGGGTACAAAACCGATTGTTTTTCCTTGACGTATACAAGCCGCCACCTGACGAGTTAATTCTATTTTAGTAGATATAATTTGCATAAAATAGTTTAATTATTCCGTGATTTTTTGTAAAAAAGTCTGCAAAGGTACAACATTTATAGGAAAAAAGAAAATTTTTTGCTCTAAAATTATGTAAATTCATTTTTTTTTTGTACCTTTGTAGCGGGAAAATAATGTCCTCACAAAAAATACTACAAATTATGAAAGAGCCAAAACGCATTTTATTTGTTTCGCAGCAGATTTATCCTTTCTTGGATACCGAGACACCTATGCGCTTGCGAAACCGTCAGTTACCCGAGTTTTTTCAATCAAAAGGATTTGAGACTCGTACTTTTATGCCTAAATTTGGCGAAATTAATGAGCGACGTAATCAACTACACGAAGTTATTCGTTTGTCAGGAATCAATCTGATTATTTCTGATTCTGACCACCCATTGCTGATTAAGGTTGCTAGCATTCAATCGGCTCGTATTCAAATTTACTTCATTGATAACGATGTTTATTTCCACCGCCGCAAAGGGATTGTTGATACAGAAGGAAACGAATATAAAGACAATGATGAGCGTTGTATTTTCTTTGCCCGAGGTGTGCTAGAAACGGTCAAGAAATTACGCTGGACTCCAGACATCATCTATTGTTCTGGATGGATGTCTGCATTAGTTCCGCTGTATATCAAGACTGCATACAATGACACGCCATTCTTTAGCGGAACCAAAGTGGTGCTCTCTTTGGATAATGAAGAATATGCGACACCTTTCAGTCCTAAATTTGTGGACAAAATATTGATTGATGGTATGCTACAAAGTAGCGTAAGAAGTATTGCAGGTCTGCCTGTTGGATATGAAGACTTGATGCGCCTTGCCATCGACAATTCCGATGCTGTTGTGCTAGATGCGCCAAATGTAAATACGCGTGTGTATAATTATTTGCATAATAGCGGAAAATTAATGTTACCATATAGTGAAGATAATAACAAAGAAGAATTTTTGGCTTTTTGTAATAGTCTATTATCAGCAGAATGAAATCAAGCAATATAACCTTTATCCTATTTTTTATTTGTTTTTCCGTTTTAGCGGGTTGTAAAAACGATGTACTCAATGCTGGTGCATCGGCATTAGATCAAGAAGATGAGATACGTGTCAAGTCAGACACATTTTCAGTTGCCTCATCGTTGCAAAAATGTGCCGCCATCAGCCTCACTCCAGATTCGTTTTTGTTAGGCGAGTGTGATACGCATTTTGGCACCATAAAAGCAGATATTCTTGCACAATTGGCTTGCCCCGAAGATAATGAATATCCTAGTGTTCAACACTTGGAAGTCGATTCTGTAGTACTATACCTCTATTATGAAAATTGGTATGGTGACGGACGAGCACCATTAGGCATCTCTGTTTACGAAATGGACAAGGCTACGCTAGATTACGATAGCCGCTATCCCAGCGATACTACGCTCTCTACCTTTTGTAGTTTAACGGAAGACACACGCATATCTGAACGCTCGCATATTGTAATAGCACAAGAACCAAAAGACTCCGTGTACATATCGGATGCTAAATATATGCCATGCGTACATATCAAACTAACCGACAAATTCGCACAACGTTTCTTCCAAATCAAGGATTTTTCGTCACAAGAAGCATTTAACCAGTTATTCAAAGGACTATATATCGTATCAGATTTTGGCGGAAGCACAATGCTCTATGTGAAAAATATTAACATGGCTGTTTATTATCACTTCTCCTTACCTCGCCACAATCAGCCAGATACCATCGTTAATGATTTCAAAGCTTTTTATGCCAATTCCGAAGTACGACAAGTGAATCGATACATCTATCCGCAGAGAGAGGATGTGCTAACAGAATTGCTACAAAAAGCCGATACGAATTACATCATTTCACCCGCTAACATCTATACACGTTTGTCTGTACGTATGGACTCTGTACGTCAGCAAATAAAAAAACAACTCGGTGAGAATACAGACGAATATCGCGTGTATGTTAACCGTGCTAATTTGAGAATAGACGTTTTATATAATAGCGAAAACACTAGCTCTAGACCACGATACCAATGGGATATTCCCGCATCATATATGTTACTGGTGCAAGAAGAAAAAATGGAGTCATTTTTTGCTAAAAATGAACTTCCATCGGATACTTTAGCTATTCTCAGCAATCTGGTAACAGAAGTGGATACATTAGGAAATATGTCTTATTATTATTCGTATGACTTATCTACGCTATTCACACAACAATTACGAACTAAAACTGAAGAATCAGAGTTGAAATTCCTACTTGTACCTGTGGCTGTCGGAACAGCTAGCGGTACAACTACTATCACGTCTGTTAAGCCCCTGCAAACTATATCAGTTACTCATATACGCTCTGCTAATAATAGTACGCAGCCTATGGATATAGAATTGGTATATTCAGGATTCAACAGAATGAAATAGATATCATAAGCAACTAAAGCATAGCCCTTATATGCAAAAAAACGACCGAACATAAATTCGGTCGTTTTTTCATACGTATACTTGTATTAACCTATCAATGCTTGATAAGCGGCAGCATCCAAGAGCGTATCCAATTCGGCAGGATCAGCTACCTGAATCTTAATCATCCAACCTTCACCATATGGGTCACTATTAACGAGTTCAGGATTGTCGTTGATAGCTTCATTTACTTCGAGAACCTCACCCGTTACAGGCATATTCAAGTCACTTACTGTTTTTACGGCTTCTACTGAACCAAACACTTCGCTCTGCGCGATAGTTTCGCCCTCAGTATTGATATCTAGGAAAACGATTTCTCCTAATTCGGATTGTGCATAATCCGTGATACCAACATAAGCCACATCACCCTCAACACGAATCCATTCGTGCTCTTTGGTGTAGCGTAATTCTGCTGGGATATTCATAACTATTATTATTTAAAGATTATTTATTTGCATTATCTCCCAACACACTCATGGCACAACGGAAACCAATGGTGTTAGAAGATTTCGTTTGATCCAAATAGCGGCGGGTTGTTGGATTCAACCAATAGATACGATCGTTCCACGAACCACCTTTATATACACGAGCTGTATTGGTTATACGAGGAGCCAACACATCTGTAGGGTCAAACTTCACTGCTGCCATTTGTTCTTCAGTCATGCCCACGGTGTCCAATGGATAATCTGTATCCAAACGAGAACTGAGGTCACCATCCTTGTAACCACGTTTGTCATCCTCTGCTGCGTATTCAACAGCAATACAACCCGTAGAAGTTAACACAGGATTATTGTTTCCATCGTGCTGGATAACGGTATATACATTACCACGATAAGGGTTGTACTCTGTCATGATACCAAAACTTGTTTCACGATATACATCCAACACCCACTCATTCACATTGCCTGCCATATTATACAATCCGAAGTCATTCGCAGCAAAAGCATCTACAGGTGCAGTAATCACATAACCATCATTAGGAGCACCCGCAATACCCATCATATCACCACGACCGCGTACAAAGTTTGCCAACATTTGACCTTTGCTTTTTTTGCTCAAGTCACGAGGATGCAAACCAGACCATGGGTAAATCTTTCCATCCGAAGGACTTCCGTAACTATCTTGTTCTGCGATAGGTGCAAAAGCAGCATATTCCCACTCTGCCTCTGTAGGCAAGCGATAACCTGTTACCAACACACCATCCGCACTGGTTATTTTACGGTCATTACCAAAGGCATCTGTACGCGCACCTTTACCTTTTGTGGGATTATAGCTCGAATTCAAATATTTTTCAGTATTGAATACAAATTGATCTCTTACCCACTCATAAGGCAAACGATACATTGTCACGGTTGGTTCGCTGCCATCCTCTTGTGGCGTACCTTCACCCTCATAACCATACTTCTTGGCCTGAGATAGTGGAATATCTGTTGCAACCTTCTTGTATTGTGCATACTCTGGATGATCTTCGTTTCGCAACAAGAATTCGTCAATCTCCTCTTCCGTCATATAACCATCTGGTCCCACCAGAGCATATGGCAATTGGTCAATGAACTTACCTGCAACCATAGCTTTTTCATTCACACGGTCTGTTCGCCATTGACAATAAGCCATCGCTTGATCCCAAGATACACCCACTACAGGATAGAAACTATACGCGGGATGACGAAAATAATTAGCCACATAAGGCTCATTGTATGCCATTTCCTCACGCCACACCGTGGTATCTGGCAGAGTAGCCTTAACAATATCCTGATTATAACTGCCAAAAACAAACGATGTCCATTCTACATACTCTCTCCATCCAATGTTACTTACCTCATACTTATCCATATAAAATGAACTCACCGTAAGGGTTCTGCGTTCACTATTGCGTGGAGCTGTAATAAACTCATCCATCTGACCAATAATAAACGAACCGCCAGGTATAGCTAACATACCTGTTGGAACTGCCATATTGGTCCCTGCATAAGCCTCAAAATTAGTTGTCTTTGGATCAAAATTCTTCCAACCTGTCAAATAAGAGGCCTCTGTGTTAAGATCACGTGATTGGCAAGCACACAGGGCTACAACCAATCCTAAAAGTAAAATCTTTGATTTTGAATTCATAATTATCACAAAATATGTTCATTTCTTGTTTCAGCCTGCAAAGTTACAAAAAAAAACTCAAATGACCTAAAAAACTATCACAAAAAGTACCTAAAATACTATTTTTCCTAAAAAAACACCTTTTTTTCTCATTCTTTTTGCCGAAAACGTAGCATAATCGCAATATTTTTTGTAACTTTGCAGGTCAATATGAAAATGTACCTTCGTTTGCATAATCAACTGATGGACTTGTCATATCCTCGTATAATGGCAATCATCAATTTTTCGCCCGATAGTTTCTATACATCGTGCGATGTGGCATGTGAGTCCACATTATTATCGCAGGCGGAGGAAGCCCTACGTTCGGGGGCTGACATATTGGATTTGGGAGCTTGTTCTACACGTCCTCAATCCACACCTATAGATGCAGCGACCGAGTGGCGTCTGCTCAGCAGGGGATTGGAGATAATTCGTCATCATTGGCGCGAAGTACCTATTTCGATAGATACGTTTCGAGCTGATATTGCAGAGCAGGCTATCGCCATGGGAGCAGATATGATCAACGACGTATCAGGTGCCAATGCAGACCCTCGAACATGGGAGTTGGCGGCTAAGCATCATGTGCCGTATGTCCTTACCCATGCACAACCTCTTGCTGAACCTGCTATGGTGAATGTCTTGCATTTTCTGGAGCAGCACCTGGATAAACTGCATCGTTTAGGACTAGCAGATGTGGTAGTAGATCCTGGTTTTGGATTTGGTAAAACCATAGAGCAGAACTACTCTTTGCTTCGTCAGTTGGATGTGCTACAGGCACTTGCTGCCCCTCTGCTGGTCGGTATCTCGCGTAAGTCGATGCTTTATCAACCCTTGCAGACTACTCCTGATGATGTGTTGGCTGCCACTATTGCGGCAAACACGTTGGCACTGGAGCGTGGCGCTAACATACTGCGTGTTCACGATGTCGCAGCAGCCCACCAAGCCATCAGAATATGCACACTAACCTCTAAACACTAAACACTAAACACTAAACACTAAACACAAAAAAACATGTACATCGGAATCAAAGATATTATTGATATTTTGCTGGTTGCCACAATCCTTTTTGGGGCATATCAACTATTGCGCCGTTCGGGTGCAAGCAATCTCTTTTGGGGTATTTTGGCTTTTGTATTAACATGGGTACTGGTTAGTTATGTCTTTGACTTAGAACTAACAGGTGCACTTTTTGAGCGTTTCATCAGCGTAGGTGCTGTGGTATTAGTCATTATTTTCCAGACGGAAATTCGTTCGTTTTTCTATGGCATCGGAGCGCGGTTTAATATGGAGCGAATTCGTCGCCATTGGTCCAAGACACGAAATACAGAAACTGCTCAACGTCTGATTAACAGCATTCTATTGGCATGTTCGCACTTGTCCGCATCCAAGACAGGCGCGCTGATTGTAATTGCCAATCAGCAGGGTTTGAGCGAATATACCGACACAGGAGAAGTGGTGGATGCTACCATATCAGTGCGCATTATTGAAAACATCTTTTTCAAAAATACACCATTACACGATGGCGCTATGATTATCTCAGCAGGGCGCATACATGCGGCAGCGTGTATTTTGCCTGTATCAAAACGACAAGACCTACCCAAATCCTATGGACTCCGCCACAGAGCGGCTTTAGGTCTGACCGAGAAAACCGATGCCTTGGCCATTGTAGTGTCTGAAGAAACAGGTAAGATTTCGGTTGCGCAAGGTGATATCATCAAGCCTGTTACTATCAACGAACTTGAACACGATTATCTGGCTCCTGCCTTTGGTATCACCTCCCCCAATAAATAACCAAAATAGCAAATAAATAGTAAATTATAAATATAGTCAAATAGTAAATCATTATGTCTTTTCAACGAACACTTGTAACCACAGCCCTTCCTTATGCCAACGGTCCTGTACACATCGGACACTTGGCAGGCGTGTATGTACCAGCCGACATCTATGTCCGCTACCTTCGCCTAAAAGGCGAAAACGTCCTCTTCGTAGGCGGTAGCGACGAGCACGGTGTACCTGTCACCATTCGCGCACGCAAAGAGGGCATCACCACTCAAGAGGTAGTAGATCGCTACCACAACATCATCAAAGACTCCTTCGAGGGCTTCGGTATCTCGTTTGATGTGTACTCACGTACCACCAGCAAGATCCACCACCAACTGGCATCGGATTTTTTCCGCCATCTCTACGACAACGGCAAGTTTGTTGAGCAGACCTCCGAGCAGTTCTACGACCCAGAAACGCAGGAGTTCCTCACCGACCGCAATATCCGCGGTGAGTGCCCACGCTGCCACGCTGCTGGTGCTTACGGCGACCAATGCGAGAAGTGCGGAGCAACCCTTTCGCCAGACGAACTCATCAACCCATACAACGCCATCAACGGCAACCCACTCACCAAGAAGGAGACCAAACACTGGTACCTCCCCCTTGACCAATACCAACAATGGCTCGAACAATGGATTCTCCAAGAGCACAAAGAGTGGCGTCCCAATGTCTATGGTCAATGCAAATCATGGCTTGATGGAGGTCTTCGCCCACGCGCTGTAACCCGCGACCTCGATTGGGGTATCCCTGTACCTGTAGAGGGTGCCGAAGGCAAAGTGCTCTACGTATGGTTCGATGCACCTATCGGTTATATCTCCAACACCAAAGAGCTCTGCGATGCCAAACCAGAGCAATTCGGCAACTGGGAGACTTGGTGGAAAGACCCATCTACCCGTCTCATCCACTTCATTGGCAAAGACAACATCGTCTTCCACTGCATCGTCTTCCCTACCATGCTCAAAGCAGAGGGCAGCTATATCGTACCTGATAATGTGCCTTCCAACGAGTTCCTCAACCTCGAAGGCGACAAGATCTCTACCTCCCGCAACTGGGCGGTATGGCTCAACGAGTACCTCGTGGACTTCCCTGGCAAGCAGGATGTGCTCCGCTATGTACTGACAGCCAACGCACCTGAGACCAAGGATAACGACTTCACTTGGGCAGACTTCCAAGCACGCAACAACAACGAACTCGTAGCCATCTACGGCAACTTCGTCAACCGCGCACTCGTGCTCACCAAGAAGTATTTCGACGGCAAGGTGCCTGCTGCGGGTACCTTCAACGAGTACGACCAAGCCACTATCGCTGAGTTCCAAAATGTGAAGGCAGAGGTAGAGAAACTCCTTGGTGACTTCCGCTTCCGCGATGCACAAAAAGAGGCAATGAACCTCGCCCGCATTGGTAACAAATACCTCGCAGACACCGAGCCTTGGAAGGTAGCTAAGACCGACATGGAGCGCACTGCTACTATCCTGCACCTCGCTCTCCAAATCGCTGCTAACCTGAGCATTGCGTTCGAACCATTCTTGCCATTCTCTTCGGCTAAGCTCCGCCAAATGCTCTCGATGACCGAACTCCAATGGGAGGAGCTCGGCAATATCAACCTGCTCCACGAGGGTCAAGAACTCGGCGAGGTTTCCCTCCTCTTTGAGAAGATCGAGGATGCTACTATCCAAGCGCAATTGGACCGCCTTGCTGCTATCAAAGCTGCCAACGAGGAAGCAGAGAAACAAGAGGCACTCAAGAATTGGCGTCCAGCCGACATCAAGGAGAACACCAATATCGACGAGTTCGCCAAGATGGATATCCGCGTGGCTACTGTCCTTGACTGCCAACCAGTGAAGAAGTCCGACCGACTCCTCCAGTTCCGTCTAGATGACGGTATGGGTGGTCGCACTATCCTTTCGGGTATCGCACAAAGCTACCCTGACCCATCTGTTCTTGTGGGCAAGCAAGTGCTGTTTATTGCCAACTTCCCACCTCGCAAGATGATGGGCATCGAGTCACAAGGTATGATTCTCTCGGCGGTGGACGCAGACGGCAAGTTGGTTGTGACCACAGTTACTGCTCCAGTCCGCAACGGCAGCCAAGTGGGCTAACGATGTACTCTTTTCGTGAATACCTACCCTACTACAAGCGCAACCTTCGTGTTGCGCTTCCTGTGATGCTCACTCAGCTGGGAGCATCACTGGTTGGTTTCTTCGACTCCATCATGGTCGGGCATTATGCCACAGTGGACTTGGCGGCGGTCAGTTTCTCCAATGCGATTTTCTTCACTGTCATGGTCTTTGCCATGGGCGCACTGATGGGCATCACTCCGCTGGTGGGTATTCAAGTCGGTGCCAATGTCAATAGCGAGACATCCAATACCCAATATCCAATAGCCAATAGCGCAGCGTCCCATAACTCCATCTCTTCTCTCTTCCAAAACGGCATGCTTTTCACCGTCTTGCTGAGTGCACTGATGCTGCTACTGTTGGGAGGGTGTATTCCTTTCTTAGACCGTTTTGGTCAGGACCCAGCGGTTGTAGAGGTCGCGCGCCCGTACTATATATTAATCGTCATTTCGTTGGTACCCTTCCTGTTCTTCTCTTTCTTCAAGCAGTTCTTGGAGGGCTTGGGCAATACAATGGTAGCTATGGTCATCACGCTGGTAATGAACGGACTAAATATCCTTCTCAACTGGGTGTTTATCTATGGCAACTGGGGTGTTGAGCCGATGGGTGCCACGGGTGCAGGTCTTGGTTCGTTGATTTCGCGTATCGGTATGCCCTTGTGTTTCTGGGCAGTCATGGCTTTTCACAAGGAGTGGAAGCAGTACCTGCGCATGGCATGGGAACGATTCTCTTGGCAGCGTATCCGCGAACTGGCTCGAATTGGTTTCCCTATTGGTGGTCAGACATTGTTGGAGACATTCCTTTTCACGGCTTCTTTTGTGATTATTGGTTGGATTAGCAAGGAGGCTTTGGCAGCGCATCAAGTGGCGAATCAGATTGCGGATATGACCTTCATGTTGGCGTTGGGTATTGGTGCAGCTACGACTATTCGTGTTTCGCACCAGTTGGGTGAGGGCAATATCCATGGTGTGCGTATGGCAAGCAATGCCAGTGTACATCTAGTATTGCTGATGAATACGATTGGCGCCGCACTGATGATCAGTTTGCGTAATTATATCCCAATGCTTTTCACAGAGGACACAGAGGTTATCGCTATTGCATCGCAACTGATTGTATTGGCAGGTCTATTCCAGTATGCCGATGGCTTGCAGGCTGTTGGTGCAGCCATGCTGCGCGGGATAACCGATGTCAAGGTGCCCATGATGATTGCTTTTGTATCCTATATCTTGATTGGTCTTTCGGTGGGATTGGTATGTGCTTTCCCATTGGACATGGGTGCCGCAGGTATTTGGATTGGATTCATCTTTGCTTTAGCAATCGCTGCTATCTGCTTCCATATTCGTTTTAATAGGAAATTGACGGGGATAAGCACTAAAATGGCACCATTGTTGCAAAAATGATTAAAAAATTTGCATAATCAAAAAAAATAGTGTACTTTTGCACCCGCAATCTGTTTTACGCAGTGCAGTCAATGCGTTAAGCGCATTCCACATGCAAGCCTGTTGCGACGAAGGGGGTGTTTGGTTTTGACAGCAGGTAGAACAGGTATGTAAGCACGCCGAGCATGAACACCGCTCGTTAATCGGGTTCGCCATTATAACTGGCAACAATACTGTAGCTCTCGCTGCGTAATCGAAGGATAGTAGATTCGCCTAGTTTCGGCACAAGGTGCTGAACCGAGACATCGCTCCAAGCCAACGCCCAGAGGCTGATAGGATCAAGCGGTGCGGAAATATCAGGGCTGGTTCTTGTAGGCTGCGATGCAAGAATGAGATTTAGCAGATAAGGCAATGGTTGGTGGCTTGGGTCTTGCCGTTGCTCGAAAATTAAGGCCAAGATAAGCGTGTAGAAAGCATATTGGTTCCTTGTTTGGACGCGGGTTCGAATCCCGCCACTTCCACGATAAAGCGCTATATATCAGATATATAGCGCTTTATTATATAAATATTCTTCTGTACTTACACCAGATTTTTGCCCACCGCAGCAGCTACAGCTTGCAGCGAAGCGTACATCTCACCAAACTGCTGATGATTCAGTTGTTGCGCCGCGTCGCTTTGTGCACATGCAGGACATGGGTGCGTCTCTATCAACAAACCATCCACGCCCATCGCCGTACAAGCACGCGCCAAATCACCAATACCATACGCATAGCCCATAGCATGGCTTGGGTCCAGAATGATAGGCAGATTGCAATGTTCCTTCAGCCATGCTACGCCACAAAGATCCAACGTGAAGCGCGTATTGGTCTCAAAACTGCGGATACCGCGTTCGCACAATATCACCTGCTCATTGCCACAACTCATAATAAAATCGGCACAGTTAACCAGTTCCTGAAGCGTCGAACCAAAACCTCGTTTCAGTATCACAGGCTTGCCAGACTGACCCGCCGCCGTCAGCAGCCCGTGGTCATACATCGACTTAGCACCCACCTGCACAATATCGGCATACTCCACCACCTTGTCCGCATGCGTAGCATCGCGCATCTCTGTGGCAATCAGCAGTCCATATTTCTCGCGCATCTCGGCCAACAGTTTCAGTCCATCTTCACCCAATCCGCGGAAGGTATAAGGTGATGTGCGAGGTTTATAGCATCCTGCACGCAACACACGGATACCTTGAGCCTTGAGCATTTGGCATGATTGTTCAATCTGCTCGCGGCTCTCCACCGCACATGGACCTGCTATCATCACCTGATTCTTACCATCACCACCAATATACGTATCGCCTATTGCAACACGATGTGTATCTGCCATATACTCGCGCGATGAGAGTTGCATATCAGTAGCAAAGGTCCAATGCCCCAGCGACAACTCTTGCAGCTCTGCGGGCACTTCCTTCACAGTATGATTGGTGATAAGCACGAAATACTCAGGCTTCTCCATGCATAATGCACTCAAGTTATCTGCATACGCTTGCACACACGCACGCGAAATATTTTTAGGTAAATGAACAATCATTTTGTCAACTCAAAATTCTTAATTACTTAAAATCAATAATATGATGAATGGAAATGATACCAATAATTTCGGTTGTTTCGTCGGTTTCAGTCACCGCCAATGTAGTAATATTATAGGTATCCATTACAGCCAGCGCATCAGTGAGTAGCGCATCTTTAGCAATATGTTTGTACGATGGGGTCATGATCTCACCTGCTGTCATGTGCACATCATTATACTTTTGTATCGCACGGCGTATATCGCCATCCGTAATAATACCCAGACATTTTTCCTCTGATTGTTCATCATACACCATGGTCATACCCAGATGTTTGTCGGTCATCTCGCACACCACTTCGCGAAACGAAGCGTTGGCTGCCACGCGTGGTATATGCGTAGTCATCACATGATGTACACGACCCATCAATTTTCTGCCCAACGCACCACCTGGATGATACAGGGCAAAATTCTCTGCCTTAAACTGGCGCATTTCCATCAAGCACACCATCAGAGCGTCACCCATCAATAGGGTAGCCGTTGTAGAGGTCGTTGGAGCTAAACCCAACGGACAGGCCTCCGTATCTACATGAATCGAGAGCGCATAGTCGGCACGCAACGCCAATGGCGAGTCCATATGTCCTGTCATGGCGATAATGGTGCAGCCTAAACGGTGAAGGGGGTCTATGATATTCAGTATCTCGTTGGTCGAGCCACTATTGCTCACCAGTATGGCCACATCGTTGGCGTTTATCATACCCAGATCGCCGTGTACTGCCTCCGCAGCATTCACAAAAATGGAGTGGGTACCTGTAGAGGCAAACGAAGCCGCCATCTTATGGGCTATAATACCTGTCTTGCCAATACCCATCATCACCACCTTGCCTTGGCATTGATATAGCACTTCTACTACGTTATCAAAAGTACTATCAATGCTATTCTTGAGTTTTACCAACTCACGAATCTCTTCATCGAATATCTGTTTTGCTCTTTTTGCGTACATATAATCCCTGCCTTTAACCTCTAACCTTTAACCTTTAACCTTTAGCCTCTAACCTTTAGCCTTTAACCTTTAGCCTCTAACCTCATCACCTGCTCAATTGCCAATGCCTGTTTGAGTATGCTTTCTACATCGCTCAATCGCACCTGATTAGCTGCATCGGAGATAGCTTTTTCAGGTTCGGGATGCACCTCCAAGAATAGTCCATCTATTCCCACTGCCACTGCTGCACGAATCAGATGAGGTACCATCTCCCTGTTGCCACCTGTCACACCAGCTTGGCTGCTGGGTTGTTGTACCGAGTGCGTAGCATCAAATACCACAGGGTAGCCATACTCGCGCATCTTCACCAGCGAAGTCATGTCCACAATCAGGTTGCCATAACCAAAACTACTTCCTCGTTCCGTCAACCATATCCCAGCCTTTTGCCTTTCGCCTCTCGCCTCCTCAATCTTAGCTATCGCACCACGCATGTCCCATGGAGCCATAAACTGACCTTTCTTCACATTGACTATCTTGCCTGTTTTGGCTGCAGCCACCAACAAGTCCGTCTGACGCGACAGAAATGCAGGTATCTGCAACACATCTGCCACCTCCGCCACTGGCGCACATTGCCACGACTCGTGCACATCGGTCAATATTGGCAATGCGAAAGTGGACTTCACTTCCTGCAAAATCGCCAAACCCTTCTCCATACCCACACCGCGTTCCGAGATGCTGGTGCGGTTGGCTTTGTCATACGATGACTTGAAATATAGCGTTATACCCAGTCGCTCGCATACCTGCTTCAGCGTTTCAGCGGTATGCATCACCATATCACGACTCTCTATCGCACAAGGTCCTGCAATCAAAAACATAATCCTCGCCTTTAATCTATAAACTACTTAGCGTATATACGAACCCAATCAATATCCATCTTTCCCGTACCCTTCACGTTCTCTGGTAGATAACTACGCATGAGCAGATGCAGCGCTTCGCCTGCCAATGGGTTTTGCGAGCGAGCTACTTCTACATTATTCACATAGTTAATCACTTCCTTCTCGTTCCATACGAGGGTATAGATAGTATCTTTCACTTGCTTGTCAGCAGGCAATAGGTGCAATGCCTTCTTCGCATTCGCCTTCGTCAAGCACAGGATATGTTTAGCCTTACCCGCAAGGCGCACTTTCGCTTGCAACACACCCGATTTAGGCGCTACCGCCGCAGTCGTATGCCATACATCGCTGGTGTAGGCAAACTCGTGCATGATCATACCCTTGGTAGGATGCCAAGCCGCAGCCGTAGTCTTCTCTTTCTTAGTCGAGATGGTCAGCACGCGGTTGGCCACTTGCGTGTTGCGTCCCTGCACATATGCCTGCCCCTCGCCCACATGCGAGTGGTCGGCCTTAAATTCCTTGCTGGGATACAAGAAGCCCGTCTGCCAAGCACTGGACATTTGGGTCTCAAACTCCGCAGCCCACACCATCTTATAACTCTCTAACTCGGCAATCTCTTGCTCCGTATGTTGAAAGAAAAAGACAATATCTGCATGCTTCACCAATTCGTTATAGCGCTTCTCCTGTTGGCTTTCAGGCGTAGTCAACCAGCGTTTTGGATTCTTCCAAAATGCATTCGCCTCTTGGAACGCTGGGGTTTGTATTTGCGCAGCCAACTCCAGGTACTGTACCACCTCAGGTTTCTCTTTCCACGCCTCTTTCTTGAACAAGTTGTACAAAATTACAGCCATATTCCACTTCAGGCTATTGTACAGCGCCATCGTACCACCCTCTTGTGTATCCGCGTAGCGAGTGGTAGTAAGGCGGGTCTTTTTCGCTTGAAATTCAGCAGACTCCACCACCTCTTTCAAGGTATTATATTCCGCCAAGAGGGCGCTTTTCTCTATCTTGCGATAGCGCACTGCTATCTCAGCTTGCTCTTGCAACCATTGCTCAAACTGCTTGGTACTAAGCATTTTTACCGTTTGCATAAGTATGTGATTTATTTAATTTTTAATTCTGTTAGTTTGTCTATCAATTGTTCGATTGTGTCCACGAACTGGGGTGCGTATTGCTCTTCTTGGGGCAGAAAAGCCAGTTTGCGCATGTGTTCTGCTTGTAGTTTCAGCCCCTCATAGAACCCCTCGTAGTTCAAGATGAATATAGGCTTTCTATGCTCATCCACCGTGCCGCTTGCCACCACGTCCATCATCTCGTCCAAGGTGCCGTAGCTGCCTGGCAAGCAGACAAAGCAGTCCGCCAACTCCTTCATCCGTTGCTTGCGCTCGCACATGTTAGCCACCGTGTAGAGCACATCGCAGTTGTCTGCCATACGCTTGGCTTGAATGATACGCTGCGGTATAACGCCCTCAACCATTCCTCCAGCCGCTTTGGCAGCATGGCTCACACGCGTCATCAGTCCGCCCGTAGCACCGCCATACACCAAGGTGTGTCCAGCCTCGGCGATCCACTTACCCAGTACATCACCGAGTGCCAAATACTCCTCAGGTATTCTATCTTTCGCGCTACAATAAACGGCTACCTTCATCTCTAAACTCTAAACACTAAACTCTAAACACTAAACACGATCACGCATCAATCTTCGCGTACGTCGCGTTCTTCTCGATGAACTCACGGCGAGGAGCCACATCGTCACCCATGAGCATCGCGATGGTGCGATCTGCTTCCGCAGCGTTCTCGATAGTCACTTGCTTCAACAATCGACGAGCTGGGTCCATAGTGGTCTCCCACAATTGCTCATCACTCATCTCACCAAGACCTTTATAGCGTTGTGTCTTCACCAACTTCTCATCGCCACCGCAATGCTTCATGATGAAGTCCAAACGTTGTTGGTCATTCCAGCAGTACTCCTTGTAGCTGCCCTTCGAGCACAAGTACAGCGGAGCCATCGCGATATACAAGTGACCTTGCTCAATAATCTCCTTCATATGACGGAAGAACAATGTCATGATCAGTGTAGCAATATGCGCACCGTCCACGTCGGCATCGGCCATGATGATTACTTTGTGGTAGCGCAGTTTGCTCAGGTTCAATGCCTTAGGATCGTCCTCAGTGCCAAAGGTAATACCCAATGCGGTGAAGATATTTCTCACCTCCTCGCTCTCAAACACCTTGTGCTCCATCGCTTTCTCCACATTCAAGATTTTACCGCGCAATGGCAAGATGGCCTGAATCTTACGGTCGCGACCGGTCTTTGCGGTACCACCTGCAGAATCTCCCTCCACGAGGAACAACTCGCATTCAGCTGGATCTTTGCTCTCGCAGTCTGCCAATTTACCAGGCAAACCACCGCCGCCCAATGGCGACTTTCTCAGCACGCTCTGACGAGCATTACGCGCTGCAATACGCGCTTGAGCAGCCAAGATCACTTTCTCTACAATCTTCTTCGCATCATCTGGGTGCTCCTCCAGGTAGTTGGTCAATGCCTCGCTCACAGCAGAAGATACCATACCAGCCACCTCTGAGTTACCCAACTTAGTCTTAGTCTGACCCTCAAACTGTGGCTCAGCCACCTTCACGCTGATAATCGCGGTCAAACCCTCGCGGAAGTCGTTGGCATCAATATTCGCATTACCATCCTTGTCTTTCAACTTGGCTTTCTCCAGCATCTTGCTCTCGTCGGCGTATTTCTTCATCACGCGAGTCAAAGCCGCACGGAAACCAGCCACGTGTGTACCACCCTCGATGGTGTTGATATTGTTTACATAGCTGTGTACGTTCTCGTTAAAATCGGTGTTATAGAGGATTGCCACCTCCACAGGAGTACCATATTTCTCGGTATTCAAGTGAATCACCTCACTAATCAGCGGTGTGCGGGTACCGTCGATGTAACGAACGAACTCGCTCAATCCTTCCTCTGAGTAGAACACCTCGCCTTTGAATGTGCCGTCTTCGTTCTTCTCGCGCAGGTCGGTCAAGGTGATACGCACACCAGCGTTCAGGTATGCCAACTCACGCATACGGTTAGCCAATATGTCGTAGTGGTAAACGGTCTCGGTGAAGATACTGCCGTCAGGCCAGAATTGTACGCGAGTACCTGTACCTTCGCCCTCGTTGTAGGTGCCAACCACGCTCACAGGAGCCAATGGCTTACCTTTGGCGTAGTCTTGCGCATGGATTTTGCCGTCGCGGCGCACTTCTACATGCAACTTGGTGGAGAGCGCGTTCACGCAACTCACACCCACACCGTGCAAACCACCAGACACCTTGTAGCTGTCTTTGTTGAACTTACCACCAGCGTGCAATACGGTCATTACGACCTCCAAGGCGCTCTTTTTCTCTTTTGGGTGCATATCCACTGGGATACCACGACCGTTATCCTGTACGGTAATGGAGTTATCCTCGTTGATTGTCACTTCGATGTTGCTACAGAAACCAGCCAATGCTTCGTCAATAGAGTTGTCCACCACCTCATAAACCAAGTGGTGAAGACCCTTCAGCGAGATATCGCCGATATACATCGCAGGGCGTTTACGCACTGCCTCCAGACCTTCGAGCACCTGAATGCTCGAACCATCATACTTCTCTTGTTGTTCTACTTGTTGATTCAATTCTTCCATTGTATTTTGTATTTTATTATTTTCTGTTTCTATCCTTGTATTGTTTTTAATTGTCTCTTCTATTGTCGATATTGTCTTAATCATATCCCCTGTTGCACAAAATGCCTGCAAAGTTACTACTTTTTTTTCACATACACAATACCCCCACCCGCCTTTTTCGAGAAATGCGCTCAAATCGCAAATAAACCACCTTTTTCGACTTTTGCGCTTTGTATAAACCCTATGCAAAAAAATAAAAGTCGCTTAAATCAAAGATTTTCGACCTAGTAAAAATACCCTTTCGCATACATATAAACTTTTTACTCATCACTCAGAGTTTATACCTTTTCTTAAGATTCACTCCCTTTGTACCTTCTCTTTCTCTCCCCTTGTTAACTACCTACGACTTCCGCGATGGAGTAGAGTACACCATCATGGGCGCAGAGATCAAATAACCCACAGCAACACAATAAGAATCTTTGTATAAACATCAAGAGCGGCACGCATCATCGTGTCGCTCTTTTTTCTCCTCTCCCTTCATTTTGTTTTGCTTTTGCCAGTGGTCTGGCATTAGTTCTTGTCTTTCTATGTCCATTTCCCCCTTTCCCCAAAAAATAGCCCCAAAATGCGATTTTATTTGCACAATTCAAAAAAAAACTGTATCTTTGCACCCAATAACCAAAATTTATTGCTCTTATGCCAAAGATATTTGAATACTTCGGATTTATTTTCTTCTTCTATTCGAACGAACATGAACCTATCCATGTGCATGTAATGCATAATGGATGTCAAAGTATCTTTGAACTGATCATGATGGATGGTACACTTATTGAGGTGCGTATTCGTGAAAAAGCAGGCGAGGAACCTCTGTCAAACAAAGACAAGAAAACGGCTGAGGCATTTATCCGCAAATATAGCAAGAATATCATTCAGAAATGGGTAAAGTTCTTTGTTATGAAGCAAGCAGTGAAAAGTACAAACATCAAAACCAAGATATAACTATGAGTAAAATTATCATTGTTGAAGCTGAAAATTTAGGCAATTCTTCAGTTCGGTTGTCTTTTAGCGACAAGACGACACAGGTGGTGGATATTGGTAGTTTTATCCGTCGCCACCCTCATCCACAATACAACAAATACCTTTTACCCCGTCACTTTAGCAAGTTCACACTTGAGAATGGTAATATCGTTTGGGGTAAAAATTGGGATCTAATCTTCCCGATTGAACAATTATATAAAGGACAATTACAATAATAACTAATCTTTTAAATTACTTATCACTCATCACTCATAGTTCATAACTAATCCGCAACGATACCGTTGCCCGACATATTTAATATAGCGTTATAAGTCCCCTGCCATTTATGCGAATTCGCATAAATGGCTTTTTCTTCTCCCTAAAAACTAAACAGTAGCGCAGCGTCCACGAAACAAGACTTACCCTTAAAACTTTTAAAACTTTTTCAACTCAAAATTTGCAAAAACGCAAATTTTGTAGTACCTTTGTCCCCGAATCCTACGCCGGAGGGAAATATGTCCTGCGAAAAGCGTTTCGCAAAGGTTCTTTCTTGGGTAGATTTCTGACATATTGAAATTATCGTTTGAGCCACTTTGTGGCGAGATAAGAAATAGCGTTTATTGCGCTTTGTGAATAAGCAAACGACAATGCTAACAATTAAACTCAAACAATAATGAAAAACTTTTTATCTGTTTTATCCTCCACCCTTCAAGGCGGAATTCGAGGGGGACTTCTCATCCTCACCCTCCTCGCTACTACAAGCCTCTGGGCGTATGATTTCCAATCGGGTGACTTATACTACAACATCACCAGCGATTCGACAGTAGCGGTAACATATCAAGAATATAATTCATCTTCTAATTATGCAAGTATTTATACTGTCACAGTCCCCGAAACTGTTACCTATGATAGTACTACCTACAGCGTAACAAGCATTGGTGGTGATGCTTTTTCTTATTGCAGATCCCTAACTGCTATCACTATCCCTGAAAGCGTAACAAGTATTGGTGGTGATGCTTTTTCTTATTGCAGATCCCTAACTGCTATCACTATTCCTGAAAGCGTAACAGACATTGGTAGTGGTGCTTTTGAAAGTTGTTCTTCGCTTACATCCGTTGTTTGGAATGCAAAAAAATGTGGAAATAGAAATTCTTACAATGATGGATATACTCATTTTTATTTTGAGATTGAGTTTGCGGATTCAACAAGTTATAGCTATGAAGAGATTGACGAATTTGTTAAGCAACATTTTTTTTCCGAAGAATATAGTATAATAAATGATAGTCCTTTCAACGGTTGTGATGCTATTAAATCATTTAGTTTTGGAGAAAATGTAGAATTTATTCCAGATGGCCTGTGCTATGGTTTAGATAGTATCACATCTATTACTATTCCTAAAAGTGTCTGGATCATAGGAGAACGTTCGTTCGGCAGCTGTGGTTCTCTAGACACAATATATTGCTACTCCGAGGATTTTCCTGTCATACGTTTAACATACTTAGATGTTGTAGTAAATATGGAAATGATATTTTCATATGATGCTGATGCTCCTTACATCTACGACAATACAATCTTATATGTACCATGCCAATTATTGGACGCCTACAAATCACAGGAGGAATACACAATTAGATTTCCAAATATCCAATGCCTCGAAGATACTCCTCCTTCCGAGCCACAAGACACTACTATCTACCACCCAACTGAATATGTAGCTATCTGCGAAGGTACAACATTTGTATGGATGGGAATGGAGTTTACAGCAGCAGGTACTTATACACATGAAGAAATAGTAGAAGATGAGAACTACATTTATCACTATATACATACCTTAGAATTACAGGTAATAGCACCTCCTGAACCCGATACGATAGTGGTAGAAGCATACGATTCCTACGAGTGGCATGGTGTGGTTTATACCGAAAGTGGCACATATATATACGAAGAGCATTGCTATCAAGAAATCCTCCAATTGACTATTATTCCTTCGGAAGACAAAGAATATGTATATGGAACCTACTATCAAGATTTAGTTTGCAATCAAGTTATTTATGTAGATCCTATTACTGGTGAAAACCATTTAATTAGTTCATTGGATCCCACATCGCTAACATGGTCTGATACTGTAAAAGGCACCGAAGTGGATACTATCCACACTTTCAATATTACTCCAATCGTTTGTCCTGAACCATTAACAGAGGATATGCTATATGCTATTGGAGCTGTGCCAAAACTGGTAGCAGGAGAAGAGGTTGATCTTATGGGTACTACAGAGCTAATTATGGCGTACTATCAAATGGTTGACCAACATGATATAGCCGATGTAATAGGCGTTGAGTGGGTGTTAGGTCACGATGTTGTTTTGGATGCTGAGCAAACTACCCATACTATGATGTTAGAGGTTGTGACTCAATGTGATGATGTAATACTTATGGAATTTACCTTCCCTGTAAGCAAGAAAGATTCCGCCCCACAAGACACTACAATCTACCACCCAACCGTATATGAAACTATTTGCGAAGGTACAACATTTACATGGATGGGAATGGATTGTACAGAAGCAGGTCTTTATGAATATCATGAAATAGTAGAAGGTGAGGACTACACTTATCATCATATCTACACATTAGAATTGACGATTCTTCCTTACAAAAGAGTTGAATATGAGATGATAGCATACGATTCCTACGAATGGCATGGCTGGGTTTATACCGAAAGTGGCACACATACATATCAGTCTGATGAATGCACAATAGAAGTACTCTACCTGACCATTATCCCTTCGGGACACAATCAGGGTGAAGTTGTTGTTGAACCATCCACCAATAGTGTCACTATCACATGGCAAAAGGAGGAGAGTGCTGACAGCTATATTATTGTCATCAAACAAGGCGATAAAGTGATTTGCACACTGATTTTTGATGCAGAGGGCAATTTAGTTTCTGTAAACTATCTCCCTGGTCGCGAATCGAATAAGCATGGAATACAACACGCAGGATTGACAAGCGATAGTTTCCAATACACCATTACAGGATTGACTCCTTCCACCGACTATACCTATACGGTTACCGCTATGGACGATTCAGATAATACAATCAGTTCTTATTCAGGCGAGTTTACCACTCATCATGCCACATCAGTAGAGAACACCAATAGCCAATCGCCAACATCCGATTGCCAAAAGATTCTCTACGAAGACCATATCTACATCCTCCGCGATGGCAAGACCTACACCATCATGGGACAAGAGTTGTAATCCCTGCCTTTACACATTACACCTTACTCTTTACACAAAAATCGCCCTCGCGGCGATTTTTGTTTGCATATATCAAAAAAAAACATTACCTTTGCAGCACTTTTTGTGCAGCACTTTTTGTGCAATTTAATAAATAGCAGAATATGAAAGAGTTAGAGAATCCTTTTGTGGTGTATGGTTATGTAAGCCCTACTTATTTTTGTGATCGCGAGCAAGAGACTCATGATTTAATCACAGCGTTGTCCAATGGCAGAAATGTAACGCTGATGAGTCCGCGCCGCATGGGAAAAACAGGATTGATATGCAATGTTTTTCATCAACTACAGCAACGCGAGGATGTGGCATGCTTCTATATTGATATATTCTCTACCAAATCGCTGGCAAGTTTTGTCAAAGTCTTTGCATCAGCTATAGTCGGAAAATTGGATACACCTATGCAGCGTGCTGAGGGATTTATCCAACGCTTCTTTCAGGGTATTCGCTTGAGTTTCTCAACCGACATGCTGACAGGCAATCCACAAGTCAATCTTGATTTTCAGCCCGAACAAACGGAATCCACTTTGGAGCAGGTGTTCGCTTATCTGGTGCAGTCAAAGCGCGAATGTTATATTGCTATAGATGAGTTTCAGCAGATATTGGAATATCCCGAGACAAATGTAGAGGCACTTTTGCGCAGTTATGTGCAATTTTGCCCGAATGTGCATTTTATATTCTCTGGCAGCAAACAGCACCTTATGACGGATATTTTCTCCTCGGCAAGTCGCCCATTCTTCCAAAGTACAGAGAAGATGCACCTCTATCCAATATCCGAAGACAAGTATTACGAATTTGCGGCATATTGGATGAACAAAAAGCAAATCCAATTATCACAGGATATATTCCATGCTATTTATCAGCAGTTTGATGGGCATACTTGGTATGTGCAATATATTTTGAATCTGTTGTACAGTGTTGCACCTGCCGTTATTACCCAACAAGAAGTGAATAATGCGATTGTGCATATCTTGCAACGAGAGCAGGATTTATTTCAAACTACATTTGACAAGTTGACAGAAAATCAGGCGGCATTGTTGGTTGCTATTGCCAAAGAAGGTATTGTGAAATCCATTAATGCTGGGGAGTTTATTCGCAAATATAGTCTCAAAGGAACAAGTAGTGTGAATAAGGCATTAGCATATCTGATTGACAAAGAATTAGCTTATCAGACCCCACAAGGTTATATCATTTACAACCGTTTCTTTGGTTTTTGGCTCAAGAAGTTGATGTAATATCAACCCTGTCTTTTTTCCTTGAGCGCGCCAGGAAGTACAAAAGTCGCTTAAATCGAAGATTACAACCTCATTTCCGTCATAGGTAAAAAAAATGGTTCGGGACCTACTCCCGAACCATTTTCTTAATTTTTCTTAGCATTGTACGACTCGATGGTCTTCGATTGGATGATGACTGCTGTGTCGCCACGTGTGAGCGACCTACTCTCGGTCGTGATAGTGCGGGTTACATTACATGAGGTAAGTCCCAATGCCATCGCCACAGCGGTGGCTATAGCCACTGCCAGATACTTCATTGCCTTCACAAGGCGCTCTTTTTGTGCTTCTGTCAACTGTTTCATGATGTGTTAGTTTGCTGATTATTCTTGCCCTTCTATGTCCGCACGCATCAAGTGCCATACATACTGATACAGGGTCTTGTACTTGGTCTGATTGCGGAAGTCCATTTGGTCTTGTACCATCATGTTGGGGTCTTTTATGCGCTCAATAGTAGCT
>JAXJWX010000012.1:0-6617 GCA_036307765.1 Paludibacteraceae bacterium | reverse complement strand
TTGGGTGAGAAGATACGCGCAAACGACTCACTGATTACCACCGATTGTGTCGTGGCAAGAACAGACTCGTGTGTGCCTTCGAGCAATGGGTAAGGCAGTATTTGGAAGAAATTCTCATCCACTACTAATGCATCTGCACGGTCGTCATTGCTGGTAGCAGAGTGACCGCTGGTAGTAGTATAGCGCATACTCATTTCGATGCCGCCGAAGATTTCTGTGTCGAACATACGACAGATGGACTGCACTTCGGAGAAGCGTCCTTCGAGTTGTTCTTTGATAGTACCGCAACCGATAAACAAGCGTTCGGAGCGACTGACATAGACATTGCGCCCTTTGACTTCGTTGTCGCGCGTGAGTTGCGAGGTCACAAATGTGGCGATAAAGATGACAAACGCCAACGCAATAGCCATACCTACCACCTCAATGAAGGTGTAGAGTTTGTTTTGCTTAAGGAAATTAAGAAAGGATTTCATATAGTTGTTGTTTTCTATTTACTTGTTATATGGTGTATATTTGACTGCGCGCAGCGCGTTCTTAATAATATATAAGCAAACCGCGTGCCAAAATATGTAATCTGCTGATTACTTGGCGATTGTGTTTTTGGCACTTTGTGAGAGTGTAAAGAAACTTTACAATTGAGTGTAAAGGGATTTGACAGAGAGGAGCGGGAACATGGCACAAAATTTGCCGAAATATAAACAAAGATTTGCATATTTCCAAAAATATCATTACCTTTGCAGCGAAATTAAAACAAACCAACTATGAGTACATTAGAGTTTAATGCCTTAAAAGGCGAATTGGCGCGTGAGATGCTCAATATTGAAAGCATCGAAGTGTTGCAAAAAGTGCAACGCTATCTTCGTCGTACTATCAAAGCAGAGCAGCAAGTCCCAGCAACACAAATGAGTATGGAAGAGTTCTGCGCAAAAGTACAACAGTCAAGCGCACAAAAGCAAGCAGGACAAACAATTACCATGCAAGCTAACGAAAGTAGCGAGGACTTTATCAACCGAATGCTATGTATGTGATTGAATTTACACAGCAAGCGCAACAAGATGTCCTTGCGCTGCAAAAGCATTATCCTCAGTTGATTAAGAAATTAGCTAAACTGTTGGATGAACTCCGCGAACATCCTCGCACAGGAACAGGACAAGTGGAGCAATTGAAATTCTTTACCCAAGAAACTTGGTCACGCCGTCTAAACAAAGAGCATCGTTTAGTGTATGAGATTCACGACAATGAAGTTCTTGTGTTAGTGGTTTCTGCCTATGGACATTATAAGTAATCATACAAAATAACCATATTACAAAACATCCCAAATTACTCAATTGTAGTTTGGGATGTTTGTTTATCATATTAGAATTTCAGTTTCTCGCTATTGCCAAATTTTTCGTAGCCTGAGATGATGACCCGGTCGCCAGGGTGGAGGCCTTCGATGACTTCGTAGTACTGCGGATTTTGGCGACTGAGGCGAATATCTCGGCGAGTAGCACCCTTGCCATCCGCATCCATCACATAGATCCATCGTCCGCCTGTTGTCTGGAAGAATGCGCCACGAGGGATAAGCAAGGCTTGTTCCGACTCGCCCAGTTGCAAGTTCAAATAATATGTCTGACCACTGCGGATATTGTCGGGCTGTGCGCCCACGAACTTCAAGTCGGCACGGAACTTACCATTGCGCACCTCTGGATAGACCTTGCGCACCACCGCACGGAACTGCTCATCACGGCGCTCGAAAGTCGCCTCTAAGCCTGCCGCTACACGGTCGATATAATGCTCGTCGAGTTGCGCCTCGATCTTGTAGTTGCCGAGGTCGTTGATTTGTCCTATCTTGGTGCCTTGGGCAATAGATTGTCCGAGTGTGGCTTCCAGCAGTCCGAGTTCGCCATCAATGGGCGCTTTGATAGTGAGGTTGTCTTTGCGGCGACGAATCATCTGCATATTGAGGCGCATATTGGCAAGGCTCTCTTGCATCTGGCTGACTTGCACGCTGCGGTAGAGACTATCTTGCTCGGCCCGGTGATTGACCAGTTGCAGGCGTTGTTGTGCCAAACAGTGGTCCTCCTCCGCACGGAGGTATTCCTCACGAGCAATGAGTTGGTCGGCATACAGTGCACGCTGCGCCTCGGCGGTGCGGCGGGTGCGTTCTACTTCCATTGCCAGTTGCAAACGCTCTTGTTCCAGACTGAGTTTCTGCTGCTCCATAGAGATGAGGGTGTTGCGCAGAAGGTTCTCTTTCTCAGCGAGTTCGGCTTCGGAGTTGAGGATTTGCAGGTCGAGGTTGTCGTTGCTGAGCACCAGTATGCGATCGCCTGCCTTGACATGCGCACCCTCTTCCACGATGATCTCTTGCACGACACCGCCTTCGAGTGGCGAGAGTTGGATAGTGGTCATGGGCTGCACTTGTCCGTTGAGACGGATGTAGTCGTTGAACTCGCCTTCGGTGACGGTGGCGATGGTCAGTGTGTCGGGGTCAATACGCATAGCACCATTGCTGCTACGCGCAAGGAGAACAATGAGCAGTACAGCCACTGCTGAGCCCAACCAATAGGGCAAGGCTTTTAGGGTAAAGGCACGGGCAATACCTTTTTTCTTTTCGATGATTTTATCCATGATGTTTATTTAGATGTTAGACCGTTTTACTGTTAGACCGCTATGCTGTTGGATGTTAGATTCGCCTTTCATCACGCAGCGCGTTCTTACAATCTTATTGGCAAACTGCATGCCAAAACATGTAAATTGCTGATAGTGAATACAATGCTATTTTGGCACCTCGTGCATATGTAAAGAAACTTTACAATTGAGTGTAAAGGGATTTGACAAAATTAGTTTGGTTATTGTGTAAACTCTACTTTACATTTTTTACTTTTTATGGGTCGAGTTCTGCTCAGCTTTGGTATGTAAGATATTTGTTGTACCTTTGCCTGCGGTTGAAATTATTATTGTTATGAAGAAACTTATATTTCCAAATACTTGTATAAATATTAGGCATCGTGCAATTGAAGATTCCAACATTGAAGAAGTCTATATTTCGAGATTTGTTAAGAATATAGAACCAGGAGCTTTTTTAACTTCTACAATTGATAAATTTATTATAGAACCTGAAAATCAGTATTATGAAATACCTGCCAATAGTAATTGTATTGTAAGGAAACGCCTTGCACGGCTAGTAGTTACGGGCAGAAACTTTCTTATTCCATCAAGTGTAAAGCAACTTGGTTCTCTTTCTATTTTGATAAATAGGAACTCTATTTCTAAAGTACTCATAATTCCAGAGGGAGTAGAAAGATTATGCCCATTATGTATTAGTGTAAGTTGTTATTCTAACTTAGAATTGCATTTACCCTCAACGATAAAACGGATAGACTATCAAGAGTGGACAGATGAATGTAATAGTATCAAAAAAATAGTTGTCCCAAAAGGACATAAAAAAAGGTTTTCTATGATGAAACACTTAAAAGAATTGAAGCATATTATAGTTGAAGTGGGAGAATAACTTTGGATCTATAACTTAATTTGCTCATGTCAAAATAAATCACTATCTTTGCACCAAATTTATTTACCCTATGTACGACAATTATCCTCAATCCTTTTTAGACTTGCTTAAAAGTGAGCATGATTACATCGGTCAAGGCAATCCAAATGCCAAGATACTTATTATTGGTAAAGAATGCTCTGAATCTGAAAAAGAGATGACAGATAACAATTTTAATGATTGGAAGAAAAATTGTGCAGAAGATACAACTATAGATACAATACCCAATGGTATTACCTTAAATCCTTTAAATCCGTTCAATTTCTTACACTATCAAGTAAGAGGAAATAATAGTCCTACATGGGATGGTTATCAAACTATGATAAATATGTTTCTGCCTGAAGAACAAAAAGTGAAAAAAGGAGAAGCATATAACTTTTGGCGATATTGTTTCATAACCGAATTAAGTGCCTATAATTTAGATAAAAGTTACAATAAACGCTTTGACGAGACCGCGAATTCAATAGAACAACGAATCTCTGAACAAGGCATCTTAAGGCATGATTTCTTCCAACAATTTCCTATTATTATCTTTGCCATTCATAGGTATCATGACTATTATCTGTCAAAAGATGGGCATAAAATAACCGATTTTATGGGAATTAGAAAAGGAACACAAGAGGATTTTTACTATACATACGATGGCATGTTGATACCTGATAAGGTGTACGCTTCATACGAAGATAAGAGTTCGATTCTTAGATATAATAGCAATAGTTTATCTAATCCCAATGGTATGAAGAAAGGTGAATTTATAAATGTTCATCATAGTAGCAATGGTAAACATATAATATTGCACACCAACCATTCTTTGCGTAATGGATCTACTCTTCATTCGAACGCATATTATACAACAATATATGAGTTATGTAGAGATTTTATAAGATAACTGATATATTATTCTAATAAACCTAATAGTCACAAAAGTTCCATAGATCTCCTATGGTGCTCCCGAAACGCGCAGGGAGTTACACTCCCAATACAATAGAAGGGGAGATGTTAAGTTTTTGGCTTATTGTTCGAGCAAGCGAGAGGCTAGGCTCTACTTTTCCGTGCATGATTTCACTCAAACGAGGGGCACTGATACCAAGCATTGCTGCCACTTTGGTTTGAGTCAATTCCATCTCAAACATGCGCAGTTTGATAGTAGCAACTAATGTAGGTTTACCTATCGGATAGTGTATATCCTCGTAATCCGCCACAAGGTTAGAGATAAGCGCCAATTCGATATTTTCTGGGCTATCCTCTGGAATATTATCTCCCCATGTCAACGGAAGCAATTCTTCTATACGAGCAAGCATTGCTTCGTATTCTTTTTGTGTCTTGATAGCTGTCATATCGTCATAAATTTGAAATATCTGTTATTTTGTCGTATTCGGCATGCGTGCCAACAAAGCGAATATATACTAATTGAGGGGTAAATTTGATGACTACCACCAGTCGAAAATCATTGCCTTTGATATTAAATACATAATGTTGATTACCTACATAGTCCACAGAATTAAAGGTTTGTCGGATGTCTGTAAAGTTATTCCATTGTGCATCTTCGGTCTTGGCGTACCAATCCTCTAAAGCATCTTTTGCTTGCGGATGCGTTGTATAGTATTCAACCAATGCCTGTTTCTTAATGACCCTCATAGTCTTATTCATTAAAATTCAGTGCAAAGATAATGCCATTTTTCCAAATAACAAAATATTTTTCCGAAAAAGTGTAATTTTTTGTCACTTTTTGTGTCTTTTTAGGAGAAAATACAATATTTTTGACTCATTTTTCCCTTTTACAGTTGTTCAATATAGGGGGTACCGTTGTAGTAGCGGACTACGCAGGATTTGATGAAGTACTTCAGCTGGGCGTTGAGGTGCTCGGCTTGGGCATTGAGGTGATTGTCGGATGAGGTCTTGAGTTCAAGGGGAGAGATAAGCCCTTGTTCGAATTTCTTGCTGTTGATGGCATATGCCTCTTGTTGCGCTTTGGCTCGGCGGTCGGCTTGCTTGAGGGCTGCCATTGCCCCATCACGGTCTTGCACAGCACGCGCCATCTCTGCCTCCACCTCGCGCAGCGTTTGGCGATACTCGGCTTCGGCACGGCGGTAGGCATTTTTCTTGCGCACGATATTTGACTGGCGCGACAAGCCATCGTAGATAGGGATAGACAAAGACAACTGCACATACTCGCCGCTGTTGTTGATGAACTGACTGGCAAAAGGCATGGCTACATAGTCTTGGGTACGGGGATAGGTGTAGTAGCCCGTTGACCAACCGCCTGAGAGGGAGAGCGACGGAGCCAATCGCCAACGCGCCGTACTGAGGTCGAGTTGGGCGTTAGCCATGCGATAGGCAGCCAGTTCGACCGATGGGTGGTGAAGAGCTTCGCTGTTAGATACTAGACCGCCTTCGGCTGTTAGACCGCTCGCATGGCTCGTTGTTAGCTTCTCGGTGCTCTGAAGGTCGATGAGCAATTCGTGGTCTTCCTCCCACAGCATAAGGTCCTGAAGGGTCATGCGGGCGTCGTTGAGTTGGTTGGTCATGGTGATGTACTGATACTCACGCTCGGCGAGGTCGGCTTCGAGTTGGATGACATCGGCATGGCTTTTCTGTCCCAATTGTTCTTGGCGTTGTGCCAATTGCAGATTGCTGTTGGCGGTAGCGACTTGGACTTGCAAGGCTTCGGTCATCTGGGTGAAATAGAGGACATTGCAGTATGCCTCCATGACTGCGAGGCATATTTGGTCGCGCAGCTGTTGCTCCTCCGTGATGCCCATCTTGACGGCTGTCTTGGTGATTTTGAGGTTATTGACCGCCGAAAAACCATTGAACAGCGTGATAGCACCCGATACGGAGTAGCCGTTGTTGAACGAGGTAGTGGAGATGTAGTTGTTGGTTTCGGGGTCAATTCCGCGTCCGAAGTTCAGCGAGGCATATGTGCCGCCTTGGATAGTAGGGGGTAATGGAATGAGGTGGGAAAATTGCAAATTTTGGTCAATGTCTTATACTGAAATAGGTTTACTCATAAAATGAACAAAAAGTATCAATTATTAAGATTCAAGTTTTATGAAGCGAACTCTAAATCGTTATTCTGCAT
>JAXJWX010000011.1:0-8688 GCA_036307765.1 Paludibacteraceae bacterium | reverse complement strand
TACAGTCAATACGTTAACCCCATAATTTAGGTGGTTATAGCGCTGAGGTCCCACCCCTTCCCATTCCGAACAGGGTCGTTAAGCTCAGCAACGCCGATGGTACTGCGTTTGTGGGAGAGTAGGTAGCCGCCATTTTCAGAAGCCTTGAGAGAAATCTCAGGGCTTCTTTGTTTATATCCGAGCCTTTAGCCTCTCACTTTTAGCTTTTAACCTCTAACCTTACACTTTTACACGCCCAAATTTGCACAATTAAAAAAAATGTTGTATCTTTGCGCGAAAATTAAATGATACGAATATGAAACAGAAAGTTCTATTTTCTCTTGTAGCATTGTTTTGCCTTGTGCAGGTAATGGCTACTAATCTGGTTATCGAATGTTATACTGGTGCTGAAATGGCGAAAGATATTGCGTTGATAGGTAAGTGGGTGTTTGTGGGTGAAGATTTGCAACTATTGGACAAAGCAGGCAATGTGCTTGCTACTGAGCCTATTGCTAATATCCACAAGATAGTTTTCTCTAACGAGTCAACCGCCTTGGAGAATGTAGTGAAGGGCAGTATTGTTGTTTATCCCAATCCTACACAAGATATGTTGTATATCAAAGGAATAGATATTCAGACTTTGCGTGTGTACGATTTGCATGGACGTGTATTGCAATCTACCGAAGGAACACAAATCTCTGTAGAGAACTTGCCAAAGGGTGCCTATCTCCTACAAATAGGGACACAAGTAGTGCGATTTATCAAGCAATAAATACTCTAATTTCGCAAAAGGGATAGCATGTACTGTCCCTAAAATTCTAATATTCATTATTCATTAAAAACACTACAATTATGGCACTAAAAGATTGGTTCAAAAAAAGACGTGAAACACGCGAAAATGGTTATGTTTCTTTCACGCAAGATGATCTGAAGGCAGGTCAAGAGGCTACTCCTTCTAACGAGAAGGCGTATGAATTGTTGGATGCCGCTATGATGACAAGCAGTCACATCACGAAAGAAGATGAAAACCAGCAAACAGTCAATATTGACGATGTATATCCATGTACTGCAGCAGAATGTGATGAGATGGATCGACTCTTGGATTGCGCACAGGCTGCAGTGCAGGATCCTAACGATGAGTTCTTCAAAGAGCGTTATGAGGAGTTGCGTGAAATTGTTAGTTGGTCAAGAAAGAAACACTGGACATTCAAGTGGTCATTAATAGCAGGCTGTATCTTGTCTATTTTTATCATGTTTTACATCTCTGGCGAGGTAGCAAGCGATAGACAAGCTATCGAGGCGAAAGTGGAGGGTATCAAGAACTGGCAAAAGCAAGATACTACCATTGCATTTGCAGATTGTAGAACAGACTCGTTGGTTTATACATTAGCTAATGCCAATGGTCACAAGGCATATAAATTGGGTCATATAAAGAAGAACTACGAAAATGCGTTGGAAAATATAGAGGACTACAAACATAGGGCGGATACAGCACAAGATCGCGAGCGCAAGAAGGGGTACAAGAAACAAATAAAGTATTACGAAGATAAGGCTGAGGCATATTTAGAGCAGTATGAGGATATCAATGATATGGGCTTTAAGAAATATCGTAAGACTGTAGTAAAGAGTTACAAAGATGATTTGCGTGCTGCACGTTGGTTGGATCGTATTGTATGGTTGATTTGTATCTATGTATTGCTATTGACCCCATTCTATATCTACAGTAGCCACCAGTATGGTTACTATATCACTCGCTACCGTGCAGAGCGTGCAAGATTGGATAAATTCCAAAAGATTGGTTTTGCTTTTGCATCGTTCTTGCTGGGTGCAAGTGTTGCGCTGCAGTTCTTCCCTGAGACTGAGGTGACGACTATATATTCGAGTGGTAGAACAGAAACGCATACAGAATCCAACCCATTGGATATCGTGATTATTATCTTGAAACTGGTGTTATTGGCGGCAGCTGCATGTGTATTTAGTTTCGTATGCATTTATATTATGAGCCATGTGACAATCACCTCTTTCAAACGCAATCATGATTGGTCTAAAGTGGCGACTGCTACTGCTGCATTGACCAGCAAGGCGACTGAGGTGGCAGGTAAGGCTGGTGAAGTGGCTATGAAGGCAGCAAGCAAAGCGGTCGAAGTAGTGGATGAGAATATTCAAAAACGTAAAGAGCAAAAAGAGAATACTTCTCAAGAATAACAACCCCATCGAGCCTTACTAGGAGGTATGATATAAATAGGATAATTTTGTGTTCCAACAAAATTATCCTATTTGTTTTTTGTGTAATTCAAAAAAATGTAGTACCTTTGCAAACTAATTGTTATACTATGCGTTTACAAACTTTGCGAAACTTTCTTATAGTTACTATCCTCATGATATCTTTCTCCGCAAAGGCAGAGGAACAGAAATCTTCATTTTCTTGGTCGGCATCAGCCACAATGACAAGCAATTATATATGGCGTGGTTTATATGTTGGAGGTCCAAGTTTGCAATTGGATGCCACTGTCGGTTATGCGGGCTTTTATGCCAATATGTGGTGGAATGTAGGTGCTACCGATTGGACGTTTACAGGTTTTAATCCAGAAGTGGACTTGATGATAGGTTTCAGTCGTTGGGGATTGAATATCAATTACCTACATTGCTTTTATTTTGATCACTACCCAGATGGTACACCTACTTGTTTCTTTGATTTCCGCAATCACCCCCGTCGTGGAGGTGGCACGACTGGTGAGTGGCGTGTTTCGTATCGTGTGAGCGATAAGATTCCGCTAAGTTGTTTAGTGGCTTTCCGCACCTTTGGTCGTGATGGATATATGGTAGATGGCGAATTACATCGCGCCTATTCTACGTATATTGAGTTAGGCTATGACTTTGATTTGGGAGCGAATTGGTTGTTAGCAGCGCGTTTGGGTATAACACCTGCTAAGAGTTTGTACACTGGTTTCCAAGGCGATTTTGCAGTAACACTTGTTGGGTTGAAACTGAATAAATCGTGGACGCTGTCCTATGGTACAGTGTCGGCTTTTGCCCATGTGATGCTGCAACCATGGCAAGTGACCAAAGATAATTTGATAATGCCCATCATGGAAGCAGGTAGTCAGAAACTGAATGTAGCTGTTGGGTGTAGTTATAGAATTTAGTGTTCGCCTTTAACCTCTAACCTTTTAACCTATCAGAAAATATCTTCTATTTCTAACGTTGGGATATGGGTGTTTTCTGACAATGGTGTCTCTTGTTGCACTTCTTCGGTGTGTGCGGAAGGACTGCGGTATTCAGCGGGGCGGTATAAAACTTGGATATTCTCTGCAATAATCTCTGTTTTGCGGCGAACTTGTCCGTCTTTCTCCCATGTGCGGGTTTGCAGTTTGCCCTCTACATAGAGTTTCATGCCTTTGCGTACATATTTTTCTGCCCATTCGGCGAGATTGCGCCAGAGTACGATGGGGTGCCACTCAGTGCGGTCTGGCACTTGGGTGCCGTTTTGCATGGTGTAGCCACGATCTGTGGTGGCGAGATTGAAATTGGCAATAGCGGTGCCACGCTCCAAATAACGAACTTCTGGGTCGCTACCCACGTTGCCGACTAAAATAACTTTGTTTACGGATGACATACTAAAAAAATGTTTTAAGTGTTCTAAAAGTTTTAAACGTTTTAATGGTTTTGTATAAAAATCTCTGCAAAATTACAAAAAACTTTTGTACAATCCAAAAAAAAGTAGTAATTTTGCAAACAAATAAAGAAAAATTATGAAACTCATCAATTTACGATTTGCTTTTGTAGCAATTTTGGCATGCGTGATGCTTTCACCGCTTGCTGCACAGTCCGAAGATATGATACTTCGTTGTGTGGCGTTCTATAACTTAGAGAACGTATTTGATACCATTCACGATGAAGGTAAAAACGACTATGAGTACTTGCCCGATGGCGGTATGAAGTGGACGAAATTCAAGTACGAGCAGAAAATTCAGAATATGGCATATGCCATTGCTCAACTGGGAACCGATGAGGATCCTCGTGGCGCAGCATGTGTAGGTGTTTCGGAGGTGGAGAATATAACTTGCTTGCATGACCTCTGCCGCGAACTCAGGGAGAAGCATAATCGCAATTATTTGCCTATTCTGCTCGAAGGTCCTGATCGCCGCGGTATAGATGTGGGCTTCTTATACAACCCAGATATGTTTAAGCCAGTAGGCCAACCTAAGGGCTATGAACTCAAAGCGCATTATGCAGATGGTGGCGTGGTTAGAAGTCGTTTGCAGTTGTGGGTGTCGGGGTATATACTGGATGACAACCGCAAGGTAGTAATGGATAAGATTCATATCAGTATCAATCACTGGCCTAGTCGTTCAGGTGGCGAGGAAAGTAGCCGTGCTACACGCGATACTGCCGCTATGTTGGTGAAGCATGTGGCGGATAGTATCTATATGAGAGAACCCCGTGCTAAGATTATTGTGATGGGAGACTTGAATGATGACCCATTCAACAATAGTTGTGCGGTGATTCTTGGCGCCAAAAAAACACGTGAGGAAGTTGAGCCACAAGGATTCTTCAATACCATGTGGCAAAAACTCGATCGCGGTATAGGCAGCTTGGCATATCAAGGCAGTTGGAATTTGTTTGACCAGATTATTATTTCAGAGCCGCTGATGAATGCTAAGGTGGAAGACGGTAAGTGGGTATATTGGAAGTCACAGATTTTCAACAAACCATTCTTGACCGTGCAAGAGGGTAAAGACAAAGGAACTCCGTTCCGTACTGTGAAGAGTGGCGTGTGGCAAAATGGCTATGCTGACCACTATCCTACGATGATTTATTTGATAAAGAAGAAATAGGTTGAAGGTTAAAGGCTAAAGGCAAGATAATATGGAACAAGGTAATTTGAGAAAAACAACAGTAGTGCGTATGCGTAATTATGGACGCATTATTCAAGATATGGTGCAATTGGCTGTAAACGAATTGGATACAGAGAAAAAGCAATCCATGATTATATATATAGCTCAGTGCATGCGTCAGAAGAATGCTATCTGGAATCGTGAGCAAGAATCGGGCACGGAGCGACTTAAAGATGATATCAGCGTGTTGTCGCATGGGGCGTTAGATTGCGATTTTCCTGAGTTTGAGGAGATGATGAAGCGCTTGGCACTGCGTCCGATGTTGACTCCTGATCGTCAGATGATTCAGAAGAAAAAGAAGAAATAAATATGATGAAAAATCTAGTTCTTTTGTTGGGCATAGCACTATCTATTGGTAATGCTATTGCCCAACAAGCGTATAATGTGCGTGCCCCTTTCGACCCTGCTACGGTCAAAATGGAGGAGAGTTTACGTGGCGAAGTGCTGAAGTTTTCGCTTAATGATTCGCATATCTATCCTGGTACGGAGCGCGAGATTCTGGTGTATGTGCCTCAGCAATATACAGGCGATGTGCCTGCATGTTTGTTGGTATGTATGGACGGCATTCTCTATGATGCCACTACGGTGATGGATAATTTGATTGCCTCGGGCGAGATGCCAGTGACGATAGGTGTCTTTGTTAATCCTGGCGTGGTGTATGATGAGGGGGGCGAGGTGGTGCGCTATAATCGCTGCAAGGAGTTTGATTCGACGGATGACCTCTTTGTGCAGTTTCTTGAACAGGAGGTACTGGCTAAGGTGGAGGGTATGCGGACGCTAAGCGGAAAGACCATTATGCTTTCTAACGATGCCAATGACCGCGCCATCACGGGCGCCAGTAGCGGTGGTATAGCTGCGTTTACTGCGGCATGGAATAGACCAGATTTGTTTAGTCGCGTATATACTACAGTGGGCACCTTCGTGGCTATGCGCGGTGGACATGAGTATCCCGCTATTGTGCGCAAGACCGAACCCAAACCGCTGCGCATCTATATGCAGGACGGTTGGTACGATGTGTGGAATCCTATTTTTGGCGAGTGGTTTGAATATAACTTGCTGATGGAGTCTGCATTTAATTTTGCGGGCTATGAGGTATTCCATAAGTGGGATAGAGGCAATCATAGCATCAAGTATGGTACATTGGCTTTCCCTGATGCTATGCGTTGGTTGTGGAAGGGCTACCCAGCTAAGGTGCAAAAAGGTTGGTCAAATAATGGCATGCTACAAGAGATCTTAGACCCTGAAAGCGATTGGCAGGAGATAGCGTTACCTTTTGATATTGATGGATGTTTGTTCGCATCTTCTAGTGATGCGATAGTGATGGCAGACCAGTCTAATATATACAAGGTGTATGCTACTGGAAAATATAAACAAGAGGGTGAACTAGAAGCGCTTGAAGTTCTTCTCGGTGATGGTATAACAGCGAAAGGAACTACACTATACAAAAATGGCAAAAAGGTTGCGGACAAATTGTATGGTCTTCAGTCTGTTGTGGAGTTGGCCGATGGTCGATTTGTGGCATTATGTCTTCCAGGAGCAAAATCTACTAAAAACGTGTGGGTTGTGAACAAAGGACGTGGTGCGTTGGCAGTTGCCCCTGATTATCGTTTCTGTGTGACAGGAGAGAAAAATACACATCACTTAATTAGTACCATAATCAATAAAAATGGAGAGATGCTATATAGTGAACCATTCTATCATCTCCATGATTTGAGCAATGCAGTTCAAGATCCTACTCAGGGTATGGCATTTGATACGAATGGTAATCTATATATAGCAACGCCTATGGGTGTACAGGTCGCAGACCATAATGGTCGTGTGCGTGCTATATTATCATTGCCTGCGGGTGGTGTAAAATCATTGGCATTCAGCGGAAAATACCTGTATGTGGTTTGCGGCAATAGGATGTTTGTTCGCAAGATGCAGGCCGAAGGCCATTTGCCCGCTAATGGCGCAGTAAAATATAAGTCACAAGGTCAAGGATAATGTCTATTAAGAAAATAGAGTGAATAGAAATATAAAAGACTGCCAAAATGATATGGCAGTCTTTTTTTTTGGACTAGTGTGGCTAGAAATACTAGTCACACTAGGTATTTTTAAATTAATCCTCGTCCTTTTGAGTTGCTTCGTATTCCTTAATGAGTTTGTCTTGTACATCGCCAGGAACGAGTTCGTAGCTCTTGAACTTCATGGTGAAGGTGGCACGACCACCCGTGAGACTTGACAATGTAGTAGAGTAAGAACTCATCTCTTTCAATGGAACCAATGCCTTCAATGTGGTGAAGTTCTTCTCTGTTTCCATACCGAGCACCATACCACGGCGACCGTTGATGTCAGACATTACATCACCCATGATCTCGCTTGGTACGAATACCTCAACCTCGTAGATAGGCTCCAAGAGTTTTGGATTCGCGTTGCGGAATGCCTCTGCGAAGGCGTTGCGACCAGCAAGACGGAAAGAGATTTCGTTGGAATCTACTGGGTGCATCTTACCATCATAAATGATAACGCGTACATCGCGAGCGTAAGAACCTGTCAAAGGACCTTGCTCGATACGATCCATCAAACCTTTGAGGATAGCAGGGATAAAGCGTGCATCGATAGCACCACCTACGATAGAGTTGATGAGCACCAATTTGCCGCCCCAATCGAGTGGAATCTCTTGGGTATCACGAACGGTGATACGATATTCTTGGTTACCAAACTTGTAAACCTCTTTTACTGGCTCGCCCTCTACGTATGGCTCTACGATGAGGTGTACCTCACCAAATTGACCCGAACCACCAGATTGTTTCTTGTGACGATAGTCAGCACGAGCAGACTTGGTGATAGTCTCGCGATAAGGAATTTTTGGCTCCTCGTATTGTACCATCATCTTATCGTTGTTCTCCAGACGCCATTTGAGTGTGCGGAGGTGGAACTCACCTTGACCAGAAACGATGACTTGTTTCAACTCCTTGGATTGCTCTACAACCCAAGTAGCATCCTCTTCGTGCATACGGGTGAGGAGTGCAGAGAGTTTCTCTGAATCAGCCTCGTTAACTGGCTTGATAGCACGGCGATATTTAGGATCTGGATAAGAGATAGCTGGATATTGGTTCTCGCAATCTTTCGCATTGAGGGTGTTACCCGTGCGAGTATCTTTGAGTTTTACAGTAGCAGCGATGTCACCAGCAGATACTTCCTCTACAGGAACGCGGATGTTACCAGCCACAGAATAGAGTTGAGAGATACGCTCTTTGGTGCCGCGATCAACGTTCAATACGTCATCACCTGGCTTGAGGGTGCCTTGCATCACCTTGAAGTAGTTGACCTCACCGATGTGTGGCTCAACCGATGTATTGAAGATGAATGCAGATGTAGGAGCAGTAGCCACAGGAGCCACTTCTTCTGCGTTGATAGTCAATGGTTTTGGGGCGTCTGCTACGGATGGGGTCATCTCGCCAAGGAAGCCCATGAGGCGGCGGATACCCATGTCTTTGAGACCGCTGGTGCAGATAACAGGGTACATGCTACCCTCTGCAAATACGGTTTGCAGACCGCGCATGAGTTCTTCGTCAGAGAGTGTGCCTTGCTCGAAGTACTTGTCCATGATGGTCTCGTCGGACTCAGCGGCCCACTCGAGGAGTTGAGCGCGAATCTCTTCTACAGTAGCTTTCTCGCTCTCTGGGATATCTTTAGCTTCAGGCGCACCACCTTCTGCTTTCCAAACGAGCATTTTGCCTTGGAGTACATCAATGGCAGCGTTGAAGTCCTTACCTGCGTTGATAGGATATTGGAAGAGGGTACATTTGTTGCCAAACACCTCTTT
>JAXJWX010000010.1:0-5559 GCA_036307765.1 Paludibacteraceae bacterium | reverse complement strand
TTGATATGCTATCGCATTTTGCGGCAAAACGTAAGAAAATAACTATAAAAATATACAACTATGTCAAAAGCAGTACTTATGATTCTCGACGGCTGGGGAATCGGAAACAAATCACAAGCCGACGCTATCTCTTGCACTCCAACCCCACACTGGGACGCATTGTTGGAGAAGTACCCACACAGCCAACTCCAAGCCAGTGGCGAAAACGTGGGTTTGCCTGATGGACAAATGGGTAACTCCGAAGTAGGTCACCTCAATATTGGCGCAGGTCGTGTGGTATATCAAGACCTCGTGAAGATCAACCGCGCTTGCAAAGACGGTAGCATCCTCGAAAACCCAGAAATCAAATCTGCTTTCGGTTATACCAAAGAGACAGGCAAGAAGCTCCACCTCATGGGTCTTACCTCTAATGGTGGTGTACACTCTTCTTTCGACCACTTGTTCTACCTCTGCGATATTGCTAAAAAATACGGATTAGACGGCAAAACTTTCATCCACTGCTTTATGGACGGTCGTGATACCGACCCTAAGTCTGGTCTCGGTTTTATTAACCAATTGCAACAACACTTGGCTACCAGCTGCGGTGAGATCGCTTCTATCCAAGGTCGCTTCTATGCCATGGACCGCGACAAACGTTGGGAGCGTGTGAAAGTGGCTTACGACTGTATCGTTAAGGGCGAAGGCAAAGCATCTGAAGATATGCTCAAGGCCGTAGAAGAGAGCTACGCAGAAGGCGTAACCGACGAGTTTATTAAACCAATCGTGCACGTACGTGACGGCAAGCCAGTGGCTACCATCGAGGAAGGCGATGTAGTGATTTTCTTCAACTATCGCAACGACCGCGCCAAAGAGCTCACCATTGTGCTCACCCAACAAGATATGCCTGAGAATGGTATGACCACCATTCCTAACTTGCAATACTACTGCATGACTCCATATGATTCTTCTTTCCAAGGCTTGCACATCCTCTTCCCAAAAGAGAATGTACAAAACACCATGGGCGAGATCGTTAGCAATGCAGGATTGAAGCAACTCCGTATCGCAGAGACCGAGAAGTTCGCACACGTGACCTTCTTCTTCAACGGCGGCCGCGAGGCAGAGTACGCAGGCGAGGAGCGTATCCTTATCCCTTCACCAAAGGTGGCTACCTACGACCTCCAACCAGAGATGTCTGCTCCAGAAGTGACTGAGGCGCTCTGCGAGGCACTCGATACACAGAAATACGACTATATCACCCTCAACTTCGCCAACGGCGACATGGTGGGTCACACGGGCGTATATGCTGCTATCGAGAAGGCTGTTAAAACGATCGATGAATGCGTGGATAAAGTGGTGAATACCGCTCTCAAGAATGACTACGAGATCATCATCATCGCTGACCACGGCAACTGCGACAACGCTATCAACGCCGATGGTTCACCTAACACCGCGCACTCACTCAACCCAGTACCATTCGTGTATGTAAGCAAAGAGCATACCGATGCACAATTGGAAGATGGTATTCTCGCGGACGTAGCTCCATCCCTCTGCCACATCCTCGGCGTAGAGCAACCAGCAGAAATGACAGGACATAACCTCATTAAGAATTAAGCATATGGCACTTCAGTGTGGTATCGTAGGACTTCCTAATGTCGGCAAATCGACCCTCTTCAATTGCCTTAGCAATGCCAAGGCACAATCGGCGAACTTCCCTTTCTGCACCATCGAACCTAACGTGGGTGTGATCACCGTACCCGATGAGCGTCTTATCAAGCTCGGTGAACTCTGCAAACCAGAGCGCGGTGTGATTCCAACTACCGTTGAAATCGTAGATATTGCGGGATTGGTGAAGGGTGCAAGCAAAGGCGAAGGACTAGGAAATAAGTTCCTCGCGAATATCCGCGAGACAGATGCAATCATCCACGTACTTCGTTGCTTCGACGACGATAATGTGGTACACGTAGATGGCTCTGTGGATCCTATCCGAGATAAAGATATCATTGATGCAGAGCTCCAACTCAAGGATCTTGAGACGGTAGAATCTCGCATCCAAAAAATCGAGAAACAAGTACGTGTTGGTGGCGACAAACAAGCCAAAGTAGCCCTCGATGTACTCCTCAAATACCGCGAGGCACTTTCTCAAGGTAAGTCAGCGCGTACCGTAGAACTCATCAACAAGGACGAAGAACTCGTGGCTAAAGAGACCATGCTCCTCACCAGCAAACCTGTGCTTTATGTCTGCAATGTGGACGAAAACTCTGCTGTCAATGGCAATCAATATGTAGAGCAAGTGCGCGAGGCTGTCAAGGACGAAAACGCACAAGTGCTTATCGTGGCTGCTAAGATTGAGAGCGAGATAGCCGAACTTGAGACCTATGAAGAGCGTGAGATGTTCCTCGCTGAAATCGGACTTTCCGAGTCTGGTGTTAGCCGTCTTATCAAGGCTGCATACGCATTGCTTGAGCTCCGCACTTTCCTCACAGCCGGTAGCGACGAGGTACGCGCTTGGACCTTCAAGGCAGGCAGCAAAGCACCTCAATGTGCAGGTGTGATTCACTCTGACTTTGAGCGTGGTTTTATCCGTGCTGAGGTCATCAAATACGAAGATTATATCGCACTTGGTGGCGAGTCCGCTTGCCGTCAAGCAGGTAAACTCGGTATCGAAGGCAAAGAATACATCGTGCAAGATGGCGACATCATGCACTTCCTGTTCAATGTGTAATTAAAAAGGCGATAAGGCGAGAGGCAGTGAGGCGAGAAATAGCGGCGTAGCCGCATATTACCAGCCTTTAACCTTTAGCCTCTAACCTTTAACCTATAATATAACGATGTTTGAATTTTTAAATACTTGGCTTGCCAACGGCGGCTTTTGGGTGGCTATTCCGCTGATTATTGTGGGTTGTGCTGCACTCATCAAGGGTGCTGACTTCCTTGTAGAAGGCGCTTCCGGATTGGCTAAGAAATATGGTGTGAGTGACATTGTGATCGGTCTTACCGTTGTGGCTTTTGGTACTAGTATGCCTGAGTTTGTGGTGAACATGGTAGCTGTAGGACAAGGAAGCACCGAGATTGCTATCACCAACGTCCTCGGAAGTAATATTATCAACACCTTCGTTATCTTAGGCTGTACAGCACTGATATTTCCGATTTCATCACAAAAATCCACTCGCCGTTTTGACATACCATTCAGTCTTCTAGCAGCTCTTCTTGTATTGCTTTTTGCAATATATAACAGCCCATCGTGGTTGCAAATCGAGCATATATTCAATATGAATATTGCCGACCCAACCCTGAGCGACTTAGGCTCTATCCAAATGGGACAAGGCAATGGCGGATTTATTTCTGGTGTAGGTGGTAGTATTCTGATTATCTTCTTTTTGATTTTCCTTTGGCATAACTTCAAAGGTATTGGTAGTGCCCCACAAACGGAGAGCAACGAAGAATACAAACCCATATCTGCTCGTCGCGCGCTTGCACTCATTATCGGCGGTTTGATCGGTTTGGTCGTAGGTGGCGAGGTGATTGTCAAGAGTGCCACCTCTATTGCCCAATCGCTTGGCGTAAGCGATGCGATTATCGGTTTGACTGTAGTGGCTTTAGGTACATCGCTCCCCGAACTCGCCACCTCTTGCATGGCGGCTTTCAAGAAGAACTGCGATATTGCGCTCGGCAATGTCATCGGTAGCAATATCTTCAACATCTTCTTCATCCTTGGTACAAGCGCCTGCGTCAAAGCACTGCCTGGTTACCACGGATTGGAGACAGATGCCATGATGGCTGCATTAGGTAGTGTCATGGTGATGCTCTTTGTGTATCTGACCAAGAAGTACGATATCAAGCGTTGGCACGGAGCCATCCTCCTCCTCACCTACGCAGCCTACCTCGCTTACCGAATAATTACTCTCTAAACACGAAACAGTAGGCGCTCTGCGCCGTCCACTAAACAATAAAACATATGAGCAAAATTCAACTTCCTGAGAATGCCTCTCGTCCTCTCCGCCCAGGAGAGCACTACGAGCCAATTCTCAAACCACAAAACTCCTACCCCGAAATTACCCCATATAGTGTGATTATGGGTGTCATCATGGCAGTCATCTTTTCTGCTGCCGCAGCTTACCTTGGCCTCAAGGTCGGTCAAGTGTTTGAAGCAGCTATTCCTATCGCTATCATCGCAGTAGGTCTCTCCTCTGCCATGAAGCGCAAGAATGCCATTGGCGAGAATGTCATCATTCAATCTATCGGCGCGTCGTCTGGTGTGATTGTAGCAGGTGCAATCTTCACATTGCCAGCACTTTATATCTTGCAAGCCAAGTACCCTGACATCACCGTCAACTTCATGCAAGTCTTCCTATCATCCTTGCTCGGCGGTTGTCTCGGTATCCTTTTTCTCATTCCTTTCCGCAAGTATTTCGTACAAGAGAAACACGGCGAATATCCTTTCCCTGAGGCTACAGCGACTACCCAAGTCCTCGTCTCTGGCGAGGGTGGTGGCAACCAAGCTAAACCCCTCATTTGGGCCGCTGGAATCGGAGGTTTGTACGATTTTGCAGTCTCTACTTTTGGCCTTTGGACCGAGCAACTCACCACCCGCATGATGGGTTGGGGCGAGGCCTTGGCGGCTAAGTTTAAACTCGTCTTCTCCATCAACACTTCTGCTGCGGTCTTGGGTCTCGGTTATATCATCGGCCTCAAGTACGCAGCCGTTATCTGCGCAGGCTCGTTCTTCGTATGGTGGGTACTCCTTCCACTCCTCGGCAGCGTGCCTGGTATGGAAGCTACTGACCCACAAAACCTCTTCCTCGACTACGGCCGTAATATAGGTATTGGTGCTATCGCTATGGCTGGTCTCATCGGTATTGTCAAGAGTTGGGGCGTGATCAAGTCGGCGGTTGGTTTGGCAGGCAAAGAGCTCGGCGGCAAGGGTAAACAAGTCATTGAGGCGTCTCTCCGTACCGAGAAAGACCTCAGTATGAAGTTCATCGTCTTGGCTATCGCCGTGGCATTGCTCGTGACCCTCGTCTTCTTCTGGCTTGGTGTATTGGGCAATATCTGGCAAGCCCTCGTGGCTTTCCTTGTGGTAGCAGTCATCGCTTTCCTCTTCACTACCGTAGCCGCTAACGCCATCGCTATCGTAGGTAGCAACCCTGTCAGCGGTATGACATTGATGACCCTTATCATCGCCTCTGTGATCTTCGTGGCAGTTGGCATGAAGGGCTCCAGCGGTATGGTCGGCGCCATGGTGATTGGTGGTGTCGTTTGTACAGCTTTGTCTATGGCGGGTGGTTTCATGACCGACCTCAAGATCGGTTACTGGATTGGTACCAGCCCATACAAACAAGAGACTTGGAAGTTCCTCGGCACCCTCGTGAGTGCCGCTACTGTAGGTGGTGTGATGATTATCCTCAATAAGACCTACGGTTTCGTAGGCGAGAACGCCCTCGTAGCTCCTCAGGCTAATGCGATGGCTGCGGTCATCGAACCATTGATGAGTGGTCAAGGTGCACCATGGATGCTCTATTTCGCAGGTGCTGCTTTGGCATTGATTCTCAACTTCATGGGTGTACCTGTGTTGGCATTTGC
>JAXJWX010000009.1:0-4275 GCA_036307765.1 Paludibacteraceae bacterium | reverse complement strand
TCTCTCACTACGATGCAGTATCTAGCACCATCGCTAAGACTGTCTTGACAGAGGTAGGTGGTCGTGTAGATCTCGTATAATGAACAACAAAGGTCAAGGACCAATCTTCCAATGTGTTGGTCCTTGGCTTGATAAAACAAAATAACCCGAGTTCGAATGTTCGAAAAGGTTGAGCAAAGGGCCGCTCGATACTTCAAACCTCTTCACTCACGCGTGCAAGTGCGCACGCACCCGCGTACTTAATTATATATAGTGCACCATGGAGCAATCTATGGGCTTGTGTAAGGTAGGCGGATAAGATAAGTAAAAACCGAAGCGCGAGTCATCTGAGCAAATGACTCTTTGGATGTGCGAGCGCCAGGAGTAAAGTAAAACAACATTAAAAAACAACAAAACAATGAGTCAAAAGATTCGTATTAAACTGAAATCATTCGATCACAACTTGGTTGACAAGTCAGCTGAGAAAATTGTGAAGACAGTAAAAGCAACAGGTGCAGTAGTAAGTGGTCCAATTCCATTGCCAACTCACAAGCGCATCTTCACAGTAAACCGCTCTACCTTCGTTAACAAGAAGAGCCGTGAGCAATTTGAATTGTCAAGCTACAAGCGTCTCATCGACATCTATGAGTCTAACCAAAAGACTGTAGAGGCATTGATGAAACTCGAACTCGCAAGTGGTGTTGAAGTAGAAATCAAGGTTTGATAAACAAAACAGAGGCCACTTCCCGCGGATAGACAAGGTCGTAAGGCACGTAATCCCGAGGGCGAGAGTGGAAAACAATAATTATTAACAATTTTAATCACAGCTAAAATGCCAGGATTATTAGGTAAAAAAATCGGAATGACATCCGTTTTCGGTGCTGATGGCAAGAATATCCCATGCACCGTGATTGAGGCTGGTCCTTGCGTTGTTACCCAACTCAAGACAGTTGAGAAGGATGGCTACTCTGCTGTACAAGTAGGTTTCATGCCAAAGAGCGAGAAACACACTAACAAAGCAGAAGCTGGTCACTTCGCAGCTGCAGGTGTACAACCAATGCGTCACCTCGTAGAGTTCGATGGATTCGAACAAGAAGTCAAACTGGGAGATACCTTGACCGTGGAGATGTTCGAAGAGAACTCTTTCGTGGACGTGACAGGTACTTCTAAAGGTAAAGGTTTCCAAGGTGTTGTTAAACGTCACGGCTTCGGTGGTGTAGGTCAATCTACTCACGGTCAAGACGACCGCCTTCGTGCTCCAGGTTCTATCGGTGCGTGTGCTACTCCAAGCCGCGTATTCAAGGGAACTCGCATGGCAGGTCACATGGGCGTTGACAAAGTTACCGTTCAAAACCTCGTAGTACTTAAAGTGATTCCTGAGTACAACTTGATCATGGTCAAGGGTAGTATTCCAGGTGCTAAAAATTCAATCGTTGTTATTAACAAATAAGAAGGTATGGAACTTAGTATTTTGAACATGGCCGGCAAAGAGACCGGCAAGAAGATCGTTCTCAATGACGCTATCTTCGGTATCGAGCCTAACGACCACGCCATCTATTTGGATGTAAAACAATATTTGGCAAACAATCGTCAAGGTACAGCAAAAGCTAAACAACGTAGTGAGAACGCTCACTCTACACGCAAACTCGGTCGTCAGAAGGGCGGCGGTGGCGCTCGTCCAGGTGACTTGAAGTCTCCAGTACGTGTAGGTGGTGGTACCATCTTTGGTCCAGTTCCACGCGATTATGGCTTCAAACTCAACAAGAAGGTTAAACAACTCGCTCGCCGCAGTGCACTCAGCACCCGCGCAGCTGCTGGTCAAATCATCGTATTGGATGCTCTCCAATTCGAGGCTCCAAAGACCAAAGCAATGATCGAGGTAATGAATAACATTCAAGTTGCAGGTAAGAAAGTATTGTTCGTATTGGCTGAGAACAACTACAACGTGCTCAAGTCAGCAAGCAATATCGAGCGCACCAATGTGGTGACTGTTAATGAACTGAATACATACGCAATCATGAACTCAAGCGCTGTAGTTCTCGTAGAGAGCGCAGTAGCAGCAATTGAGGCAACTTTAGCATAAGGAGGTTACAACTATGGCAATTATTTTAAAACCAATCGTCAATGAGAAGATGACCGCCGCAGGCGAAAAGTTTAACCGTTATGGTTTTCAGGTAGTTCGTACTGCCAACAAGGTAGAGATCAAGAAGGCAGTAGAAGAATTGTACAATGTACAAGTTTTGGATGTAAACACCCTTATCCAAGCTCCAAAGACCAAACAACGCTACACCAAGAGCGGTTTGATCCGTGGCGCGAAGGCTGCTTACAAGAAAGCTATCGTTACATTGAAAGAAGGTGAAACAATTGATTTTTATAGCAATATCTAAAAATGGCTGTACGTAAATTAAAACCCTCTACACCGGGGCAAAGACACAAAATTATTGGCGCATTTGACACAATTACCGCAAGTGCACCAGAGAAATCTCTTGTGTTCGGTAAAACCAAAACTGGTGGTCGCAACAACAATGGTAAAATGACCATGCGTTACATCGGTGGTGGACACAAGCAGAAATATCGCGTAATTGACTTCAAACGTAACAAAGATGGTGTACCAGCTACAGTAAAAACTATTGAGTACGATCCAAACCGTAGTGCTCGTATCGCACTCTTGTTCTATGCTGATGGCGAAAAACGTTACATTCTTGCACCTAATGGCTTGCAAGTAGGTCAAACAGTAATCTCAGGTCCAGATGTGGCTCCTGAAGTAGGAAATGCTCTCCCAATGGCTAACATGCCTCTTGGTACGCTCATTCACAACATTGAGCTCCGTCCAGGTCAAGGTGCATGCATGGTTCGTTCGGCTGGTGTGTTTGCACAATTGTCTTCTCGCGAAGATAAATATGCAATCATCAAATTGCCTTCAGGCGAATTGCGCAAGGTGCTTTCTGCATGTAAAGCAACCGTAGGTGTGGTTGGCAATAGCGACCACGCTTTGGAGAAGAGTGGTAAGGCTGGTCGTAGCCGTTGGTTAGGACGTCGTCCACGCAACCGTGGTGTGGCAATGAACCCAGTAGATCACCCAATGGGTGGTGGTGAAGGCCGCGCATCTGGTGGACACCCACGTTCACGCAAGGGCTTGTTAGCTAAGGGCTACAAGACACGCGCTCCAAAGAACTTGAGCAACCAATACATTATTGAAAGAAGAAAGAAATAACCTATTAAATTAAGAGAAATTATGAGTCGTTCATTGAAAAAAGGACCATTTATCAACGTTAAGTTGGAGAATAAGGTGTTGGCTATGAATGAGTCTGGCAAGAAAGATGTTGTTAAGACTTGGAGCCGTGCATCTATGATTTCTCCTGATTTCGTAGGTCATACTATCGCAGTTCATAATGGTAACAAGTTCATCCCTGTGTATGTAACCGAGAATATGGTGGGTCACAAGTTGGGCGAGTTCGCTCCTACCCGCACATTCCGTGGTCACTCGGGTAACCGTTAATCCAAGAATCAAATCAAACAACAATTAAATTTTAGAATTCAAAATGGGTGCTAGAAAACATAATGCAGCTGAAGCAATGAAAGAAGCTCGCAAGAGCCAATACTTTGCTAAGCTTAATAACGTTCCTACATCTCCACGCAAAATGCGCCTTGTTGCCGATATGATTCGTGGAATGGAAGTGAACCGTGCACTGGGTGCGTTGCATTTCTCTACCAAAGAGGCATCGCGTGCCCTCGAGAAACTTTTGAAATCTGCTATCGCTAACTGGGAAGTTAAGACCGGTAAGAAAGCAGACCAAGAGACTCTGTATGTAAGTAATATCATGGTAGATGGCGGTATGATGCTCAAACGTCTGTTGACCGCTCCTCAAGGTCGCGGTTATCGTATCCGCAAACGCTCTAACCATGTGACTATTTTTGTAGATACTAAGAATACTAACGAAGCTAAGTAATTAACACAATGGGACAAAAAATTAATCCAATAGCAAACCGCCTTGGTATTGTACGTGGTTGGGATTCCAACTGGTTTGGCGGCAAGAACTACGGAGATACAATTCTTGAGGATACCAAAATCCGCAAGTACCTGAATGCCCGTTTGGCTGAGGCTAGTATTTCTCGTATCGTTATCGAGCGTACTCTGAAACTTGTGACTGTAACTGTGTGCACCGCTCGCCCTGGTTTTATCATCGGTAAAGGTGGACAAGAGGTTGACAAATTGAAAGAGGAATTGAAGAAAATCACCAAGCAAGATGTGCAAATCAACATCTTCGAGGTTAAGCGTCCTGAGCTTGATGCTAC
>JAXJWX010000008.1:0-2701 GCA_036307765.1 Paludibacteraceae bacterium | reverse complement strand
TATAACTGCCGTCGTTGGGATGACAACTCTGATGCTAACTGCGATATCGTGACCATGAACAACAACCACTTGTACAAAGATCGTATCCGTACATGGGAGTTGAAGGCACGTATCCAAATGAACGAAAGTAAGTAATCATTAGGTTAAAGATTAAAGGTTAGAGGTTAAAGGCGAGGGCGGCAGAGCCGCATACTCCGTGCCTATAAACTTTAAACTATAAACTTTAAAATATTTTGACACTTTTTCAACAAATATCCGACATGTTCTCCCGTGAGCTTGCTTCTCACGGGAGAGCATTCGTTAATTACCAAGCCTTATCTCAGGTCGAAGTCAAAGATATGACCATCGACGGCTTCCCCGCTAAATTGTTTTTCAATCCCGCTCGCGTGCGCAGCGTGATGGCAGATGTCAGCCCTGAAGCATTGCAAAAACGAGCATGTTTCCTCTGCCCCGATGGCGTGGAGGAACACCAACTCACCCACAACTGGGATTCACCTACTGGGCACACCTATTATATTCGCGTGAACCCCTTCCCTATTTTCTCTCCGCACTTCACCGTTTCGTCGTCCGTACACGAACGCCAAGAACTAGTGCCTCACCTCGAGTCAATGCTGCACTTGGCAAAAGAACTGCCCGAGATGACTATTTTCTACAACGGTCCTATGTGTGGAGCTAGTGCCCCCGACCATATGCATTTCCAAGCTGTGCCTCGACATAGCCTACCAATAGAAGATCATTTCTCCACCAACTATGCCAACGCTATCTTGGTGCAAGAAACGGATTTAAAAACTCATTTGGCAGCCGTCAAGCGCGTGCTTGCTATGGGCACTATCCCCGAGGAAGCCAGCCAAACAGGCTCTTTGACCGCAGGCGCCTCTCATGCCGAAGAATACGAACCTCGCTGGAATATCGTTTCGTGGTACACACCATCGCCAGATGGCGATAGTGTAGAATCGTGTAGCATGGTGCAGAATAGTGTAGAATTGTCCGCTGAAAACACAACGCTACACCACTCTACACAACACTACACCACCCTACACAACGGTATGTTCCATACCGTCATCTTCTTCCGCCGCGAATCCCGTCCAATGTGTTTCTTCGCTCCCGAAGAAGAGCGTATATTATTCTCTCCTGCCACGGTAGAGATGGCGGGTATTGGCATTGTAGCCAATCGTGAGAGTTTCGATCGCCTTACCCCTGCTCGCCTCCGCGACATCATCCGCGAAGTGGCAGACACTTTACCTATAACCGATACCCAATAACTATTACCCAATAAAAATGCGCCAATACAACCGACATATATATATAGCTCTACTATCCATTATCACACTGTGCCTGCTTTGCGATTATATCCCTGCGCTCCGTTTCCTTGCGATGTGGGTAACTCCACCTGTGGTACTGTTTATTGGCTTAGTCTTCGCCCTACTTTGCGGACAAGCCTACCCCACTTTCAATAAGAACATATCCAAAAAACTCCTTCAATACTCTGTCATCGGTTTGGGCTTTGGAATGAACCTTCAAGCCTCACTCGCATCGGGTAAGGAGGGTATGCTCTTTACGATTATATCCGTCGTTGGCACTCTGCTCATCGGCATGTTTATCGGTTGCAAAATACTGAAACTCAACCGTAACACTTCCTACCTCATAAGTTCGGGCACAGCCATCTGTGGTGGTAGTGCTATCGCTGCGGTAGGACCTATCATCAAAGCCAAGGACACCGATATGTCCATGGCATTAGCTACGGTGTTTATTCTCAACGCTATTGGTCTTTTCCTTTTCCCTATTCTGGGTCATTGGTTAGGACTCACCCAACAAGAGTTCGGCACATGGGCGGCTATTGCTATCCATGATACTAGTTCGGTAGTGGGCGCAGGAGCGGCTTATGGAGAAGAAGCACTGCAAGTAGCAACTACTATCAAACTCACCCGTGCCTTGTGGATTATTCCATTAGCGTTGGTCACTTCTGTCATATTCCGCAGCGAAGGCAAGAAAATCAGTATCCCTTGGTTTATCTTGTTCTTTATCGTCGCAATGCTCATCAACACCTATATTTTGGTGGACTATCCCGAGATAGGTAAATTCATTGCAGGTATTGCACGCAAAGGACTGATCATCACGATGTTCTTCATCGGAGCATCCCTATCTATTGATGTCATCAAATCCGTAGGTATCCGCCCCTTGCTGCAAGGTATCCTGCTATGGATCATCATCAGCGCCGCCAGTCTTGCATATATCCTACTCAAGTAAAAACGCATAACTACCATAACATCATGAAACCCTTCCCTTTCCTACTCTGCCTGATGAGTTTTTTAGGTTGCAAAGCAGCAGACTTCCGCTCGGTGGATGCGGATACTTTTGCGCAGATTATTGAAGATACCACCGTTGTACGCCTAGATGTAAGAACAGCCAACGAATATGCACAAGGACATATCCCTGGCGCGTTGCTTATAGATGTCACACAAGCCGACTTTATACAAAAAGCAGAGCAACTGCTTCCAAAAGATAAAACCATCGCTCTCTACTGCCGTTCAGGTAGAAGAAGCAAAAATGCCGCTATGCAACTCGCCAAACACGGCTACCAAGTCGTAGAACTCAACACGGGCTTAAACTCATTGAAAGTCGAAGTAACCAAGTAATACATCTAAAACACCTAATACAATGAAAAAAATTCTCCTAAGCACAATGGCACTAGCCATGCTAC
>JAXJWX010000007.1:0-3298 GCA_036307765.1 Paludibacteraceae bacterium | reverse complement strand
TGCTATCATCGCAGTAGCGAACAAACTCATTCGTCAAGCATTTGCAGTTGTCACATCTAATCGACCATATATCGATGGATATGTATCAACTTTTGCATAAAAAGCACTTTTTTGTTAAAAATTTATTATAGTTCGTCCTATGGTGGTCGCCTAACTTGTAGGGGATTTCTGGTTAAAATGCAGCATAAACAACACTTTTTTACATAAAAACTTGCCGGTATCGGCAAAAAACACTACCTTTGCAGCAAAATTCAATAAAAACTTGCCGATAATGAGTTTTATATCTGTCGCACAATATGCTGAACTATACGGTATCAGCGAACGTACCACACGAAATTATTGCTCCTCTGGTAAAATAGAAGGAGCCGTATTAGTAGGCAAAACATGGAATATTCCTGCGGATGCCACATTGCCCCAAAAAGGCAAACAAAAAATATCTCCCCTACTGCAACAACTCCGTATAGAAAAGAGTAGCCACTTAAAAGGTGGCATCTATCATCGCACACAAATTGACCTGACCTACAATTCCAATCATATAGAAGGCAGTCGCTTGACCAAAGAACAAACGCGATATATTTTTGAAACGAATACCCTGGGAGTAACTACAGAAAACACGCGCATAGACGATATCATGGAAACGGTCAACCACTTTCGTTGTATCGACTATGTGATTGACCACGCCACAGATAAACTGACAGAAACACATATCAAACATCTGCATCAACTATTGAAGACCAACACATCAGATAGTCAAAAAGAATGGTTTGCGGTGGGTGAATACAAAAAGTTGGCGAATGAAGTTGGCGGAGAGGGAACTACAGATCCCAAGGAAGTACACAAAGAAATGAAGCAATTGCTTGCGGAATACAATCAGCTGAAACAAGTAAATTTAGATGATGTCTTGAACTTTCATGTGCAATTTGAGCGCATCCACCCTTTTCAAGATGGGAATGGGCGTATCGGTCGTTTGCTGATTTTCTGGCAATGTTTGCAGAATAATATCGTACCATTTATTATCACAGAGGACTTGCGCCTATATTATTATAGAGGTATCCAAAACTGGGATCGTATCAATGGATTCTTAACCGACACCTGTCTTACCGCACAAGATTATTACAAAGAACACCTACAGTATTTCAAGATTAAGTTCTGAAGATACAAAAAAGACTGCTTCCCATGAAACAGTCTTTTTGTATGTGATTCTATCCCTAATCCTATCTCAAGAACAGAGAATGGAGGGACGAAATTTAGCGTTTATAATTCTCCCACTTGGTGTTACGCATGTCGCCTGACTTGAGGAACTCCTCGTGCATAGCCAATGCGCAGCTCAAGGTGTGAGGGGTATGAGCGGTCTTAGACATCTCCAAGTACTCGTTCAACATTGGGCGGTATTGTGGATCCACACAGTTGTTAATGATCTCGTGAGCACGTTGGATTGGGCTCTTACCACGCAAGTCAGCAATGCCGTGCTCGGTGATGATGATCTTCACAGAGTGCTCGCTATGGTCGTGGTGGCTAACCATTGGCACAAAAGCCGAGATAGCACCACCCTTAGCGGTAGAAGGAGTAGTATAGATGCTGATGTATGCGTTGCGAGTAAAGTCGCCTGAACCACCAATACCGTTCATCATCTTGGTACCGCAAACGTGGGTAGAGTTGATGTTACCAAAGATATCTGCCTCGAGAGCAGTGTTGATGGTAATCAAACCAAGACGACGAGCCACCTCTGGGTTGTTACTAATCTCTTGTGGACGGAGAACGAGTTTATCACGGAAGAAATCGAGGTTGTCAAGAATCTCTTGGAGCTTGTCAGAACCAATAGTCAATGAGCAACCACTAGCAAACTTCACGCGACCTGCGTTCATCAATTCCACTACAGAGTCTTGGATCACCTCGGTGTACATCTCAAAAGCAGGGATGTTCTTATTCTCACCCAACGCGTAGAGTACGGCGTTAGCGATGTTACCTACACCTGATTGGATTGGCAAGAAAGATGCAGGGATACGGCCTTCTTTCATCTCGTTCTCGAGGAAAGAAGCTACGTTCGCACCAATCTTAGCAGTAGTCTCATCCAGCGGAGTGAAACCACCTACCTCGTTAGGACGGTTGGTCTTCACCACGGCTACAAGTTTCTCTGCAGGGATAGTCACGCAGTCTGCACCGATGCGGTCAGAAACGCTATATACAGGGATCTCGCGGCGTACAGGTGGGTCAGCTGGCTCGTAGATATCGTGCATGCCACGCATAGCAGCAGGCATAGCTTCGTTAAGCTCTACGATAACCTTGTCAGCCAAGCGGCAGAAAGTAGGTACGTTACCTACACCTGCGGTGAGAACGATCTCTACTTGGTCACCCTTCTCTACTACCTCGCAAGCCTCAACGATAGCGAAGTCTGGCTTTGGCATAAAGCCGTAGCGGAGATCTTGCGCCAACTCAGAGAGGTGCATATCGTAGTAGTGTGCACCTTGTGCATTAAGCTCGGTGCGGAGGTCTTTGTTACCTTGGTATGGGGTACGGAACTCGATAGCGTGAGCACGAGCGAGTGCACCGTCGCAGCTGTCGCCAGTAGAGGCGCCAGTGTACATACCAATCTTATATGGTTTGCCCTCAGCATGGAGTGCCTCAGCCATCGCAGCGATAGCAGAAGGAACATCCTTTGGAGCGCCAGCAGGGGTGAAACCACCCATGCCGCATATTGCTCCGTGAGGTACTAATTGAGCAGCCTCAGCGGCTGTCATAAATGGAAGAGCCATGATTACTCTGCTTTACCGTTTGAACCCAATACGTTGATAATTTTGTGCTTGTAGAGCTCGGTCATCAAGTCACGAGCAGGACCGCAGTATTTACGTGGGTCGAACTCACCTGGGTTGGTAGCGAACACTTTGCGAACAGCAGCAGTGAAAGCCAAACGGCTGTCAGAGTCGATGTTGATCTTGCAAACTGCGCTCTCAGATGCCTTGCGGAGTTGCTCCTCTGGAATACCTACTGCGTCTGGCAATTTACCACCGTATTGGTTGATGATGTCCACATACTCTTGTGGAACTGAAGAAGAACCGTGGAGTACGATTGGGAAACCTGGGAGTTGCTCCATGATAGCGTCGAGAATATCAAATGCCAATGGAGGAGGAACGAGCTTACCTGTTTGTGGGTCAACAGTACATTGCTCGCGGGTGAACTTGTATGCACCGTGGCTAGTACCGATAGAGATAGCGAGTGAGTCGCAACCTGTGCGAGTAGCGAAATCTACTACCTCTTCTGGTTTGGTATAGTGGCTCTCAGCAGCAGATACCTCATCCTC
>JAXJWX010000006.1:0-99712 GCA_036307765.1 Paludibacteraceae bacterium | reverse complement strand
GATGTTGTATATTAAAATATTTTTAGTATCTTTGCAGTCGATTTACATCTAAAGTATGGAATAAGGCAGAAGAGATGTTGGTATCAACCCCCTATAGGACGTTAGGTCACCATGCTTTTACATCTAAAAACTGGATAGTTCGTTGGGCATTGACCCCGTATTTGCAACGATAGTGTTCAGATGTGCAAGATGTTTAATCAGTGCAATAATTCAAATAACACTTTATGATTTACATTGGTATTGACATCAGTAAGGATTCGTTCGTAGCAGCTTATCCTACCAAGAGTGGTTATACCACTAAAACCTTCAACAATGACACCAAGGGTGTGCGCCAGTTTATTAAATCCCTTCCCGATGAGAGCCATTGTGTGATGGAAGCAACTGGTAACTATAGCATGCTTTTGCTCTATCTACTCCAACAGGCAGGCATTCTTGTCAGCATGGAGAATCCGCAGAAGATCAAGCATTTCTCTCGCGCAATGATGAGTGTTACAAAAACGGATGAGATCGATGCAAAACTCATTGCCATATATGGTGAGAAAATGAATCCAGCACCATACAAGATACCATCAGAGAGTATCCTTTTGCTAAAGCAAAAACGTACTGTTTTGCGCCAATTAAAAAAGCACTTAGCAGCTACGATAAACCTGCAACAGTCGTTGGCAGTATTGCCTAAGCAAGATACTACAAGTAAGGTAGCAGTAGAGCAAACTATTAAGTTTTTACACAAACAAATCTCTAAAATGGAAGAAGAGATTACGAATCTTTCCAATAAGGAGTTTAAGCGTCAAATGGACTTGCTCACTTCCATTAAAGGCATCGGTAATACTCTCGCTTCTGCGCTGATAGTTGCCACTGGAGGGTTTACTTACTTTACTAGTGCAAAGCAGATATCACGCTTTCTTGGGATATGTCCTACTTACCAACAATCAGGTACATCAGTCAATATCAAAGGTCATATTAATCGCAATGGTGATACTCATCTACGCTGTCAGTTATATCTTGCTGCTTGCTCTTCGCTTCGGTGTAATACTGCATGCAAACAAACTTATGATAGATTGCGAGCCAACGGCAAATCGGGCAAATCTGCTATCATCGCAGTAGCGAACAAACTCATTCGTCAAGCATTTGCAGTTGTCACATCTAATCGACCATATATCGATGGATATGTATCAACTTTTGCATAAAAAGCACTTTTTTGTTAAAAATTTATTATAGTTCGTCCTACAGTGGTCGCCTAATTAGTTCTATGCTTGCGCTGATTCCTCAAAGTGGGGACTTTTCTCTTTGTCTCGGTCGGCTTGGTCTCCCCGACCGCCTTCCCTTTTCGAAGCCAAAAGTCAATTGGCTTCTCCACACTCGGAGTGCGTTCCGTCGCAATCCTTCAGGTCGCCTAACAAACCATGTTACTCATCCTATAGCAAAGGTATACTAAGGGTATACAAAAACAAGTAAATACTCAGCACTATATTCAGCACCTATAAACTTTTTTCAAAAAACACACTTACTTGAAATCTCAGTAAACACAGGACTTCTCGCTTGCTATAACTACCTATTGACTGCTAAATTTTCAAAATGTATGCACAAAATTACCAAAACGCTGAGTATTCAGCACTACTATATTATATAGAGGCTTGTATAAGATTTTATACACTATCTTGCGATATAATGGATAAATTTCCTCTTTTTTATCCATTACACTTGCATATATTGAATAAAATTACTACCTTTGCAGCGATTTTGAGGGGAAACATATTTAATGCTTAACCTTAATAAAAAAGAATCGCTATGAGAAATATCATCTTACACCAACGCGAGGAGCGCGATCGATTACTCAGTTTGCCATACATCAACAGGCAAACTATCTATCCAGTAGATGTACTATTACAAAGTCCTATGATCAAGCTGATTACAGGACCACGACGTGTCGGAAAATCAGTATTTGCATTATTAGCACTAAAAAACACCAATTTTGCTTACCTGAACTTTGATGACAACCAATTACTTACCAATTGGAACGAGGATGTAGTAATGCAAACGCTGAATGATGTATATCCTGATTTTCAATATCTACTTCTAGATGAGGTACAAAACTTACCAAATTGGGATTTATGGGTGACAACACTCTATAGACGTGGATATAATCTCATCATCACAGGTAGTAACGCACGCATGCTCAGCCAAGAAATGGCAACAGTACTAACTGGACGTTACATCCCTATAGCAATGTATCCATTTAGTTTGCCTGAAACGCTACAATGGTATGACATTGACCCTACCAATATTCCTACAGAAAAACATGCAAAAGTCCTCTCGTTGCAAGACGACTATTTGCGTTTGGGCGGTTACCCAGAGATTGTAAAAACACGTGCTTTGGCGCAGAGTTATTTGAGTACTCTGTACGATTCTATCTTACTGAAAGATGTGGCAAAACGCCATAAGATTCGCAATACCGAAAGCTTATATAATTTGGCGGGATATCTGTTGGCCAACTTCTGCAACCTAATAACCGCCAATGATATAACTACAGAGTTTGGTCTAAAGAGCGTGACTACTACACAAAAATTCTTGAACTATCTGCATGAACCATACTTGTTTTTCTACTTGCAACGCTTTAACAACAGACTCAAAGTCATGAAGAAAGCCGCCCGCAAAGTATATGTGGTGGATAATGGATTTGTGAGTACAACGGCTTTTAATCTGAGCGATAATTTGGGACGTTTACTAGAAAATCAAGTGTTTATCGAGTTGATTCGCAAAGGGTACGATACAGAAAATACACTATTCTACTACCGTTCACGCAACGACAAAGAGGTGGATTTTGTTACTCGTAAAGGCGTAAAAGTAGAACGGTTGATACAAGTTTGTTACGATTTGACTTCCGAGAAAACTCGTCGCCGTGAAATAGACGCACTGATTGAGGTGGCTGGTGAATTAAAATGCCAAACATTGCAAATTATATCCTACCAACATAAGGAAATAATCGAAGAAAAAGGGCTCACTATCCAAGTTATTCCTTTTATGGAGTGGTTAAATGAATAGGTTTTAGTACAACTGATATCCACTATGCGTATAAAATTACTTCTCAGCATTCTATGCATCAGCAGTTTGGCAATGGCTGAACAGATTATTCGTGTGTCGCAGATTGGCTATCTGCCAGAAGCGAAGAAGTTCGCGATTATCATGACGGGCGATAGTGGGCGATGGGAATATACCCGATACGATTTCTCGGACCTAAAAGAGGAGGGATGGCATCAACTCAAAATAGGCAAGGCAGTGTCAGATAGTTTTCTCATTAGCAAGCATGTATATGATGGTTTAGCGGACTTTCCTCTCAATTATATGCGTCAGCAACGCTGCGGATGGAATCCATTTATGGGAGATAGCTGCCACCAGAAAGATGGGTATATCATTTACCACCCAACTAAGACGGGGCAACATATTGATGTGCGTGGTGGTTGGCATGACGCTAGCGATTGTTTGCAATACGCGACAACGACTGCCAATGCGATCTATCAGATGATGCTCGCTTATGAGCAATATCCTGAACTATTTGGCGATAGGTACCAAACCAATGGTACACCAGGAGCAAATGGTATTCCTGATATCGTGGACGAGATTCATTGGGGCTTGGATTGGTTAAACCGTATGAACCCTGAACCTGGCGAGTTCTACAATCAACTAGCCGACGACCGCGACCATATCGGCATGCGTTTTCCTAAAGACGACCAAGCGGATTATGGTTGGGGGGTGAATAATGGTCGTCCTGTCTATTTTGTCACGGGTGAGCCACAGGTGCAAGGCAAGGGTATGAATATCTCGACAGGTACTTCGTCTATCGTGGGTAAGTATGCGTCCTGTTTTGCGTTGGGCAGCAAGATTCTGGCGCCATTCTATCCGGAACTGGCAGTGCGTATAGGCGAGAAAGCCAAGGATGCCTACGATTTGGGAGTGCGCAAACCAGGTTTTAGCCAGACGGCTTCTGTTCGCTCGCCCTATATCTACGAAGAAACTAACTGGGTGGATGATATGGAGTTAGGCGCATACGAGTTGTATCGTAAGACGAATAATAAGTCCTATCTCAAAGAGGCTGTTTCCTATGGTAGAAAAGAACCTACCACCCCTTGGATGGGAAGCGATACGGCTCGCCATTACCAATGGTATCCATTTGTGAATATCGGTCACTATCGTTTGGCTAACGAGGCAAAGAACCGTTCGCGTGAGGAGTTTGTAGAGTATTTGAAGAAAGGTATCGATATGGTTTATCAGCGTGCCATCAACGGTAAGCCCGTACAACAGGCCTTCTTGTATGGTATTCCGTCTATTTGGTGCTCGAATAACCTGACAACGGCTATGCTGACCCAATGTATCTTGTATCGCCAATTGACCAACGACTCGACCTATATTGACATGGAATCGTCCTTGCGCGATTGGTTGCTAGGCTGCAATCCTTGGGGCGTATGTATGATTGTGGAATTGCCTGGAGCTAAGTGCTATCCTACTCAGCCTCACTCGTTTATGATTAGCGAGAAGATCGGTAATACAACCGGTGGACTGGTGGATGGCCCCGTGTACCAAGGCATCTTCAATAGTCTGCGTGGCGTGAACATGGAAGGCGGTATTAATTATATGCGCTATCAACCCAATGTGATGGTGTATCACGACTCCACGAATGACTATTCTACCAACGAACCCACAATGGACGGAACTGCCTGTTTGATTTTCCCATTTGCTGCTTACGAAGCAGAAGCTAGCCGCCAGTAAAGTGCCCAGAATTGTACGCTTATTGTGCGTATATTGTCCGTGTATTGTGCGTGAATAGTGCGTGTATTGTGCGTAATTGACAGCAAATTTTTCGCAATTCTTCTAAGGATATAGTTCCTCTATACAATCCATGCACAAACAGATGTTTAGATTCAGAAAATAAATTTTCGCTCAAGACACTTGCATATCTGCAGTTTTTTTTGTACCTTTGCAGCGAAATATGCCCTTATGGCTACAGAAGCAACATGAGCAGCAATCTACAAATGAAAATTCTCGCCAAAGAAACCGCCATTTATGGCGTTTCATCTATTGTGGGCAAGTTCCTCAACTGGCTGCTCGTACCCCTATACACCTATGTGCTGCAACAGCAGTCCGACTATGGTATCGTAACCAACCTCTATGCGTGGACTGCCCTACTCTTGGTGATACTCACCTACGGCATGGAAACGGGTTTCTTCCGCTTTGCCAACAAAGAGGGAGAGAACGCCCAAACGGTCTATACAACGACACTCCTTACGCTATTCACCACCTCATTGCTCTTTGCCGTAGCCTGTGTGGTGTGGCAAGTGCCAATAGCCAACGCATTGGGCTATCCGTCTCATAGTGAGTTTATTGCACTGCTGGGTATCGTGGTAGCAATGGATGCGTTTGCCAGTATTCCCTTTGCATACCTGCGCTACAAGAAACGCCCATTTCAGTTTGCTGCACTGAAACTGCTGTTTGTATTCCTGAATATTGTACTCAACCTATTCTTCTTGGTGCTTTGTCCTGAGATTCAAGACTGGGCAATCATATCATCGTGGTATAACCCTGACTACGGCGTAGGATATGTATTTGTGGCGAACATCTTGGCGACTGGCATACAAACGCTCTGCCTATTGCCTTCGGTGGTGGAAGGGTTTCGTGCGGTTCAGGATGATTCAGCGACACCTACGGTGCCTGTTCAGAGTGGTTCAAAATGGTTTTCATGGCATCTTCTCAAACAGATGCTGCGCTACTCCTTGCCATTGCTGGTCTTGGGTGTATGCGGTATCATGAACCAGACACTGGATAGAATCCTGTTCCCCTTCTTCTACGACGGAGCCGATGCACAAGCGCAGTTGGGTATCTATGGTGCGTGCTTCAAGGTGGCGATGGTGATGATGATGTTTACGCAAGCCTTCCGCTATGCCTACGAGCCGTTCGTTTTTGCCAAGCACAAAGACAAAAAATCCGTAGAGGCATACGCCGATGCGATGAAATACTACATCATCTTCTCCTACATGATTCTGCTGGGGATGATTATCTACCTTGACCTACTGAAGTTTATCATCGCTCCTTCCTACTGGGAGGGACTGAAGATTGTACCTGTGGTGCTGTGGACATACATCTTCCAAGGCGTATATTTCAATCTCAGTTTCTGGTACAAACTAACCGACAAAACGCAATGGGGTGCATACTTCTCGCTGATTGGCGTAGTGATTACCTTTGCCCTGCAAGCCATCTTCGTGCCACGCATTGGCTATATGGCTTCCGCGGCAAGTAGTACCGTATGTTTCTTTGTGCTGATGACGCTCTCTTATATCGTGGGCCGCAAACACTTAGAGATACCCTACGATTTGCGCCGAATTGGCATATATACAGGCATTGTTGTCGCCATTTTGGCAGGATACTACGCTTTGGCACACTTCTTGCCAATCAACGAATGGACAAAAATGGGTATAGGCACTATACTCCTTATTATATATTGTGCACTGTTCTATCGTTTGGACGGACGGACACTCATAAAGAAAAAATAACATATGTTTTCAGGAATAGTAGAAACAATGGCTCAAATCGTGAAGATTGAGCAAGAACAAACCAATAAGCACTTCACCCTGCGCAACCCATACGGCGAGCCACTGAAGATTGACCAGTCTATCGCGCACAATGGTGTGTGCCTCACTGTGGTGAAGATGGAAGGCGACCTCTATACCGTGACCGCTATGCAAGAGACCCTCAACCGCACCAATCTCGGCGAAGCGAAAGAAGGCGATTGGGTGAACTTGGAGCGCAGTATGCTGCTCGGCGAACGCTTGGACGGACATATCGTACAAGGGCATGTGGATCAGACCGCCCGCTGCATAGAGGTCCGAGAGACAGAGGGCAGCTGGTACTACCGCTTTGAGTACGAGAGCACCCGCGAAATGGCTATGCGCGGCTATTTCTGCGTGGATAAAGGGTCGGTGAGTATCAACGGCGTGAGCCTGACCGTATGCGAACCCGATGTGGTGGATGGCAAAGGGTATGTCAGCGTATGCATCATTCCTTACACCCACGATAATACCAACTTCAAGTATATCGAAGTGGGTACGCAAGTCAACCTCGAGTTCGATATCATCGGCAAATACATCACCCGTATGAATCAACTAACAAACTAAACAATTCTAAACAACCGCTAAACAATACTAAACAATACAAACATGGACAAAATCAGTTATGCAATTGGCCTGAGCATGGGTCAAAACTTAATGGGAAGTGGTGTTACTTCCCTCGAATATGCCGATTTGGCAGCAGGTATCAAGGATGTACTGGAGAAGAACCAACCACAGATCTCTTACCAAGAGGCACAACAAGTGTTGGGTAAGTTCTTCAGCGAGTTGGAGCAAAAGATTGCAGGCGAAGCCAAAGCTGCAGGCGAGGCATTCCTCGCAGAGAACGCTAAGCGCGAAGGCGTGAAAGTCACAGAGAGTGGCTTGCAATACGAGGTGCTTGAGGCAACTATCGGTCAAAAACCTAAAGCCACCGACAAAGTGCGCGTACACTACGAGGGTACCCTCATCGACGGCACTGTCTTCGACAGCAGTTACAAACGCGGTGAGAGCATCACTTTTGGTCTCAACCAAGTCATCAAAGGTTGGACAGAGGGTCTGCAACTCATGTCTATCGGCAGCAAATACAAACTCTACTTGCCATACCAATTGGCATACGGCGAGCGCGGTGCAGGTGCAAATATCCCACCATACGCAGCCCTCATTTTCACTGTAGAGTTGCTCGGAATCGAATAACAATCAACTAAATAAACAATTAACAATGAAAAAAGTAGCTATTATCCTCATTGCTGCAATGGCAATGATTTCGTGTGGCAACACCTATCAAGTACAAAAGGTAGCCCTCACCAACCAAAACGACAGTATGAACTACGCCTTGGGTGTGGTGAATGGTGCACAAATGAAGATGTATCAACTCCGCAATGACTCTTCTATGGAGACTATCACCGAGTTCATCGACGCTCTCCAACGCGGTTACGACGGCGCTATTGAGGAGTTGAGCGAGGCAGGCAACATCGGTCGCAACATCGGTCAAGCTATCAAGAATGCAGAGAAAACAGGTTTGGCAGACAACCCAGCATGGGCTATCAACCAAAAGATTTTCTTCCAAGGTTTGGTAAACGGTTTGCGTCATGACACCACCGTGATGAAGGCAGACGACGCACGCAATTACTTCCAAACACAATACCAAAATGCCTCTGTTCTCAACGACAGCATTGAGCCAGGCAAAGTGGTAAAAGGCAAGTGCGTGTATAAGGTGCAAACCATCGCGCTCAACACCCAAAACGACAGTATCAACTATGCTTTCGGCTACCTCAACGGTGACGAGATTGCTCGCTATGTATTGCTCATGGACTCTACAGGTCAAATGACCAAAGACCTCATTACCAACATCAACAAAGGTCTGAAGAGCACCGTCAAGAACCCACAAATCGTGAACATGGGTGAGCAAATCGGTAAGAACATCAAGGACCAAGAGGCACAAGGTCTCATTGGCGAGCCATCGTTGGCTACTGATTTCGTGCTTATCAAGCAAGGTTTCATCAATGGTTTGCTCGGTGACACCACCATGACTGGCGAACAAGCAGGCGAGTATATCCAAAACACCATGAACACCATCAAGTACGGCAATGTAAAAGAGGATGGCGAGAAGTTCTTGGCTGAGAACGCACTCAAAGAGGGCGTAACTACCACCGAGAGCGGTCTCCAATATGAAGTCATCAAGATGGGTCGCGGCAAGAAACCTGCTGCTACCGACCGCGTTAAGGTACACTACCACGGTACCCTCATCGATGGTACTGTGTTTGACAGCAGCGTAGAGCGTGGCGAACCTATCGTATTCGGCTTGAACCAAGTCATCAAGGGTTGGACTGAAGGCGTACAACTCATGCCTGTGGGCAGTAAGTTCCGCTTCTATATCCCACAAGAGTTGGGCTATGGCGAGCAACAAGCTGGTTCTATTCCTCCATACTCTACTCTCATTTTCGAGGTAGAATTGCTCGGTATCGAGAAGTAATATCATGGGCATCATCGCCAAACAGAGTATTCAAGGCACCATCGTCACCTATCTTGGGGTGGCGGTGGGCTTTGTTACTACCTTCTTCGTGCTGACGCGCTTTCTCTCGGCGGAGGAGATTGGTCTGGCACGCGTGTTGGTTGATGCTGCTACCCTCTTTATCGGACTAGCCCAATTGGGTACATCGTCCTCTATTATCCGCTTTTATCCGCACTTTAAGCATAGTGTTGAATCGTGTAGAATGGTGCAGAATAGTTTAGAATTGTCTTCCACAGAAAAAACAACGCTACACCACTCTACACAACCGCTAAACAACTCTACACAACTCTCTGACCACGGATTTTTCTTCTGGACGCTGATTGTGCCACTCGTAGGTTTTGCCCTATTCACCGCTATTTATTGTGCATGCCACGAGCCACTGAGCCGTTGGTTTGGCGAGAAGTCGCCCCTCTTTGTGGAGTACTACTATATGGTGCTACCCATGGCATTCTTCATGCTCTATCAGACCATTTTCGAGACCAACGCCAATGTGCGTATGCATATCGTGGTTCCTCGCGCGGTGCGCGAACTCATTACCCGTATCGGGTTGCTTGTGGTCTATCTGCTCTATGCCTTTGAGTGCCTGAATATCAACGGTTTCGTGATAGCGCTTTGCGCTGTCTATGCGGTGGCAATGCTCTGCAATATGGGCTACCTATTCTCATTGGGAGAGGTGTCGTTGCGCCCTGATATGCAGTTCCTGCGTGAGCATCGTTCGCTGGTTCGTCAGTATATCCTTTATACTGGTTTTCTACTCGTTTCTGCAGTTGCCAGCGTGCTTGCCCCTACCCTCTCCTCGTTCTTCATCACCGCTGAAATGGGACTAAATTACACGGGTATCTTCGCCATTGCTACTTATATCGCGGTGATGGTCAGTATCCCGTATCGTTCGGTGGTGGCTATTGCTTCGCCTCAGTTGGCAACGGCTATCAAGGAGAACGACCAGCGCGAGACTGCCCATCTTATGCAACAGGTCAGCAGTACCTTGTTGCTCGTTGGTGGCATGATTCTGTGTGCTATTTGGCTCAATATCGACCTTATTTTCCATATCCTTCCGAACGGCGAAACCTATGCTGCGGCTCGCCAAGTGGTGCTGATGTTAGGCACCAGCCAACTCATTATTGCCGTTTGTTCGTTTACCTCTTCGGCACTCAATTATTCCCGATTCTATGCTTTCTCTTTGTTGTTTTCGTTTATCCTAACCATCACATCTATCTTGCTGAATAATCACCTTATCCCTCATTTTGGCATGGAGGGTGCAGCGGTTAGCAACCTCATATCGTATGCGATCTATTTCGTGTTGATTGTGCTGACGGTGCGATTGACACTCAAAACTCCTACTTTCACGCGCCAGCATCTGAAGATTCTGTTGCTGATTGTGGTGATTCTGAATTTGAATTTCCTTTGGCTCAAATATGTGCCTATCAATAATATATGGATTAGTAGTCTTCTTCGAACCGTTGTGCTGATGGGTGGCGGTTGTGCCGTGGCATGGGTAAAAAAACTCTCCCCCGAAATCAATCAGCAAATCCAATCGTTCATCACTAAACACTAAACAGTAGCTCGCTTGCGAGCGTTCACTAAACACAATATGCGTTATTTCATCCGTTTTGCATACGATGGCACCGCTTTTCACGGTTCGCAACGCCAGCCCAATGGCATTACTGTTCAGGAGACGATGGAGCAGGCGTTGGCTATGATTTTCCGCGAGGAGGTTCCGCTCACTTTCGCTGGTCGCACCGATGCAGGTGTCCATGCCCGCGAGATGTATGCGCATTTTGATATTGGTTTCCAGATGCCGGATGCCGGTCATATATGTTTCCGCTTAAACGGCATTTTGCCCGATTCCATCGCTATTTTTGACCTTTATCCCGTGACGGACGATGCGCATGCGCGGTTCTCTGCTGTGCGCCGCACATATGAATATCATGTGGTGGATCACAAAGATCCATTCCTTTGCCAGCAAGCCACGCGTGTACGCCCAGGGCTGAACTTCGCGGCTATGAACGAAGCGGCTCAGTTGTTGATTGGCAAACAGGATTTTGCTTCATTCTGCCGCACGAATACAGATGTCAAGACGACTATCTGCGACCTCACGCATGCGGAGTGGCGTGAACTGGGCAATGGTCATGCAGTGTTTACGATTGCTGCCGACCGTTTTCTGCGTAATATGGTGCGTGCGGTGGTGGGAACACTGTTTGAGGTTGGTCGTGGCAAGATGACTAAGGAGCAGTTTGCAGAGGTCATAACGAAGCACAACCGCTCCGCCGCAGGCGACTCTGCCCCTGCCGAAGGCCTGTTTCTTGTGCAAATAGATTATCCTCAAGAACTATTTTTAGTATAAACACAACGATTATACCTATGAAACAACGATTCTCCCTTTTCTTGATTGGCATTTTGATGGCAGTCCCTTTCGTAAAAGCCGATGTTACTTTCACCGTGAATGTGCCCAGTGGCACCAAATATTGCTATGTCGTAGGCGCACTGCCCGAACTCAGTAGTTGGGCGGCTGGGGCGGCTGTCAGCATGGACAAAGTGGCAGGAAAAGACCAATTCACCGTAACTATCCCTGGTATCACCACCGCCGATATTAGCGCGTCCGAGGGATACAAATACATCTGCGGACCCGATTGGAAATATGTGGAAGTCACCGCATCCGATGGCGAAGTAACCAACCGCAAGACCGTTGGCAATCCCGACATTGTAGCACGATGGCGAAACACCTATGCACCCGTTGGAATCGTAGAAAACTGGACGATTGCAGGCAACACTTATCCCGTTCAAATTCTCTTACCTACCCACTACGACAAGACCAAGCAATACCCCGTCACCTATATGTTCGGTCGTCACCAACGCTATCGCGATGCAGGTTCCGACACCGAGATGGGCGACCGTATCCTCTATTCCGACTCATGGGGCGTAGCCGAAACGGTGGAAGAATTGGAGAAGAATGGCACAGAGGTAGGTGTTATCGCAGTCATCTATGCTCAACTGCCCGAGTTCACTCCTTGGGCAAATGCGGAGTTCGCGGGTACAGGCAAAGCGGATGCCTTCCTCAAAAGCTTTGTAGAGGACTTCAAGCCTGCCTTTGAACAAAAATACGCGATTTCATCGAACAAATCCGCCTGCACCATTATGGGTGCCGATGTAGCAGGACTCTTTGCTTTCTATGCCACCATGCAGCACCCCAACTTGTTCGGAAAGTGTGTGATGTTCTCTCCTGCTTTTTGGTATAATAAATACGAAATGCGCGGTTTCATCGAGAACGAGAGGCTTACGCCAACCGATATACGCTTTGCTTTCGTACAAACATCTGCTGATACCGATTGGATAACCGATGAAATTGAGTATTATAGTTCGTGGCTGTTCAATAAAAATTATGTCGTTTCTAATTACGAAGTAGAAGGCGAACACGATGACCGTACTTGGGGATCTGTATTTGGAGAGGTATTGACTGAAGAACCTGTGTATATGAGCAATACTTCCAAGAAATCTGTACAAAAATCCATGAATAATGCAGATATTACTTGGTACTTTATGAAGGGCGAAGGCACTACCTCGCTCACATGCGACGGCACACCTACGCAAAAGGGCAATTTCTATAAAGACGGCAAGACAGCCACCCCTGCACAGGTATTGGTCAAGGAGATTCCCGTGGACAACAAGAAATACTCCTACTACTGGAACCTCAATAGCGGAAGCAACTGCGACGGCGAATTGCTAATGACTTCGCCTAAAGATATTGGTTTCAAAGACTCGCGCAAGACCACTTCATGGCAACGCGTGGCTGTCTTTGCAGACGGCAGTTACGAGCAATCGGCGGCATCGGCTGACCACTTCAAGGTCAATGGCACCACCATGACCAAGGGCAGCAACTACGAACTCTCGGCGACTATCTCCCTCACCGATGACAAGACCGTTTCCGTGCATTACGGCAGCGTGAACTCGGGTAGCGACATGGGCGAATTGGTTAGCACAAGCGTATCAGCCAACTGCCTCAAAGCCACCGTCCATTACTCCTATCTGACCAACCAACTTACGGTAGAGGAGACTGCATGGGGCAGTTCGGATATTGACTTGGAATACTTCAAGGTAGAGCCTGCTGTCGTGCACCCAGGCACTCCTGTGAAGATGTCCGTGAAGATCGCCAACAAGAATGGCTACAATGTCTCATTCCGCATGAATCACAACAACCAACCTTCCTCTGCTATCACCCTCAGCAAAGGCAGCAACGGCGAAGAGTTTTATACGATTTCATCGCCTGAAAGTGGTATCTACGGTTTCTATTTGGACATCGAACTCAACGGCACAACCACCAAAGCGCACCGCGCAGTATATGTCAAGGTGGTGGACGGAAAGACCATCGTCCCTGCTATAGCCAACAACCCATACGCCGAGATTGATTGGGCGACAGTGAACCAATACAAGAGCAATTTCCATACCCACACCACCCAGTCCAACGATGCCAGCGACGGCTTTACGACTGCCTATGTCGTGGACAAATACCATGCAGCGGGGTATAAGATTCTCTCTCTGACTGACCACGACTACAACCCTTATCCATGGGAGTTGTTCCCACAATATATGACTACCGTGCCTGCGCGCGACCCTGCTACATTGGGTATGTTGGCTGTACCTGGCAATGAGCTCAGCAAGGATAACACCAACAGTTGGAGCGAGCGTACGGGTGGACAATTCAACCACCACAACGATTTCTTCACGGGTCGTCAAGGACAGGAGTTTGCTTCCTTGCAAGAGTCCTACGCCTACACCTACGCCCTCGGCGGTATGCAAATCATCAACCACCCAGGACAATACTGGAGCATTGACAACACCTACAGCGAGACACAGAAAGACGGTCCGGGTTGGCATGCCAACAACTTCCAGACTTTCCCCTCTCTGATTGGATTGGAGGTATATAACCAAGGCAACCGCCGTCCTAATGACCGTATCTTGTGGGATCAAATCTTGCAGCGCACCATGCCTCAGCGCCCAGTCTATGGCTACTCATGCGACGATGCACACAACAACGACCAACTCTTCCGCAACTACAACTACATGCTCATGAAAGACCTCACCACCGACGAACTGAAAGACGCCATGCGCAAGGGTGAAAGTTACTTCTGCTACGAGCCAGCAGGTACAGGCGAGGGCAAAGCGCCACGCATCAGAGGTATCACAGTGAACGAGACCCAGCAGACTATCACAATCGAAGCCGACGGACTGGTGCATTGGATTTATGCTACCGACAAGACCTCCAGCGCGGCATCATCTACCCGCAGCACCGTGGTGGGTATTGGCAATACATTCTCTTATGCAGGTTATCAGGGTTCGTATGTGCGCGCGTTCATCACCAATGTGTTTGGCGAGACATGCACCCAACCTATCAGTTTCAAAGACAAGAATAGCGTAGATGTGGAGAATGTGCCTTCAGAGGAACGCTTGGCATTGATGCTCTACCCTAACCCCGCGGAGGCGTATCTGAATGTGTTTATGAATAATGCCGATGAATCCGAGCGTATTCTGGTATATGACGCACACGGCAAGATAGTGATGACACACGCAGTGGATGGCGCCGTCACCACCCTACCCGTGCAAGGACTACCCGCAGGCATGTACATCGTGCAAGTAGGAAATCGTGTGGGGAAATTCTTTAAGGAATAGACCTTACTGTTTTAGGAACTCCAGCAGTTCCGCCATTGAATCGAAGACTTGGTCCGCTTGGGCTAAGTCTTCGCGCGTAAGAATACCCGTATTCACCGCATAGACAGTCAGTCCCGCTGCTTTACCCGAACGGATACCCAAGGGTGCGTTCTCAATGACAAAGCATTGCTCTTTCTGCAGTCCAGAGCGCTCCCACGCTTTCAGGTAGGGTTCGGGGTCGGGTTTGCCGTGTGTGACATCGAAGGCAGTTATCATTCTATCGCGCTGAAAAACAGGCGGCAGCGCATTGTTGAGGTTATCCAACAGACTGCGCATGCCGCTGCCTGTGACCACCCAAATCTGACTGCCAGTAGATTGCACATAGCGCAGCACCTCTGCTACGCCGTCAACAACCACCGTTCCACCTGCTTGCTGTGCTAACAGATTAAACCGTTCGGACTTCTCTGTGTAGATTTGCTTGATTTCATCGGGCGTAGCATCGCGATTGCGTGCTTTCCACATGGCTTCACGAATCACCGATTCGCCCGTACGCCCTTCGTTGAGATAACAATCGTAGGCGGTGAAGGGCAAATCATGCTCCTTCATCACCTCCTCCCATGCAATAGCATGATGGGGCATTGAATTAAACAACACCCCATCCATGTCAAAGAAATATGCTCTCATTAATTTTGAATTCATTGATGTTCGGAACGGAGGAGGTCGTTGACTGTCTTCACAGGGTTGAAAGTGCTGACAGGTACCTCTACGAAGATGGTATTCCAACGGCTCATAGCACCATTCCATAATCCTGGTAACTCCAATGCCAACAGTTCCTTACCGTCTTTGGACTTATGCGAGATAAAGCCCGTCTTCTCGTCCACAAAGTCTGGCAAATGATATGATTTGCCCTCAGCATCGCGGGTGGCGCAAACCAGATCCACAGGGTTGAAGTGGGTGGCTTGTTGCATGAGTGCAGGGTCACTGATTTGGCTTGACTCCAGGATTTGGCAAGAGATAGTGCCATCCTCCTCGCGCACGAGGAATGGACCACCACCTGGTTCGCCCGTGTTCTTCACCACACCACACACGCGCAGTGGGCGTTGCAGTTTGGCTTTCTCTTCGGGTGTGAGGTTAGGGTCTTGGAGCTTGGCAAACACTTTCTTTTGCTCAGTCACCAGCACACCCGCCAACAGTTGTTTATAGCGCACGGTGTCGCCTTTGAGGCGGTCGGGCACCACATTGTCGATATTCTTGATAAAAATGATGTCCGCCGATTGCTCGTTGAGGTTCTCGATGAGTGCGCCGTGTCCACCCGGACGGAAAAGCAACTTGCCATCCTCTGTGCGGAATGGCGTGCCATCAGGGTTAGCTGCAAGGGTGTCGGTAGAAGGTTTTTGCTCGGAGTACGAAACATGGAACTTCACTCCCAGTTTTGCCTCATAGGCAGCTTGATACTCAGCGATATGTGCTTGGAAAAGAGGCAGATGCTCGTGGCTCACTGTGAAATGAATATTCACTTCGCCCTTCGACGATGCATACATCGCGCCCTCCACCAAGTGCTCCAAAGCAGGGGTGCGAGGACCATCTTCGTAAGAGTGGAAGAGAAGCAAGCCCTTTGGCAGATTGCCATAGTTCATATCTTTGAGCAAGTGACTAACAGCGGATTGCTCATCCAGCCCAGCGAGTTGAGGACCGAACGCAAAGCGCTCTTTTTCCGACAAGAATTTCTCGATGAAATCGGTCTTTTTGCCATCTTCCAGATACTCAAAGAGGTTCTTAAACATACGGCTGGCCGCACCGCTGGCAGGCACAAACTTCAAGACCGTATGTCCCTCATCAAGGTAATCTTGCCACGCTTTGACATAGGCATCAATCTCCTCTTCGGTGGGATTAAGTACTCCGTTTCCTACTGAAGCAGCAGAAACAATATCTAATTCAGGAAAACCAGTAGCAAAAGACTGGAGTTGCTTTTCGGCTTTCTCTACAGAAATGCCACGCGCTTCAAGTTGCGCCAAGTCGGATAGTGTGAACATGGTATGATTTACAATTTGACTATTTACAATTCGACATACAAAGGTAGTAAAAATTTATGACATGACAATTTACATTTTACATTTTTTGCAGATTATAGTATATTTTGACTATTTAGTCAAATAAATTTGGATAGTTCAGTTTTTTTTTGTACCTTTGCAGCGTAATTGGAGATTAACGCCCAAGAGAAAAGTAAAAACGAAAAAAACTAAAAAAGCGAAAAAACATCACAATGAAAAATATTGCATTTATCATCAATCCAACCGCGGGGACAGGCGGAACAAAAACCAAAAATCGCTTGACCAAACTGCTGCGCGACCTGTTAGACAACGAACAGTTCTCACCCATCGTAGTAACTACCGAATACGCTGGACATGCTACCCAACTGGCACAACAATTCGCTATGCAAGAGTACTACGCCGTAATTGCCGTAGGCGGAGACGGAACAGTGAATGAAGTGGCAAGCGGAGTAGCTGGCACAAACACCGCCCTCGGCATCGTACCCAACGGAAGTGGAAACGGATTCGCACGGCACTTGGACATCTCAACACGCATGAACCGAGCTGTAGAAATGCTCAACAACAGCGAAGTCATCAAAGTGGATTACTGCACCGTGAACGATATACCCTTCTTCGCCACCTGCGGAATAGGCTTTGACGCACAAGTAGCACAAGACTTCGAGCAAAGCGAAAGAGGACTCAAAGGATACCTGCAAACAATAACCAAAGATATATTCAACTACAAGTCCGATAATTATCACCTCGTAGGCGACGGCATAGACATCGAAACCAAAGCATTCCTCATCAACTTTGCCAACGCAAGCCAATGGGGAAACGATGCCTACATAGCCCCAAAAGCCAGCATACAAGACGGGGTAATGGACATCGCCATCATCAATAAGCTTCCTATCGCAAAAGCCCCCGAATTCCTATGGCAGCTATTCACCAAAACTCTTGACGAAAACCTACATGTGAACACCATTCGCGCAAAAGAAGTACACCTGACACGCGAAAACGAGACAAGCCCAATACACATAGATGGTTCACCTACACAAATGGACGGAGAACTGCACATCAAAGTCATAGAAGAAGGACTGAAAGTGCTGGTGAAAAAGCGATTTTAATTATGAATTATGAATTTTGAGTTATGACTATAAAAATTATCAACAAAAGCAATAACCCATTGCCTCGCTACGAAAGCGCACAAGCCGCAGGTATGGATATTCGTTGCCACATGGCAGAAGCCATCACACTACAACCCTTAGAGCGCAAGCTACTGCCAACAGGACTATACATCGAACTACCAGTAGGCTACGAGGCGCAGATCCGTCCGCGCAGCGGACTGGCACTCAAACGCGGACTGACCGTGTTAAACACTCCTGGTACTATTGATGCCGACTATCGCGGCGAGATCGGTGTGATACTTATCAACCTGAGCAACGAGCCACAAACAATAGAACCTGGTGAACGCATATGCCAAATGGTCATAGCCAAACACGAACAACCCGAACTGGAAGAAGTGGCAATACTCGGTGAGACTGAACGCGGAGCAGGTGGGTTTGGACATAGCGGAGTGAAATAATTAGTGAGAAAAAGGACTTTCATATTATTGTTATGCGCGTGGTTTGGAGGGACGACGTCAGGTTGGTTGTGCGCAGCCCCCACAAATACAGATACACTCAGCATAGAAGAACAACAGCAATTCCTTTACTACTTCTACGAGGCACAACGTTTGATACAAAGCGAACAAATAGAATTGGCGCGACCCGTTGTAGAATTTTGTTACGAACTTTATCCCTATGACGCGACCGTCAACAACTATATGGGGTTATACGCCAGAATGGATAGTAATATGGTGGCCTCTGCAAACTTTTTTCGTCGAGCCTACGAATTAGACCCCAACGAATATTGGTATAACCATATTGTATTGATGCTCAAAAGCGATAATAAAAAGAAACACCAACAAGCTATCAAACAACTAGAAACCTTAGCAAAAAACAACACAAAAGATGAAGAACTACATAATATTCTCCAACGAGCGTATATCATGCTAGAGCAATATCAAAAAGCTCTTAATGTACAAGATCAATTAGACTCTATCAATGGTTACAACGAGATGAGTGCCATGCAGCGCTATCGCCTCAACGCAGCAATGAAAAATAATCAACAAGCCATCTACGAGATAGAACGTTTTTTGGAAATGGAACCTGACAACCATCAGTTTCAAGTCTTTCGAATGCAACTCTATGAGCAAACACAACAACCACCTGCTAAAATGATTGAGGCCTACGAGGCAGTGCTCAAAATAGACCCTCGCAATATAGTAATAATCAATAATCTAGCATGGAATATGGTCATTAGTAATAAAAACCTGCTACGCGCAGAACAACTATCTCGAATGACCATCTTGCGAGACCCCAGCAATCCTATCTACTTGGACACCTACGGATGGATTATGTACAAATTAGGCGACTGCGCTTCTGCCCTTTTCTATCTTGAACGCGCAATACAATGTAGTGCCAACAAAGTTGACAAAGAAATTCTTTCACACTATAAAGAGGTAACTAAGAAATGCAAATAACTCCCCGTATCATATTCTCTCTCCTCATTACCACCATCCTCCTGACTGCCTGTTCGGTTAGCAAGAGGACAACGACACGCTACAATACCATGACGCAGCGTGCACAACTAACGTTGCAACTAGACCAACACCAATATTCCATTGGATGCACCATGCGAAATTGGCACGATGAACTCATTACACTTTCCATGCAACCTATGTTGGGCATTGAAATGGTGCGTATTGAAGCTAATCATGATAGTATCTGGATTTTCGATAAGATGAATAAAAGATACGCTGTCATGGACTATTCCAGTATCAATCGAATCATACATCCCCATGTCTCATATCACCTATTAGAGGAGTTTTGTAATTTACCCATATCAACCAAACAACAGAAAAGTATTAGCAAAGAATTTCGTTCGGGCAAACACCAATTAAAAATCACATGCAAATACTCCAATCGAGAATATAATACATTGCAGGCCCCTAAACGTACTAATACCCATAAATTCAAGCAAGTTAATTTACAAACCATATTACCGCTATGAAATATCGCATCATTATATATCTCATGTGCATGCTGGCAATGCCTATAACAGCACAAAACGTAAAAGAGCTGCAGAAGCAGCAACGTGAGTTGCAGCAACAACTCGAAGAAACAGCAAAAATGCTAAAGCAAACTAAGCAGAATGAGACCGCTACAGAAAACAAACTCAATCTGCTGAATAATGATATCAAAACACGAAAAAAACTGATTAAAAATATTCAAAAGGAAATCAACACTCTCAACGGAGAGATGACCACACTTCGCCAACAACGTACTGCACTGCAAAAAGAACTAGAAGCTTGCAAACAGGATTATGCACGATTGATTCGCGAAACACATTATGCCGACATGCAACAATCGCCATTGCTTTTCTTACTCTCAGCAGAGAATTTTCAACAACTTATTCGACGCGTACAATACATGCAGCAGTTTGCGGCTTATAGAAAAGAACAAATTAAAAAAATTGAATCACTACAAACAAATATTGATATACAAAATTCGCTGTTAGAAGATCGAAAAAACGACCGTTCAACTGCCCTAAAATCACAAAAACGCGAACAGGATAAACTCACACGCGACGAACGCAAGCAAAAAGACATGCTCAAATCGCTCAAACAAGAAGAGAAGAACCTTCTCGCCAAACAAAAGGAACAACAGAAAAAAGTGGATGCACTCAACAAGCAAATCGAAGACCTGATTGCCAAACAAGTACGCACAACCACTACACTCACCAAAGAACAACAACTCATTGCAGGCGGCTTCGAAGCTAACCAAGGACGACTACCGTGGCCCGTGGAAAAAGGATTTATCAGCGGTTTCTTCGGTAAGCACCAGCACCCCGTACATGAACACGTAACCGTCAATAACAAAGGTATCTATCTACAAACTGTTAGCGGCGCACAAGCACGTGCAATATACGAAGGAGAAGTTACTAGTTGCGCACAAATCAATGGCAATTATGCTGTCATTGTACAGCACGGAAACTATCGTTCTGTATATTCACCGTTGAAAAAAATTCACGTAAAACAAGGTGACAAACTCAAGCCGAAACAAGCCATTGGAGAAATTGCCACAAATACAGCAGAAGATAACAAAACAGAACTATACTTCCAAATATATAAGGATCGTTCTATTCTCAATCCAGGATTATGGTTAGCACAATAATAAAGAATTTTGAAAATTTATAAGATATGAAAACGACTCAAATATTCAGCTTGTTGCTGATTGCAACACTAGTATGTGGCTGTAAACAAGAGAATTGGTTAGACTGGAAATTGCAAAATGAATTATGGTTAGCACAAAATGCAAATAAGGAAGGCGTGATAACTACCCCAACGGGATTGCAATACAAGTGTATTGAGCCTGGGCTAGAATTGGGTCCACGACCTGACAATGCCAAGGAAGTAATTATTGATTACAAAGGATGGTTAATCAATGGCGATGTATATGACTATCCATTTGATCAATACACCTATTCAGAGGACGACCCTAAGTCGTTCTATGTAAGCAATTTCGTTGCTGGATTTGCAGAAGGACTAAAGAAAATGAATAAATTCAGTGAATACGAATTTTATATCCCTTACGATTTAGGATACGGTGCAACAGCTATGGGCACAGAGGGGACCTCATCATTTATCCCACCTTATAGTACGCTGATTTTTCGTGTGTATCTACATAGTGTAAACTGATGAAACGTATTGGATTTCTTCTTATTGTACTCCTGCTATTATCTGCTTGCGAAAATGTAAATCGCAAGAGCTCTGTCCCAAACATGCCTGTTAATTATACCGTTTATATTACTCGCGAGCATCCACATTTCGTGATAGCCAACGGTTTTCAAACAATGACAGTGACAGAAAAGAAATTTCTCGAAAATTATATCGGCTATGCAGGACTATTGATATGGATTGGCATGGATGAAGCCTATCACGCAGCAGACTTGTGTTGCCCTTTCTGCGTACAACGTACCAGACCATTGACGATTGATGGTTTCTACGCAATATGCGAAACTTGCGGAGAAGAATATGATATCAGTTTTGGCATAGGTAATCCAACCAAAGGTATAACCGATGAGCCACTCAAACTATATCATGCTTCCTACCGTAATATGGCAACAGGAGCACAACTGCATATCATCAACTAATAATACATGCTCAGTATTTACAAAGCATCGGCAGGTAGCGGCAAGACACATACGCTCACACGGGAATATCTCGTGATGCTGTTTCGCGACTATCAAAAACGTCGTGATCAGTGGATGCCCCACAGCCGTATCTTAGCTGTCACCTTTACCAAGAAAGCTACAGCCGAGATGAAAGAGCGCATACTGAAAGCATTATACACCCTATCTACATCGCCCGAAGATTCCCCCTTCTACAACGATTTACTGCAGCATTTCAACCTTGACACCCCTACCCTGCAAAACCAAGCGCGGCAACTGCTCATTGCCATACTCAAAGACTATAACCACTTCTCCGTATCCACCATTGATGGATTCTTCCAGCAGGTAATACGCACGTTTGCATTAGACTTGGGACTATCTACCACTTATGACATTGCGCTGGACGGAGATGAAGTGGTACAACAAGCCGTAGACGACATCTTCCGTCGCATTCGCCAGCAGCAAGAAGGCAACACCAATATTATTTCGTGGATTACCGATTTTGCGAAGCACAATATGGACGACAATGCCAACGGGAATCTGCACCGCAACATTAGCGATTTCTCAAAGCAACTCAATAAGGAAGAAGTCAAACGACATATCGGGCAACTACAAGAGTTCTTCAAAAACAAGGAAAACATCAAGCAATATCAAGCACTACTCTCGAACATAATCACCAATACTGAGAAGAAAATCGTTGCCATCCAACGCAAAGCTCTTCCCCTAATAGACTCATACGAGGGTATCAAAGCAGATGCCGTATCTGCGTTTCGTAAACCTGCTCAGGAGATTATAGATAAAGGACTCAACAAGACCTTTCTCAAGGTACTGGAACAACCTGAATCTCTATGCCTAAAAAGCAAGACAACTAAGGCACAACAAGCTGCTATTCTCTCGCTATACGAGATGCATCTCAGTCCGCTCTACCAAGAGATGGCGAATATCTTCGATACGGAGATGATTGATTATTATACCGCCACTGCCATTTCACAACATCTCTACACCATCGGACTACTGCAAGATGTCGCAGACCAGGTAAGCACAACCAACCGACAAATAGGGCGTGTGCCTATCTCCGATGTCAATATGCTCATTCATGATGTGATTGACGGACAAGAGACACCCTTCATATACGAACGGATGGGGCAATACTTGCACCACTTTATGATTGATGAGTTTCAAGATACCAGTTCGCTGCAATGGCAGAACTTCTACCCTCTCATCAACGAAGCAGAGAGCAAGGGTTGCGACAACCTGATAGTGGGAGATGTCAAGCAGAGTATCTATCGCTGGCGTAATTCAGATTGGAAACTGCTCAATGGCGTACATAGCGAATTTGCCAACGTACAGCAGCCGCCAATGATAGACAACTGGCGTAGCGCCAAACTGCTGATACAAGAGAACGAACAGCTCATTGGCGAATATGCCAAATGGGTAGCCACATATTTTACTAACGAGGGCTGGAACGAGGAGTCACCTTTGGCACAAATGGCGATGTCCATTTACCACACTGAGGCAATCCATCAAGAGGAACAGAAAGACTATCCAGGAGTATTTCAATTGCAGTTCATCGATGCCAAAAACGAAGAACTCATCCAACAAACATTGCAGGCGGTGGACCAGCAGTTGCAAGCCCTCAAGCAAGAAGGTTGGGAGTGGAACAATATTGCCATGCTGGTACGCCGAGGTAATGATGCAGAACTGCTGGCGCGCTACCTCATTGAGAGAGGTTATCCTGTAGAATCCGCAGAAGGTATGCGTATCCAGTCGCATCCCGCCGTGCAACTACTTGTGGCACTCATGCAACACCATGTACAGCCCAATAATGAGGTCGTTCAGTACGCCATACACACCCTGCATGCACCATTCACGGAGGAACAAGCAGCCGCTATTCATCAGGCATTCACTCTGCCACTCTACGAGGCCGTGCAACAACTCATCAGCCTGTTGCAATTACCTCAACAAGCAGGTGCACTACCCTATCTGACCGCCTTCCAAGATCAAGTGTATCAATTCACCCAGAAGCGCGTATCCGATATAGACGCCTTCCTGGAGTACTGGGAGAAAAAAGCAGCTAAAGCCACTATACCTTCCTCACCCGTCGTCAATGCTATACGTATCCTAACTATTCATAGTTCTAAGGGATTGGAGTTCGATGTCGTCATGCTGCCCTTCCTCAACTGGGATATTCAGCGCACACACATGGGCGAGATATTCTGGTGTCAACCACAAACCGAACCGTTCAACCAAATGCCACTCGTGGCTGTTCCTCTCTCCTCCAAGCTCCTCAAAACGCATTTCAAAAAAGAGTATATCAACGAGATTATATCGCAATATATAGACAATCTCAACCTAACATATGTGGCATTCACCCGTCCGAAGATGCGTCTATACGCCTACGGACAGATGTACACCACCACCAAAGATAACAAGCCACAGATTAGCAAGATTAGTCATCTGCTCTCCTACCTCTATGACCAAGTGATAGCAGAAGACTCATTGCTTAGCAACGAAGAGAATATTTATACCTACACCCAAGCCGATGCTGAATCAACAGTAGAGCCATCCGTCCCAGACCAAAACAACACACGAGAGGCGGAATACATATCCTCGCCTATCGGCAATCGCCTTGTTTTGCGCAGCCGCGCAGAAGATGACTTTTCAGATGAAACCCCATTGGATACCATAAATTTGGGTATTCTGATGCACGAATGGTTAGCTGCGATTACCACATGGGCAGATGCCAATAATACATTACAACGAATGTTATTGGAGGGGCGTATTACCGCTGCACAACAAGTTGTTTTGCAACAACAATTGCAAGAACTCCGAACACTACTACAGAAAGAAGGAAAAGAGTGGTGGTTCACTCAGCCATGCAAAGTACTGAATGAGCATGATATCCTCACCACTACTGGTAACACACTGCGTCCAGACCGCGTAATCATTCACCAAGGCACTGCCATCATCATTGATTATAAGTTCGGACAAGAACACAAAAAGCAATATCAAGAGCAGTTGCGCAATTATGCCCTATTGCTCCAACAAATGGGTTATACTACGGAAGCGTATATCGTATATGTAGCACAGCAAAAAATAGAACAAGTTCAATAACACATTCGAATCATAAAACATGATTACCAACGAGCAAGTCATATCCATTGGGCGCATTACCCGCACGCACGGCAAACGCGGTGAGATACAATGCCTTACCAGTAATGAGTATTGGGATAATGCCGATGCCACATTCCTTATCCTAAGCATCAACAATATCCTCGTTCCGTTTCGAGTACTTGATTGGCGAGGCAAAGGAAGCGACTCGCTTATCTTCCAACTGGACCACATCACCGACGAACAAGCAGCACAACAACTAATTGGTTTCCAAGCATATATGCTCATCACAGACATGAACGAAGACGAGGAAATGATGCCCACCTGGCAAAGTCTATTGGGGTATCGTGTCTTAGACACCGATCAAGGCGAACTTGGAACAATCACCGATGTGGACGAAACAACCATCAATACCCTCGTCACGCTAAACAGCAAGCAACTGATTCCTTTGCACGAAGATTTTATTGTCAATATAGAACCCGAAAAACAACTTATTACCATTTGTCTGCCATTCCTTTTTACCAAAGAATAAATCATGCAAAAGACCACAATACAAGAGATGAACCGCCTCACCCCAGAGGCATTCCATGAAGCGAAGAAAGTGCCACTCATCGTGGTGCTGGATAATGTCCGCAGCCAACATAATATCGGAGCTGTCTTTCGTACCGCAGATGCGTTTTGTCTGCAAGGTGTATGGCTATGCGGCATATGCTGCTGCCCACCCAACAACGAGATACACAAGACGGCTCTCGGTGCAGAGCAGACGGTGGATTGGCGCTATTTTGCACAAACCCTCGATGCTGTGAAGACATTACAAGCAGACGGATACACCGTTTACGCTATTGAGCAAGCGCATGGCTCCACTATACTCGGCGATCTGCAATTACCTAAGGGGCAAAAGATTGCTATCATCATGGGACACGAAGTGTTTGGTGTACAACAAGAGGTTGTAGATGCTGCCAACGGATGCATTGAGATTCCACAATATGGCACTAAGCACTCACTCAATGTGAGTGTCACGGCTGGTATTGTCATGTATGAACTCAGCAATATGCTAAGGTGAAAGGTGAAAACGGAAAACTGAAAGGTGAAAACGGAAGAGTGTAAAATATCGTTATTGGCTCCTGCTCGCGATTTAGAAGTAGGAAAAGCTGCCATCCAAGCGGGTGCCGATGCGGTGTATATTGGTGCGCCCGAGTTTGGAGCACGCCAAGCTGCTGGCAACTCGTTGGAGGACATTGCGACCTTGGTTGAGTATGCGCATCGGTTTGGTGTGCAAGTATTAGTCACCCTCAATACCCTACTCCACGAATATGAATATCCCCGCGCGTGTGCGCTCGCACACGAACTGTATAATATAGGAGTAGATGCACTCATCATTCAAGACCTGAAGTTATTAGACTACGATCTACCTCCCATTCGTCTGCACGCCTCCACGCAATGCGACAATCGTACAGCAGAACATGTGCTTCGTTTGCAGCAAATAGGCTTCCGCCGAATCGTACTTGCGCGGGAACTATCATTGCATCAAATAGCTGATATTCACAATGCTATACCAGATATTGAACTCGAAGCCTTCATACACGGAGCATTGTGCGTGAGCTATAGTGGACGATGCTATTTGTCGGAAACATTGATGAATCGCAGTGCCAATCGCGGTTGCTGCGCACAGCCCTGCCGTCAACGCTACGACCTACTGGACAAAGACGGCAACGAAATTCTGGACAATAATGGCAAACCAATCCACCAACGCTATTTGCTATCCTTGCAAGATATGGACCGCAGTCTTCATCTTGCCGAAATGATAGAAGCAGGCGTGACCACCTTTAAGATTGAAGGACGCCTAAAGGATCGCGATTATGTGACCAATATCGTTGCTTACTACCGCCAACTACTTGACCAACTGATTGATAGTAGCCCTGTACTGCGACATGCTTCTACCCCGTCTATCTATCAATACGATTTTACGCCCACCCCAGCCAAGACTTTCCATCGCGGACAGACGGACTATTTCTTGCATGGGCGCACACCAAACATGGCGAACTGGGCAACGCCTAAATCCACAGGCGAGAAAATCGGCAAAGTCATTGAAGTGCGTGGCAAAGCGATAAAGATACAATTATTACCCCACATTGTTTTGCACAACGGCGATGGTTTGTGCTTCGCAGATAAAGGATTCGCCATCAATCGCGTTGAGGGAGAATGGATTTATGCCAACCAATTAGTTGACATTCAGCGAAATACAATTCTATATCGCAATTCCGACACAGCATTTGTACATACACTAAATGCAGTAAGGCGTATTCCTATAAACATACGCTTTGAAGCAATAGCAGAGGGATTCCGTATTACGATAGGAAATAATAGCGCATTGTTTGAAGCAGAGCATCAAGTCGCCAGCAACCCTGAGCGTGCATTACAAACCATACATCAACAACTGAGCAAACTCGGCGACACTGATTTCATCGCCCACAGCATAACTATTATGGCAGACGGGAAAAAGTGTAACAACGAGTTCCCCTATTTCATCCCCATCAGCCAACTCAATCAATGGAGAAGAGAAACAATCAATGGTAAATAGTAACTCGACAAATAGTAAACCGCTGATGACTTGTAAGTATTGCATACTCTACGAGTTAGGGCATTGCAGAAAGATTAGCCCCATGGCAAACGAACCACGCTATCTTCGTTTGCAGAATGGCACTATCCTCTCCTTGGAGTTCGACTGCAAGAATTGCGAAATGCTAATCTATAAACACTAAACAGTAGCTCGCTTACGAGCGTTCTCTAAACTAAAAGATTATGGCAGCACATCAAGTAAATGTTTATTTTTGGTTGATTGACACAATTGCTTCGGGGCGTCTTACCCGCGAGGACATCAATCGTCGCTGGGCAAACTGCCGCTACAATGACAATCAAGAACAAGAGTTCCCAGAGCGCAAATTTCATCGCTATAAAGAGGAGATTCAAGAGATTTTTGATGTCGAGATTCGCTGCAACAGAAGTCAAAACTATTACTATATCGACAACAAAGATGACATATCAGGAGGCTTTACTCGCAAATGGTTGCTCAACGCGATGGCAGTCCATTCCATGATGGATCAGGCACAAGAGATGAATGAGTGTATTCTCTACGAGGATATTCCTGAGGGCACACAATACTTGAGTTTGATTGTAGATGCTATCAAACAACGCAATCAACTATGCTTTACTTACCATAGTTTTCATCAAGATAAACAATACGAACTTATCCTATCGCCTTACTGCCTAAAGGTGTTCAAACAGCGTTGGTATGTAGCAGGTTGTCCCTCTACACATCCCAACGAAACACGCATCTACGCGTTGGATCGTGTAAGTGATATGCGTCCTACAGACCTTCAATTTGACTACCCAAACGACTTTAATGCTAAAGAGTTCTTTGCTCCATATTATGGTGTCTTCCGCGACCAAAAGCCCACTAAAATCATCATCGAAGCCACCCAAAAGTCGGCTAAGTTCCTACGACTACTCCCTCTGCATGCCTCCCAAAAAGAAGTGCGCCAATTCCAAGGAAATACATTCTTTGAGTATTTCGTAGCCCCCACCTTTGACTTTATCCAAGAGCTGCGCACGCACGGCACCGACATTCGCGTTAGAGAACCAGAAGAACTGGTCCAATTCTTTCGCCAAGAAGCAGAAAAAGCATACCAGATGTATTGCCAGTAATCCCCCGCCGCCAAAGCGCACAACCCCACAAAGTGACATAACCGCAGCGAAGCTGCCACACAAAAAACAAAAAAGTGCAAAAAAATGCACTTTTTTTGTTTTTTTTCACAGCTTATGACATGTTTTGTCAGTTTGCAGTAGTACCTTTGCACCAGATTTCAGAAATGAACCACTAAATATTAATTATTAACTACTAAATATCAACGACTATGCAACTGGAATTTAACTTCAATCAAAAAGACCTGCAGACCAATGCAAAAGAGTTTTTTAGCAATATGTACACTATTCTGATTTGGATGCAAATCCTCTCACAACACGTGTAACCCCTGTAAGAGACATCGGATAGCCGATATAAATAAATCACAACTACTATTCACTTTTTAATTATTACTATTATGACAACCAACAACAAGGTGAATGCACTCACCACCCCAACCCAACACATCACCGAGATTCAACCCAGCCGTATGCAAAACTATCGCATGCATCTCCGCACCATTACCGATGGCTTAATCGAAATGGCCAAAGCCGCAGGTCGTACTAAGTACACATGCAATCAGCTATTGCGCGAATGTTATAATCTGGTAGATGCGGAGTTTCACACCTACGACGAGTGGAAAGAGCAAGGCGCATTCGTTCGCCGCGGCGAACACGCCTATCTATTTTGGGGTGCACCAGTCACCAACGAGAGAGGCGTTCGCTACTGCCCAGTAGAGTTCCGCTTTAGCCGCGAGCAAGTTCGATTCAAAGAGATCAATACCCTATAAACAATAGCATATGATCCACTGAACACTATACTGTAGCGAGCTACAGCCACAAAAAATAGGCTACCGGACTGGTAGCCTATTATCATTTTATCAGATGAAGATTACTTTACTTGTGCACCAAGTATATTGTAAACGTTCTCGCCGCTAATAATCATCAACTGACCATTTTGCATTACCTTCACAGGAATCTCAACGGTAGTTACATTCTCTACGCCAGTAGTTTCAGTAGCCAATGTAACTACGATTTGAGAAGCACGAACTTGGTTAGTTGATGCGGTAAATACTACCTCATTAGCAGATCCTGTCCATGTTCCTACAGCACCTGAATAGGTGTAATCGCCAGTATTCCAAGTGAAGCAGCCAGGGCCATACTTCTCTTCATCGTTTGCGGTACATGTAAACTCTACCTTAACGATATTACCTACGGTAGAAGTAATCGTGAGTGACTCGTTCTTGTAAACGCGATAGTGGTTCTCATTGTTATAAGTACCAATGATACCCTTTGTTACATCAAGAGTAACACCCTCTTTAGAAACAGAATAAGGAGTTTGGTTAGCAGCATCCAATGAAGCATTACCTTTATCTACGTCCGCATCGAAGGTCACAGTACCTGCTACTGGAGTATCTGGAGTGTCAGGAGTATCAGGGGTATCTGGAGTGTCAGGGGTTTCACCGTCTTCTGATAAGGTAATCTCCTCTAAGTTGTCATAGTCAAATGCCCATACATTTACTACATCATTGAAGGTATATGTCTTGCCATCAGTGCCTACGAATGAACCAGAGATAGAGTAGTTACCTTCGTTATCTGTGTTCTTGATAGTTACTGTACCGGGTGTTTCTTCATTGATTTCTACAGAATCGTTTACACTTTTCCAATAACCTGCATACCATACATCATATGTGCCATTGAGAGCCGTTTTGCTTTTTGCCTCAAGTGACACATACACTTCTGGATAAGTATATTCGTATGTATCCGTATCAATATCCTTGTACATATCAATATCATAATATGCTACGCCGTCATACTCATAGTAGTATGCATCCGCATAAACTAGACCCTTGATTTCTACAGTATCTCCTTCTGGAGTGTCTGGGGTGTCAGGTGTATCCGGGGTATCTGGAGTATCAGGAGTATCAGGTATCTCGCCGCTACCCGCACCTGCTTTATATACATAGAATGGTTTGTAAGCACTATTAGTTGACTTATCGGTGTACATACGATAGTAATCGCCATTCTTATACAAGAATTTTGTTCCACATGCCAACACACCTGCATCGCTTACACCACAGACAGCCTTTTCACCATACTTAAAGTGGTTAGCAGACTCTGCACCTGTAATATATTGATCGCCATCCTTAAGATAGAAACCGCCATCAGCAACTTCTACTACGTACTCAACCCAACCAGTCTCAGCTACGGTAGCATCTTTACTACCATTCCAACCTGTAACACCTACTTGTGCATCATCGCAATACAACACTACTTTGTCACCAGCCACCAAACTAGCAGCATTGGTCACCTTTGTATAACCATCCATGCCGCCTACTACTGGCTCTTCAGGCTCTTCTGGAGTATCAGGAGTATCTGGAGTATCTGGGGTGTCTGGAGTATCAGGGGTATCAGGTGTCTCGCCACCACCTTCGCCGTCAATCGTCACTACCACCTGAGTAGCACGCACTTGGTTGTTGGTAGTAGAGAAAGTTACAGAAGCTGCGCTACCTGTCCAAGTACCTACTTTATCAGCATAAGTATATCCATCAAGCGCACCAAAACTACCAGGACCATATTTGGTATCATTGGCTGCTGTACAGGTAAACTCAATGGAGGTGATATTGCCTGCTGTAGATGAAACGGTCAATGTTTGTGACTTAAAGAAACGAAATTGATCCGCAGTAATGGTACCACTTGAGCAACTCAAGGTAACACCATCCTTCTCTACATCAAATTTTGAACTCTCAAGAGCATCAAATTCTCCTGGAGTAAAGGTAATAACACCAGCAAAACTCATCACAGAGAAGAGCATTGCACTCAAGAAAAGAGTAATTTTTTTCATAAGCATAATTTTTTATTAATGTATTTTAATTATTTCTCAAATTACCCTGCAAAGTTACCACTTTTCTATGATATATACAAAAAAAATTTGTTTTTTCTGTAAAAAAGCAGTACCTTTGCGCAAAATTATGCAAATTTATGGCTAGAATTCTTGTAATAGACGACGAGCGCGCCATACGCAACACGCTCAAGGAGATTTTGGAATTTGAGGGCTACACAGTGGAGGTAGCCGAGAATGGTCGTATCGGTTTAGAGCGTGCATTAGGCAACGCTTTTGACCTCATTTTCACCGACATCAAGATGCCCGAGATGGACGGAATGGAGTTTCTGCAAGCCTATCATGAAGGCATGGCTCAACAGAACTCCGAAGAAGCTCCCGTAGTGGTGATTACGGGTCATGGTTCTGTGGATACAGCCGTAGAATCGCTGAAAGGAGGAGCCTTCGACTTCATACAAAAGCCACTGGATCTCAACCGATTACTAGTAACCACCAAACACGCTATTGATCACAAATCTCTCGTCCAGGAAACCAAAGTACTACGCAAGAAAGTGGGCAAACGCAATCAGATGATAGGTGAGAGCGCTGCCATTGCTCGCGTGCGTGCAATAATAGACAAGGTTGCCCCCACAGAAGCACGCGTACTTATCACAGGTTCCAATGGCACAGGCAAAGAAGTCGTAGCGCACCTCATTCACGAGAACAGCCAACGCGCCAATGCAGCAATGGTAGAGGTCAATTGCGCCGCTATCCCCAGCGAACTGATTGAAAGCGAACTTTTTGGTCATATGAAAGGCAGCTTTACAGGCGCAGTCAAAGACCGTGCAGGTAAGTTCGAGCAAGCCGACGGAGGAACACTCTTCCTCGACGAAATTGGCGACATGAGCCTCTCCGCACAAACAAAAGTGCTGCGCGCCTTGCAAGAGAACGAAATCACACGTGTGGGTAGTGACAAAACCATCAAGGTTAACGTGCGCGTGCTTGCCGCCACCAACAAGAATCTAAAACAAGAGATTGAGAAAGGCAACTTCCGCGAAGACCTCTTCCACCGCCTCAACGTCATCCCGATTCAAGTGCCTGATCTGAAAGACCGAAAAGAAGATATCCCGCTGTTGGTCAACCACTTCATTCAACTCATATGTGCCGAACAGGGATGGAAAACCAAATCCATCACGGAGGAGGCCATCCAAGCGCTGCAACAACATCATTGGCCTGGTAACATTCGCGAACTGCGCAATGTAGTAGAGCGTTTGATTATTTTATCGGGCGATACTATCACAGCAGAAGATGTGAATTTGTATGTTTAAATATCTACCATGATATTAAACGAAATCAGCATAATCAACTACAAGAATATCCGAGAAGCGACACTTCGTTTCTCGGATAAACTCAACTGTTTTGTAGGGCTCAATGGTCAAGGCAAAACCAACCTGCTGGATGCCATCTACTACCTCAGCTTCACCAAATCCGCCTACAATACAATTGACAGTCAGAATATTACGCACGACGAGGACATGGCCATGATTCAAGGGCGCTATATCTTTGACCACGCTGCGGAAGAAGAAGTCATCTCGTGCGGTATCAAACGCGGAGTGAAGAAGCAATTCCGCCGCGGCAAGAAAGACTACAAACGCCTCATCGAACATATCGGACTCATTCCGCTGGTCATGGTCAGCCCGCAAGACAGCGAACTCATCAGCGAGGGTAGCGATGAGCGTAGGCGATTCATGGATGGCGTCATTTCGCAGTACGACAAAGCATATCTGGAGCATCTCATGCAATACAACACACTGCTCAAACAGCGTAACGCCCTGCTCAAGCAATACGAGGATCGTCCTCAGCAAGCCCCGACCGAACTCTTCGAAGTTATTGAGATGCAAATGGTTGAGCATGCCTTATATATTTATGAGCAGCGCACTGACTTTATCCAACGCTTTGTACCTGCGTTTCAAGAGATGTATGCTGCCATTTCGGGCGACAGCGAACAAGTGTCGCTACTATATACATCGCAGTTGCAAGAGCGCGACTTGCAGGAAGCCTTCTCACGTACACGCCAACGCGACCTCATAGTCGGATGGACCACGCAGGGCATCCACAAAGATGAACTGGAGATGCGTCTCGGCAACTATCCCCTCAAGCGTGTTGGCAGCCAGGGACAACAGAAGTCCTTCCTCTTGGCAATGAAACTAGGGCAAGCCATTTTTCTTGGCAAACCCATCTTATTATTGGACGATATCTTCGACAAATTGGACGCCGAACGTGTAGAGCGCATTGTTCGCTTAGTGAGCAGCGAACAGTTCGGACAGATCTTCATCACCGACACCGACCGCCAGCACCTAACCCATATGTTAGATATGATGCCACATCTGGCATCTGTCTTTCAAGTATCCAACGGTCAGTTTAACCGCCTATAACCCATACCCGATATCCAGTATCCAATACCCGATATCCGATACCCAAAACATTCCTTTTCTTTAGAAAAAAGTGTCTTTCATTAATAATCGCGTGCATACACACGCGTTAAATTTGCATATTCCAAATACTTATATTAATTTTGCAGCGTATTTTGGATTTATATGCGCTTATTTTATTGTATAAATCTTAAAAAAATGAATATTTGACACGAAAATATTAATAAACAACATAATTTATGAAAAAATTTTACTTTACACTATTGCTTACGCTCATTGGGCTGTTAGTCAATAGTACATTCATGCACGCACAACAAGTGCCTAACCCAAGTTTTGAAGACTGGAGTGGCGATAAGTTTGATGGTGATGAACAACCTAAAAGTTGGTACGTCAGCAATATCAGCCAAGCAGGATTCAACTTCAATCTAGCTCACCGCGAAGCTGGCCACTCTGGTTCCTATTCTTTGATGGTCAAAGATACAGAAGTAGGAGCTGTGAGTATTACAGAAACATCTCCTGGTTATTTCTCCTTAGGTAAACCTTGGAGTTATATTAGCGGCTTAAACACAGGTACTGCCACTGCTGGTACTTCGGGTGGTATTGACTTCGAATATCGTCCTGATACCATGTCGGTGTGGATTAAGCGTACAGGTCCTCACGTAGTTAACGAAGACTTCTACCTCCTTTACTACGCATGGTCAGGCACAGCCAAAGGAGAGAAATACAAAGCCAAGAACGGTGACTGCTCTAGCGTCAGTCAAACCAATGAGGAAAGTGACATCCGTTTGGCATTGGATGCCAATGAGTGCGGTACGATACAAAAGGCCAATCAAATTGCCGAAGGTATGTGGCGCGAGAAAAAGGAATATGGTCAGTGGACAAACATCCGCGTTCCTATCTACTACTTCAACAACGATGTGCCCACCATGATGAACATGATTTTCTCGGCATCCAACTATCCGAACTTCCGTGCCAAAGATGGATTGTACGAAGATAACGCACTCTATGTAGATGACATTGAGCTTATCTACTCATCTAAGATTGATAAGCTCTATATTGGTGGTAAAGAATGGAAAGGTTTTAACCCTGACACACAAGAGGAGCAGACCTACTCTTTGGGACGTACTGCCACCATTATTCCTGAGATTAAAGCAGTACGTGGTTCAGGTTCTATCACCAACGCCCGAGGAACAACTGTAGCCTTCTCTGGTCGCGAGTTAACTGGTAGCGAAATCAGCATAATTGATGGTACCATTGATGGTACGCCTGTTACTATTACCGTCAAATCTGAAGACAACAAGAGCACCTCTACCTATAAGGTTAAATTCGTTCGTGAAGCAAGTAAGAACCCTAAGCTCGCAGACATTCTCGTCAACGGCAAGAGTATCAATAATTTCCAACCTGACCTGTATAACTATACAATAGAGTTGCCATACGGTACTAAAGACATACCACAAGTGACTGTAGAAGCACAAGAGGATGAACAAACTATTGTCATCACACAGCCTACTTCTACTTCTGGTACAGCCACTATTCATGTCACCGCAGCCGACAAGAAGACCACTGCCACTTACACATTGCAATTCAAGGTAGCGCTCCTTGCTGACAACACATTGCGCGACATCAAGGTAAATGGCACTTCTGTGTTAGGATTCACTCCTAACCAGACCACCTATCGTGTATCGTTGCCTACCACAACAACCACGATGCCTACAGTAGAGGCTATTTCTGCTTATCCTGCTGGTGAACAAACCATTACACACACCAAGCCTTCTACTATTGACGGGGGCACATACCTGATTGATGTGACTACACCAGGCAACCCTACACCTAAGACCTACAAGCTCAACTTCAAGTTAGAAGCTTCATCTTATTCAATGCTTAAGAGTCTGCAAATGGGTGACAATCTCATTCCTGACTTTAATCCGACTCGCACTACGTATTATGTCAACCTACCTGTCGGCACCACCGAATTGCCTGCTATCACTTTTGAGAAAGGTGAGCCTACTCAACAGGTAACAGTACAAGAGGGCGGTCTGGATGGAACAACCACAGTCACCGTATTAGCAGGCAATGGCATTGACCAAACGGTGTATAAGATTGTTGTAGCTACTGCTAAATCAGAGATTTCTTCGTTGAATATGATTTACGTAGGTGGCGAGCCTCTTGCTGACTTTGCACCAGAAAAGACCTCCTACACCTACACATTACCTATTGGAACTACTCAACTACCAGAGGTAACTGTAGAGCAAGGTGACGAATATCAGACGGTCAAGATCCTCAAAGGTGGAGTGAATGGCACTACCCGTATCACGGTTACGGCACAAAATGGTAGCAGTACCATCTATCAGATTGCTTTCTCTGTGAAAACAGCTACCGATGCTACACTCAAAATGATTTACATCGATGGCAAACCGCTCGAAGGATTCGATCCTAACATTCTTGAGTACAACTGTCCACTACCTAAAGGCACTACCACTTTGCCTGTCATCACGTATGACCAAGCAGATGAATATCAAACCGTTACCACTCGCTCTGGAGGCGTTAACGGGGACTACAAGATTACGGTACGACCACAAACAGGTGCTAGTCAGACATATATTCTGCATTTCTCGGTAGAGATTTCCAATAACACGGCACTCAAGATGATCTATTTAGATGGTCAGCCATTAGATGGTTTCGATCCTAATCAACTAGACTATACGCATGTTCTTCCAATGGGCGTAACAACCTTCCCTACTGTCACATATGACAAGGCTGAAGAGGTACAAAAGGTATTAAACGTTACCATTGACAATGTGCAGAACATCAAGGTCACAGCAGAGAATGGTCAATCGCAGACTTATACCATTACGTTCATCATCCAACGTTCTGAGAGTGCATTCCTCAAGATGATTTATCTGGATGGCGATAGTCTGCCAGGATTTGATTCTAATATTTTTGACTATACCGTTACACTCAGCACTACCAATTGTCCTATTATCACTGTTGATAAGGAGGAGGGGCAACAAGTGACTATCACCACGCCATACGCTATTGGTCAAGCCAAGATTGTGGTCAAACCAGAATCTGCTCCTGCCAACACATATACCATCAATTTTGTAGAAAGCGACAACAATTTTGCGTTGCTTCACAACATCTACGTAGATGGCACACCTATTGCCAATTTCCAACCTGAGCAATTCTCTTATTCTGTTGTATGCAATAGCAACAATCCAACCATCACCTACGATGCAGATTCCACACAAACGGTTTCACTTTTCCGCCAAGGTGATGTGATCACATTGTACGTCATTGCTGGCGAATACAAGGCGCAGTATCAAATTCACCTGTCTGTACAGCCTAATGCAGATTGCACCCTACGTAGTATCAGTATAGATGGCGTAGTTATTGATGGTTTCAATCCACAAACACGTTCATACACACTCTTGCAAACATCCAATGCTACTCCAAACATTAGCTACGAAAAACAATATACCGAGCAAGTGGTAGTAGCAGGTATGCAAGATGCCGACACCTATTTGCTTCACGTGCGTGCACAGAGCGGCGATACAGCAAGTTATATGCTGCACTTCAATCGCCCTGTAGATGACGATGCCAACCTCATCAATCTCACACTACAAGGCTATGATATTGGCTTCCAACCTACTCAATATGAATACACTGTATCATTGCCTGGTGGATATGAATTGCCTAATGTCAACATCGAATCCAAACCAGGTCAAAGCACTATAGCTCACACCGTTAGCGAAACAGAGCAACAGGTGTTAGTTACCGCTCCTAGTGGCAGAACCAACACCTATCGTATCCTCTATAATCGCCAAAAGTCCACCAACGCATGGCTCTCTGATATTCTCATCAATGGAGAGAGCCTTGAGGGATTTGATGCCGAAACATACGCATATACCCATACGCTCGCATGGCGCACCAAGGTGGTTCCTTGCGTACAACCTGTTGGTTCACACAACGATCAGATTATCACCACCTACCATAGCTCAATAGATGGTACTACCGTCATCCGAGTATTGGCTCCTGATAGTGTGACAAGCAAGGAATACACCATTCACTTCCCTGTCATCAAATCCAGCAACACAGCTTTGGAGGAAATCACATTGGACAGCGAAAAAGCGTCTATTGCATATCATCCCGATCAAACCGAGTACTATATTGCTATGCCTTATGGCGAGACAGAAGCGCCATTGGTACTCTACCACGCACTCGAACCCGAACAAACCATTGACTATATCTCACGTCCATTGGGTCAGACTTCTGAAATCATCGTTACCGCAGAGAATGGCGACCAACGTACCTACAAGTTGCACTTCATGCCTACCTATGCTACGCAACCTAATCAGTTGGCATCGCTCACGATTGCTGAGACTGGCGTTACGCTTGACCCTACGAAGACTGAGCACGCGGTAGTACTACCATACGCTACACGCTCAATGACGGTGAACTACACCAAGCAGTTCCCTGAGCAAACCGTTTGGGTACAACCTGGTGGCGTACAACAACCTACCATCATCACAGTCAAGTCCAACCGTCCTGACGAGGCAGATGTGATATATACTATTACTCCTCAGCTTATCACTCAGAATCCTGCTGTTCTAACTGACATTCGAATCAATGGCACTTCTATCGAAGGATTCGATGCCAATCGCTTCACATACATTGTCAATGTAAATGCGAATCCGCTGTTAGAGTTCACCGCTGCAGAGGGAGCACAGACACAAGTTTTAACATCCAACCACAAGCACTGGCAAGCCAAAGTCACTGCTGCTGGATATACCCATTATTACAATGTCTGGTTCTATTATCCTAACGATGTTATTCCTAACGGCGAATTTACCGCATGGACCAAAACAGCCAGATCCAATTCGGACAAACCAACTGGTTGGAATGCTCCTGGCGATTACATCAATGTCCATTTAGGTACAGCGAAAGCAGGTCCTACTGTTAATAAGGAGGATGAAACAACTGTTCATCTAAAAACCACCTATTGGGCTGCTTTGGCTGGTCCAGTTGCGGCTGTTATCAACCTTGGTGATATGTCGGCTGGTTTTGCTGTTGCAGGTAATACAACAGTCACTCCAAGTGGATTCATCAAGTTCTACAACACACCTGATAACGCTATTATGCGATACAGATATGCAGATAATGCTGGCAATGGAGCGTTGTTTAGATTCAAGTTCTTTGATAACGTAGGACAGGAGCACACCTTCGATCATCGAGACAATAATACTGGAGATTTCAAAGAAGTCAACCTTGCCCTGCCGACTAGTGGGCTGAACATCAACGGATTGGATATTATCATAGATGCTACTGGTAAATATCCTACTGCCAGCAGCAATGCCAACCTATATGTTGATTATGTTCGTTTCGCTTACAACAGCCGTCTCACGGGCTTGACCGTTAATGACAGCGTAGCCGCTATGGATGGCAATACTTTCTCTTACACCCTTACCGACCCAGAGAATACGCTTCTCCCTACTCTCGCTTTCACAGGCGAAGTGGCAGACCAAGCACAACATGTTGTTTGGGGTGAGGAGACCAAAGCGGGTGCTTTTGGTGTTCGCACGGCTACTATCACCAACTACGCTGAGGATGGTACCAGCACCGAATATACGTTAGAACTCAAACGACCACTTGACATCAACAATCTCCTCGAAAACCTGTTGGTCAATGGTTCTCGCATTGCAGGTTTCAATAGCACCAAGACCGAATACGAGTATCATCTGGCATCTACTACCAAGCATTTGCCAGACGTGCAACCTATTGCTGGTAGTAGCTTGCAAACAATCACTACCCAGTACCTCGATTCTGCTATGGTTATCACCGTCACTCCAGAGGCGGGCGAACCTACCAACTACCGTGTGCGTTTCATCACCGACCTATCGGATGATGTACAACTGGAGAATATCACAGTAGAGGGTATTGATATTGCTTTCGACCCTGCTAAGACCGAATATACCGTTACTGCCAACCAACTCCCTGACATCACTTTCGTCAAGAAGATGGACGGACAGACTGTGGAGTTGCACAACGGTGTACTCCTTGTCACTGCAGAGAATGGTAATCAAGGCACCTACACCATCCTCCTCAATCAGCCAAACCAGCACACTACGGGCCAACTGGCAGACATTGAACTCAACGGTGTTTCCTTGCAAGGTTTCGATAGCAACGTGTACGAATATACGATTGCTCAACCTAATACTATTGGTTTCAAACCAATGGCAGAATCCGACTCTGTTATTCTCGTACAAACGCCATGGTATATGGAGTTGCTAGTCATTGGCGATGAGACGCATACCTATCGTCTCAATTATCCTAACGAACTATCATCCAACACCCATCTCAAGGCTATCTACCTCAATGCCGCTGCATACGAGGAGTTCGATGAACAAGTTCATGATTATATCTTGCGCACCGATGATCCTACCCATTTCCATGTTGTAGCTAACGAACGAGCTGCTGTACTATCGTTGGACTACACAGTTGGCGACACCACCGTCTATACATATACTGTTACGGCAGAAGACGGTACTATCGGTCAGCCATACACCATCACCGTGATGCCTAACCTCAGTAGCACACCGAACCTCAATGGTATCTGGGTAGATGGGCAACTCATCAACGGCTTCAATCCGGACACCCTCACCTACACCCATACTATTCCTGCGGGCGCGTATAAGGTAGCTGAGCCTGCTATCCCAAGCCTCCACTACGAATTGGGTGCACCACGCCAGAACGTAGAAGTGGAGTATGGCAACCTGGGCGAGACAACCAATTTTATTGTCACAGCAGAAGATGGTTCTGCACAAGCCGTTTACCAAGTGCTCCTTGAGGCTGAGCCAAGCCATTGCGCAACACTCACGGGCATTGCTGTCAACGGACAACCTATCGAGAACTTCGAGAGCTCACGCCGCCACTATTCGGTGAAGACTAACACCAATAATGTGCAAATCACATGGTCTTCCAACGATAATTTCCAAACGGTAACTGAGTTCTTCAGCGATGCCACATACACCTTGCATGTCATAGCGCAAGATGGTATTACTGCGGCTGATTATGTCATTGAGATTTACACCGAAGCTGTTTCGGATGATGTCACTTTGGCGCAAATTCTTTTGGACGGTCTTACCTTCGAGCATTTCCATCCTACGCTCAACCCTGAATTGGAGTTCTCGTCCATGCAGCAACGTTATACCATCAACCTGCCTTCAGGTACTACTGTTTTGCCTGAAGTCACAGCGCGCCTCAATGCAGAGGGTCAAACGGTGACTATCAACACCAACGGATGGACGGTTTCTATCCACGTCACCGCTGCCGATGGCATCACCACCAACACCTATACCCTCTATTTCTATGCGCCTATGTCCAACAACGCCCACCTCAAGATGATTTATCTTGACGGCGAGCCACTTGCGACCTTCCAACCTGAGCAATACAACTACATCCTCCCATTGCCTGTTGGACAAACAACGATGCCTGATATCTATGCCGAGCCACAAGAGGCTAAGCAGACTGTTCGTGACGCTATCACGGGCGACTTGCAGCACACCATCTATGTGACGGCAGAGGACGGTACTACCCAACAGTACTTCTTGGCATTCCAGCTCAATCCTTCGCAAGCGGATACCTTGTTGGCTATCTATGGCGATGGTGTACTCATCGACGGCTTCCGTCCTGACTCGTTCTACTATGCGTACAACTTGCCTGTGGGTACAACCCAGTTGCCTGACATCACATGGGACGAGGCTGATAGATACCAGACCATTACGCCACAAGACATCTACAACAATGTCGATGGCAAACTCACACAAATTCAGGTAGTGGCACAATCGGGTAGCAAGAACACCTACACGGTGGCATATACTATTGAGCAGTCTGGCGTAGATACGCTGCAAATGATTTACATCCAATCTGACTCGCTTGTAGGCTTCAACCCATACATCAACGATTACTATCTCTACCTTGCTGCTGGAGACTCGGTTGCTCCTTCTGTAGCATGGTTAGAGGGCGACCAATACCAATCGGTGGAGGCTGAGTGTCTTCCATACATGGTTGCTACAAGCCAAATTGGCTGGAAGCAAGTCATCACGGTTACCGCTCAGAACGGACAAATCCGCACCTATACGATCTATTTCCTCTATAGTGCAGTGCTCTCCACCAATACCGATTTGGAGATGATTTACATCAATGGAAAGATGATTGAGGGCTTTGCACCAGACCGTTACAACTACACCCATACGCTCATCGAGAACGAGCCATTGCCTTCTATCCTCTATGAGAAGGGCGACCCAGCGCAGACCGTTACGCTCGAGATGGGCGAGGTGACTCGTATCCATGTCACAGCAGAAGATCCATCTTATACTGCTACCTACACCATCACTTTCCAACGCCAGATGTCTTCCTATTCATACTTGGAGGCAATCTACCAAGATGGCGTAGCTATCGAGGGCTTCCGTCCTGATTCCTTCTACTACGATGTTGTTCTCCCATACGGTACAACCACCTTGCCTACATTCACCTACGATTTGGGCAAAGAGGGACAAACGGTGGCTGTGGACACCTTCTATGCTGCACTGGAGAATGGTCAAGAGCAAGTCACTTTGCGTTTCGGGGTTACTGCTCCAGACGAGATCTCGTCCTCAGAGTACGATGTGCGTATCGTCGTAGCGCTCAATGACAACTGCTTGCTCCAGTCGCTCACTGTCAAGGGCAACATGATTGAGGGCTTCCACCCTGACACCACACACTATGTTATCATCTATCCTGTTGGCACCGACTCTACCGAGTTAGCCACTATTGAGGATATTCAGGCTATTGCTCAAGACAGCCATGCCCATGTCAACATCACGGCTGACGGTGTCAACTTCCGTATTCAGGTGGATTCAGAGGACGGCGAACACTCATGTGTATATACTATCGAACAACGCATTTTTATCAGCGACAATGCGCGTTTGAGTGCTATTTACCTCAGTGGCGAACTGATCCGCGATTTTGATCCTGAAGTTTTGGAGTACACCTACTACATTGTCAATGCGCAACCTACTATTGAGGCTGTACCTGAAGATGCGGGTGCTACTGTTGACTACTCTATGTATGCTGAGAACGAGCCATTCTATATCTATGTGACAGCACCTGATGGCACAGAGCGTGTTTATACCATCTATTTCTTGTCCACTACCATTGAGTCGTCACAAACACCTGCGGCTACCGATGTCCTCATCAAGCGCCTGCCAGGAACCAACGATTTGGCATTTGCCACCTTGCGCAAGAATGTGTCGGTTGGTATCTATACGATGGATGGAACGCTCGTGTACTACAGCCGAGTGGAGGAAACCACCCAAAACGATGCTGTAGTTGTCACCAACACCGATGGTTCAGAACTCTTGTTAGATGTTTATACGTACAACAATGTCTTCACTGTTCCTCAGACCAACATGATTTATTTCTACGTGTTCAAAGAGAACAATCGACACAAGATTTCATCGGGTAAACTCTATATCGCTAAATAAGAGTACAACCATACGTTTCTCTACAACAGCCACCTCTTTTGGTGGCTGTTGTTTTATTATCTCTCATTGTCTCCATTGTTGAATCCTTATTGTTCTCATTGTTGACTCTCATTGTCTTCAAGGTTGAATCTAAATTGTTTCCATTGTTGATAACTCTTCCTTTGGCAAGCACATGTTGGCGCGCGCAGTAGTTGTTGGTTTTTAAGTTGTTTTCGTTGTTGTTAATATGATCATTCTGTTGATAGTTTTATATGATCATTCTGTTGATAGTTTTTCAACTAAATTGTCGCCCTCCTCGCTACCCGTATGCTCCGTCACGTTCCCGATACATACCCGATACATACCCGACACATACCCGATACATATGAATATCCCATGAATACCCCACGAATACTCCGCGTATATGCCATGAATACCCCAAAGCACTTACTAAAATGATAGAAATCGCCTCCTGAAATGATAATAAACGAATCTCAGAGCACAGAGCAGCATTCTCACCTCCCTATTGGCTGTTCTGTGCACGGCGGTGGTTCGCCGTGTGTCCCTTTGTACCGCTGCCAGTTTTGTGCTCGCGGCTACCCCGCGAGTGAGCCCTGGCCCATCTCTTGTCGTTCTGTGTTCTGGCTGTTACTTTGTTCGTGTAAAAAAACATTTTGCAGAATATACTATTTTGGTGGTGTATAATTCCACACAAAAAAGTATCAAATCTTTAGAAAAAAGTATCACACCTTATTAATCGCGCGTATACGCGCGTGATTTTTTGCGTATTCCATACTTTTTTATTAATTTTGCACCGATTTTCGGCTTATTGCAAAGGCAATACATACGAACAATCTTAATAAAATACACTTTTATATTAATAAATGACATAAAAGATATTAACTATTAATTATTAACTATTAATTGACATGAAACAACTTTACAAATATATCCTCACCCTCGTTGCCCTCTTCGTGGTAACAGCTAACGTCTCCGCCCAAACCTACAACGGAGGTACATGGTATTCGTTGTATGAAACAGGAGAGAGAACCCTTAACACAATTGATTCCGAAACATTAAATGCCTTCACACCTGTCGGTACTAATTTAACATTTGAGGCAAAAAAACAAACATTAGGAGCAAATAGCCTAAGAATTGCTCCTATCGTTAATGGATCGCAACAAAGTAATATTTTTGAAAATGGCTTATCTACAAGCTACAAATCATATTCTGCTACCGTAAGTAATCCGAACTCTAATCAAATCAAATTCTATACAGTTACGGGTGCTACTCTGAAGAAATATTTCAAAAATGTCAAACTCCCTCTCAAAAAACACATCCTCCTCAACGACAACACCTCCAACGGTCAGACATGGGGTGTTTCATCCATCACGCTAACAGACAACAGCCTTGCTACCGCAGAGGGAAAAACCTCGACTTCCGCCTATACCATTCGTTTCCGCTCTTTCCTCGCAAGTGGCGATATTACGATTACAAGTAGCAACCCTGAGTTCCATTTTGGCAATGGTCAGACATCTATCACATTGGGCGTAGCAAACAACTATTGCGCCAGCACCAATGGTTCTGGCAATTGCTCCGCTACAACGCTTGGTCAAATCAGCAATTACAACAAACAAGTCTATTTCTCTCCATCTGTTCAGCACAACAAGAACACTCGTTCCACCACGATCACTATCTCTGACGGAACAAGCACTGCCTATATCTACCTCTCTGCTCCTGTCATTCCTACCTATTTCTTCAAGGCAGCAGCATATTCTTCTCCTGCGGAAGGTGGTTCGGCTACTGCCACTTTCTCGAATGGACAAGACAACTGCTCAGTGATTGCAACCAATTATACAACCACAAGCATGTCTGCGACAGTCACTTTCACTGCCGCACCAAAAACGGCTGAGGGTTATGTCTTCGAGGGTTGGAAAAAAGACCCTGCAAACGCTACTTTCCACATACAAGGTGCAGACAAAACGACAATCACAGAGACAATCACTTCCTCCGCACTCAATCCCAACGGATTAGCTTCGCAACTGACACTCTATGCCATTTACTCCCGTCGCTATACAGCCAAAATTACAGGTAGCAATTATACCAACAAATTGGTGAACGAATCATGGCCGGCTGACTATCAGTTTGTCAATACCCAAACAGCCACCCCAAGCAATTCGGATGCAGATTCATTCTACTTCAAGATTGACCACGATTTCACAGGTAACGATACGCGTGAAGATAGCCCTCGCCCTGCTGAGGTCATCGCATACGACCCTACCACCAACACCATCACTGCCCTCAACGAAGGTACTGCAACCATCACCTTCTACCAAAAGAACACCAGTTCGCACGAGCCAGTGACCGAATCCTTTACCGTGCAGGTCATCAAGCACACTCCTAAATTTACTTGGAACGCAGCCAACATTACCTACTACTACGGCACATCGATTCCAAACATATTCTCTACCACCAATACGGATATCGAAACCACTTTCACATCCGACAACGAGGCTTTTGCGCGTGTAGAGAACAACACCCTGTATATCGCCAATGCACGCGAGACGGCTACTATTACCGTTTCGCAACCAGAAAACTACAAATGGTACAGCAATTCCGAGCAATATGTTATTGCTCCTGTCAATGGCGACAACCATGTGCCATTCACAATAAATTCGGAGAACTATTACAATGTATTTCGTTATGACAATACCGGTAACCTTTCATGGAAAAATGATGGTGTTTTATTAGGTAGTCCTGATGTTGGCAGTGGGGCTTTTGACTATAATGATAGATATTACGATATTGTATTCACGGGTGTACCTGATAAGTTGTCATTCACATACGAGCGTTCTACTACTATCGCTACTTATTGCGATTGGTATGTAAAGGAAAGTGCAGATGGGGTTACATGGAGTGAGAACAATGTATGGGAAAAAGGAAATAGTAACTCCGGGTCTGTAGAAGTGCCACTTAACCCAACAACTCATTATTTGCGCTTTTGCTATTCAGGTAACTATGGAGGATATTTCCGTAATATCCATGTCAGCGAACGCTTCCAATTCGAAGCTACCCCTACTGCCATTGACTTTGGCTCCGAGGGTATTACTTATGGTATGCAGCATGATACGATCACTTTCTTGCACGCCAACGCAGGACGAATCACCAAGGCAGTCATCACGGGTGCCGACGCTAAATACTTCAATGTAACACCTGAACTCATACCGGGTACAGGTCGCGATTGCTTTGGTAATGCTGCATTAGAGGTAACCTTCGACAATTTGGGCGAAGACCGCGGTGCTACTCCTTACAACGCCACCCTCGTTATCTCGGATAATAGCGATAAGACCGAAGATATTCATATCCCACTGACAGGTATTCGTGATGGCAAGTCCACAGCCGACATTATTTGGAATCCGAATGCCTTACCTTATTACTTCAACACTACCATTGCTAATATCGCATACTCTACCAATAGAGATGCCAACTGCCCGCTGACTTTCACCACTACAGACAACACCATTGCAGAGGTCAAGAATGGCGACTTGCATATCTATAACAAAGGGCAAGAAGTCACTATCACCGTTACCCAACCAGGTAATGCAGATTTCATGCCTGCAACCGAGACCTTCACCTTCACACCTTGCGAACGCCCCAATCTGGAGGCTCCATTCATCGTATCACAAGCGCTACATGCGAATAGCGTACAACTTGGCACAAAAAGCGGTTGGTATCAAACGGATAATCAAATCCGAATTGCATCCACATCTTTTGAAGATGGATTTATATGGGGCGATGACCGCAAACGCGTACTGATAACTTTCGCGGGAACGCCAGACAAATTATATTTCGAATATTGTTCCTCGGATGCCGCTACTACAGAAAGTTTGAAGTACGGTTGGGAAGTAGAGGAATCAGCTAATGGAACGGATTGGAATACCGTATGGAAAACAGGATCATTATCTGCTTCTTGGAAATCATCTGGCGAGATTGATTTAAGTCCTAATACGCAATATATTCGTTTTAGTTATAAAGGTAACTTCGCGGGCTACCTCCGAAACATTATTATCAGTTCTTTAGAGGGAAACAACTATCTTCGTGCAGAAGGGGGAGGTTATCTGAGCCGTGGTGCTAAATGGGGTACGCAAGCCGTTGTTGACCCATTTGGTATCGTCTGCCGCGTGAGCCATTTCACAGTGGATAACACCAACATCTACACCCGTCTCCAGTTTGTGGATAACATGCAGTATCTCTATGAGACTGCGGATACCAAAGAAGTCTTCACCGATGCCGAGACTGCGGACAACCCTGCTTATCTGTGGCAAATCAATTCAGACGCAAGTGGCAAGTTCACCGTGCAAAGTGCTAATGATTTGAATAATGGCAATCGAGGTAACTATTTTACAATCATAGATAATACCCTTGCCTTCACTTCAGACCCTGCTCAGGCTACCGTTTGGTACATGGAAACACCTGCCGAGCACAATAATGTCGTTAGAAGCTATATGGATGCCGCTGCTGCCAATGCAGCAAAAGAAGACTTCGGTTCAAATATCAACACGCTGGAGAAAGTACGAAGCAATCTGTATGTGCAAGACTTCGAAATAACCGAAATCACCGTACCCCCTGTCGCATTGGCAGAACAAACGGGTGAATACCGCGATGGCATCAATGGTACCTTTGCTGTCTATGACACTATCATCTCAGGTCTCAAACCAGGCTTCTATCGACTCACCGTCAAAGCGCTCTACCGTATTTCCGACTCTCAAAAAGCCCAAGCAGCCAAAAACAACGGATGGGAAAGCGTATTAGCATACATCTATGCCAACGATGTGAAATACCCTATACAATCAGTCTATACATCCTATAATGCTGGCAGTTATGATTCGTCCGACGAAATATACAATGGACATTCTTACCCTACCAAACTGAATTCTGTTGAGCTGGCATTCAGTCAAGATGTCAACCGCTACCTCAATGATGTATATGTCTATGTAGAGGCTGACCCAGGACAAACAACAGGTACGCTCCGCTATGGAATAAAGAACCCTTCCTATGTACCAGGGGCATGGCTGGCATATAGCACCGTTACCCTTACGCATTTTGGGCGCAAAGAATATATCTTCCAAGGCACTGACAATCAAAATCCTATCGACTGGAATACAGCAGCAAACTGGAATAGAAATGATGTACCTAACCAATACCACAATGTGCGAATAGAGGCTAATGTCAATATCTCATCACCTGTAGAAGTATTTGGCTTAACGATAGCCCCTGATGCCACACTCCACATCGCCGCTACAGGCGGACTCTCCGTAGGAGAACAAGGTATCCAAGGCGCTGCCTCCGATGGCAGCAGCATCATCATCGACAACCTCAAAACACGTGCTGGCTTCTTGCGTATCTCACCAGAGTATAAAGGTACTATGCCACGCCTTACCATGCGCTATCAAACAAAATCAACATTGGACGACGGTGCCAACCAAAATGCCACATGGCAGTACATCGGTGCACCAGGTGCTAACTGTCAGTTCACTGTAGATGGTATCACATGGCTCTACCAGTGGAGCGAACCACAAAACTGGGTAAACAAAACAGGTACCCTCACCCTCGCTCCTTTCGCAGGATATGCCATCACCCAATATGGCAAACCTACCTACTCCCTCGTGGCAGACCTTATCCACAGCAACCAAACCATCACCCTTACCAAGACACCTAGCGGTATGAACGGCAACAACCTCTTTGCCAACAGTTATATGGCACCTATCGATGCCAAGAACTTTACCCCAGAAGACTTTACTGGTGATGTAGAAAAGACTTTCTATATCTTCAATTCGGGCTCATGGAACGATTGGAACAAATACAACACAGAGCAAAGCAAAGGCTCCAATGGCAATGACGTACCTGGTCAATATTGCGCAGTGCCTGCTTTCTCATCACAATACATGGACGGTGCAGAAATCACCACCCTACCTCCTATGCAGGGCATATATGTCATTGCCAATACCGACGGAGCGCAAATCCATCTCAACTACGACAAGCATGTCTGGAAAGCGGGTACCAATCCTGACGTCACTACCGATATGCACGAACCAATGCGCTCTCCACAACGCATGCAAGCGCAAGAGCAAATGCAGCAGGACTCTTTCCGCCGCATACGCCTCCAACTCAATAGTGCCAACAGCGGAGCTGACCGCCTATATGTCATCCAAACCGACGAGACTACCCCTCTGTACGACAACGGATACGATGCACCTAACCAAACAGTGGACGGACTGACCAATATCTACACCACCGAATCCTTCGGCAAAATGGAAGTCTCTTGCTCCAATCACATTGATAGTATGTATATCGGTTTCCAAGCGGGTTCCGATACACAATACACCCTATCCTTCTCATCGCTCATTGGCGACATGCTCTATCTCCAAGACTTGGAGCAAGACACCATCGTAGCTATGCAGCAGGATATGCCATATACCTTCAGCGCAACACCACTAACTATCAACGACCACCGTTTCCGCCTGCTCCTTTATCCTGAAGACTACAGCGATACGCCTAATACCCCTACAGACACTGACCCTGTCGACAATATCCGCGTTTGGGTGAATAACAACGTATTGCATGTCATCGGAGCCCCTGCCAATAGCACCTTGCATATCTACAACATAAGCGGTGCACACATATTCACACAAATTATATCCGACACACCATACACATACAACTTATCACACCTATCCGCAAGCGTATATTTGGTACGCATCAACAATTACACATATAAGGTGATAACGAAATAACAACCCAAAAACAACAATATTAGACTGTTTGATTTGAAAAGAATTTATATTATATTGCTCTTACTTTGCCCGATGATACATTTCTCATCGGCTAAAGCGCAACTCTTCACAACTTCCTCACGTTCTATCCATTCCTATGGAGGCGGGGGGAGCGCCGCCATTGCTACTCCATATTCGTCAGGCGGTGGCTCATTCATGCGCTCGAATAGCCCATTCGCAGCATCATCCTCCACCAATGCCTACTCTACCGCGCCTATACATATGGCCAATGGTTCTATCAAAACAGTAGCGTCCACATTGCAAGGAGGCATCTTGTCCGATGAAACGGGATTCATTCCTACCACTCCACAAGACAACACAACTACCACCAACAACAACAGCACTATTGCCCCACCCCAATTTGCTCCTCTCCACCTCGACTGGGACGCACTGCTCTTCATCCTCCTACTCCTTATCCCTTATCTGTATCGGGTGAATAAGCGGAAGATAAGTGGTCAATATTCCCCACTCAACTAACCACACCCAATCCCAGAGCGTAGCATCCATCCTCCCCTCCCTTCAGGGTAGGGGCTGGGGGTAGGCTTATACACAAAAAAAAGCACACCTCATCGGTATGCTTTTTCTATTATCTCTGTTTGCTTACGAATTACTTATCGTCATGAGCATGCAAAGATTGCACATAGATTGCGTGCATCATTTTCTCACGCTTAATCTCTGATGGTTTTGAGAATTGTTGACGACGACGCAGCTCTTTTACGACACCTGTCTTGTCAAATTTGCGTTTGAATTTCTTAATCGCGCGCTCGATGTTCTCGCCTTCCTTAACTGGTACAATGATCATTGCATACACCTCCTTCTCTTTGTCTCTCCAGGCAGTCAGCCCGTTCCGAGTGATAGCGGATGTTTAAGTCTCCCGCCTGACCTTTTTATGGGTTAATAATTTATAAACTCTAAACTGTAGCGCCTATGCGCGTCCTCTAAACCATTCTCCCCTTAAGGGGAGTCAGAGGGGTCAAAAAAGACCACCTAACTTTTGTTAGGCGGTCTTTGTACCCAGAGCCGGGGTCGAACCGGCACAGGGGTGACCCTACTGGTGTTTGAGACCAGCGCGTCTACCGATTCCGCCATCTGGGCCTGCTCTTTTTCAAAAGCGACTGCAAAGGTACTACAAAAAATGCAAATATGCAAATTTTTTTAGGAAAAAATGCATTTTTGTATAAAAAAAGTGCATTTTTGCAGCATTTAGCGAACGTAACTTCGGGGGAATTGCTCCATTGTGTAAGATTTTGTCAAAAATCGAGCATGGAGCAAGGCGGCGTCCGAAGGTACTGTTGTTCGATAAATGGAGGGCGTTAGCCCGCATACATGACCAAATATATTTGCAAAAAAATGCATTTTTATACAAAAAAAGTGCATTTTATAGGCTAAAAGTTAGAGGTTAAGGGCTGGAGCATGCGGCAAAGCCGCTATTTCTCGCCTCTCGCCTAATAGCCTTTCGCCTCATCACCTCACCACCTTACTTCGCCAGCAAGCCGCGCACGACCATATTGATGGTCTTGCCTTCTGCCTTACCAGCCAATTGCTTGGTTGCCACACCCATCACCTTGCCCATGTCTTGTGGACCTGTCGCGCCAACTTGAGCAATAATCTCTGCAAGAACAGTCTTCAGTTCCTCTTCGCTCATCATAGCAGGCAGATAGCGCTCAATCACAGCGCATTGCGCCATCTCATCCTCTGCCAGTTCAGGGCGATTAGCAGCGCGGAACATTTCCGCTGCCTCTTTGCGTTGCTTCACCATCTTTTGCAAAATCTGCAACGCACGATCGTCATGCAACTCACCATCGCCGCCTTTAGCAGTCTTGGCCTCCAAAAACTCTTTCTTTATACCACGTAGCGCATCCAACGCCACTTTATCCTTCGCGAGCATCGCTTTCTTGATATCCTCGCTGATCTGTTCAAAAAGATTCATATTATTATCAGTTTAATGTTTAAAGGTTAGAGGTTAAAGGCTGGGGGGGATGCGGCAAAGCCGCTATTTCTCGCCTCTCGCCTAATAGCCTTTCGCCTCATCGCCTAATTATAGAAATATCAACTGCACCAGCACATACACAGGCAACAGCACCACCAACGAGAACTTTAGCATATATCCAAAGAACGATGGCATCTGGATACCGTTTTCCTCCGCAATGGCTTTCACCATGAAGTTAGGTCCATTGCCGATATAGGTCATCGAACCAAAGAACACAGCAGCCAAGCATATCGCTTGCAACAACACTTCAGGAATACCTGCCACCAAACCACCACCAAAAGCAGCCATCTGATCTGGGGTTAAACCTGTAGCTACACTGTGAAAAGCAACCGCCGTAGGCGTGTTATCCAAGAAGCTGGATAATGCACCTGTTGCATAGTAGAATTGCCATGTATGAGACAAGCCCAAGGTTGCCGCATTTGCATTCAGATACGCCAAGGCTGGTGTCATCGTCACAAAGATACCAAAGAACAGCACTGCCACCTCATTGATGGGCGCCCATGAGTACTTATTCAGTTGATAACGCACATGACGCTTCGTGGTATGCAGACTCATAGCCATCAACAGCAGCAGCACCAATTCGCGCATATATCGTATCCACAATGGAGAACTTGGATTTGCCATTTGTGGAATCATTCCCGAGTGAATAAATGCCACAGCCAATATCACACCTACTAGATATACCAGATTAGTCTTACCTTGTATATTCAGTGGCTGATGTTCACGCGCATCAGCCTCCAAGGCAGTATGATGCTCTTTCTTATAGTAGAAGGAATCAATCACATAGTACAGCAACAGCAATACAGCACCCGTAAACAGCCATTGTGGGAAGAGCGACAAGAACCACGTAAACTCTGCTCCACGCAAGAAGAGCATGAACAATGGCGGATCACCCAGCGGTGTCAGCAAACCACCACAGTTAGCCACTAAAGCTATGAAAAACAATACCGTATGCACCTTATGCTCACGTTGCTGATTGGTGGTCAACAGCGGACGAATCAACAGCATGGCTGCACCCGTCGTACCCATGATACTTGCCAGTAGCCATCCTATTGCCAAGAACGAGGTGTTCACCCATGGCTTGGCCTGAATGTCACCAGAGAGGTGGATTCCGCCTGTAATCACATACAGCGCCAACAGCAACACGATGAAGGGTACGTAATCTGACAACAGTTGGTGTTCCAATTCTTTCGCCATACCACCCATCACCAGACATACGGCAGTAGGGATCGCCAGCAGCAACGACACCGCCAACTTATGTTTGTTTTTGTCCCACCACTCTGCCACAATCAATGGCGCTACGGCGATAATCAATAGCATCATTCCAAAAGGAATCATGCTCCATGCACTATGTACAAGTTGTTCCATAATATTTTATTTTTCTAGTTATCTAGTTAGACTAGTTCGGCTAGCAGGGCTAGTCTGGCTAGTTTAATCAAGCTTCAGCACCGCCAAGAACGCCTTTTGTGGCACTTCTACGTTACCGATCTGCTTCATACGTTTCTTACCTTTCTTCTGTTTCTCCAGCAGCTTGCGCTTACGGCTCACGTCACCACCATAACACTTCGCCAACACATCCTTACGCACCTGCTTCACGGTCTCACGGGCAATAATCTTCGCACCGATAGCCGCCTGAATGGCAATATCAAACTGCTGACGAGGCAACAACTCCTTGAGTTTCTCGCACATACGGCGACCAAAACTCTCGGCATTATCTCGGTGAGTCAAGGTACTCAATGCATCCACTTGCTCGCCATTGAGCAGTATATCCAGTTTAACCAGATTGCTTGGGCGGAAACCATTGTGGTGCCAGTCGAACGAAGCATATCCTTTAGAGATGGATTTGAGCTTATCATAGAAGTCAATCACAATCTCGCCCAATGGCATGTCGTACAAAATCTCCATACGGTCGCCAGAAATATACTCCTGCTTCACCAGTTCGCCTCGTTTACCAAGACACAAGGTCATGATCGGACCAATATAATTGCTGGTCGTTATCACGCTGGCGCGGATATAAGGTTCCTCGATGCGGTCAATCACCGTAATATCAGGCATACCCGCAGGGTTATGCACTTCGTGCATCTCGCCGTCCTTGGTATAGACCTTATAACTCACGTTAGGCACCGTGGTAATCACATCCATATCAAACTCGCGATCCAAGCGCTCTTGCACAATCTCCATATGCAACAGTCCCAAAAATCCGCAGCGGAAACCAAAGCCCAATGCCACCGAAGACTCAGGTTGGAAGGTCAACGCAGCATCGTTGAGTTGGAGTTTCTCCAGCGAAGCACGCAAGTCCTCAAAATCCTCTGCCTCAATCGGATACACACCCGCAAACACCATTGGTTTAGCTTCCTCAAAACCAGCAATCGCTTCCGTACAAGGACGCGCCACATGGGTAATAGTATCACCCACCTTCACCTCGGTCGAAGTTTTGATACCCGAAATGATATAACCTACATTACCTGCTGAAATCTCATTCGTTGGCTGCATATTCAACTTCAGCACACCAATCTCGTCCGCATCGTACTCTTTGCCTGTATTAAAAAAGCGCACACGGTCACCCGATTTCATGGTGCCATTCACCACCTTGAAATAAGCAATGATACCACGGAAAGGATTAAACACAGAGTCAAAAACCAGACATTGTAGTGGTGCCTCAGGGTCGCCCACTGGAGGAGCGATACGCTCGATGATAGCATCCAATATCTCTGGCACGCCGTCACCTGTCTTCGCCGAACAGCGCAATATCTCCTCGCGCTTGCAGCCCAGTAGGTCGATGATCTCATCTTCGACCTTCTCTGGCATCGCCGAATCCATATCGCATTTGTTCATCACGGGGATGATCTCCAAGTCATGCTCCAATGCCATATAGAGGTTAGAGATAGTCTGTGCTTGTACGCCTTGCGAAGCATCCACGATGAGCAATGCCCCCTCGCAAGCAGCAATACTGCGGCTTACCTCGTAGGAGAAGTCCACGTGTCCCGGAGTGTCAATCAGGTTGAGAGTATAGCCCTTGTAGTTCATCTGAATGGCGTGCGACTTGATAGTGATACCACGCTCTTTCTCCAAATCCATATCGTCCAGCACCTGATTCTCCATCAAGCGCTTGTCCACCGTAGCGGTGTATTCAATCAATCGGTCCGCCAAGGTGGACTTGCCATGATCGATGTGGGCAATAATGCAAAAATTTCGTATATTCTTCATATTATCTTTATTATCAACTTTTATGCCACTCTTATCCTAATTTATAATCGGCTGCAAAATTAGTAAAAAATTTGCGTATATGCAAAAAATATAGTAATTTTGTCGCCGTTTTTACAAAATTGTAAAATATTAACTACCAATTGTTAATTGTTAACTATTAATTTCCATGCAAAAGCAACATGTAGTAGTTCGCTTCTGTGGCGATTCGGGCGATGGTATGCAACTCACAGGCACTATGTTCGCCTCGCTGAGCGCTATCTTGGGTAACGAGATTAGCACCCTACCCGACTTTCCCGCGGAGATTCGTGCCCCACAAGGCACCTTAGGTGGCGTGAGCGGTTTCCAAGTACAATTAGGCACTGGCGTCTATACCCCTGGCGACCAAGCCGATGTGATTGTAGCCATGAACGCTGCCGCACTCAAAGTTTGTGCCCTCGGGTCAGACTTCAACAAAGCAGGTGCACAGTGGAAAGCCGAGTCATCCATGTTCCACCGCGATGCGGTGATCATTGTGGACACCAATGCGCTCACCCCAAAAGACCTCGAAAAAGCACTCTACCAAACCGACAACCCATTCACCGAACTGGGCATTCCAGAGTCGGTACAGATCATACCCGTAGCCCTAACAGAACTCACCAAAGAGGCACTCAAGGACATGGGATTGGACAACAAATCCATTCTCAAGTCGCGCAATATGTTTGCCCTCGGACTAGTCTGCTGGCTCTTCAATCGCCCTGTGGATAAAGCAGTTGCGTTCCTTGAGAGCAAGTTCCAAAAGAAACCTCAACTCATTGCCCCCAATGTGAAGGTACTCACCGACGGCTTCAATTACGGACAAAACCTCGCGCTGAATATCCAGACAATGAATGTGGACACATCCCACGAACTACCCCAAGGCACCTATACCTCCATCGCAGGCAACAAAGCCACGGCATGGGGACTGATAGCCGCAGCAGAGAAATGCGGCAAACGTCTTTTCTTGGGCAGTTACCCCATCACACCTGCCACCGACATCATGCACGAACTCGCAGCCCGCAAAGACATGGGCGTAATGGTGGTGCAAGCCGAAGATGAGATTGCAGGTGTCTGCACCGCTATCGGCGCAGCCTTCGCGGGCGACTTAGCCGCCACTAGCACTTCGGGTCCAGGCCTCAGCCTTAAGGGCGAAGCCATTGGATTGGCAGTGATGGCAGAATTGCCACTCGTGGTGATTGATGTGCAACGCGGAGGTCCCAGCACTGGACTCCCTACCAAAACCGAGCAGACCGATCTCATGCAAGCGCTCTATGGTCGCAATGGCGAATGTCCTGCGGTTGTAATAGCAGCATCCTCCTCTGCCAACTGTTTTGATTATGCCTACGAAGCTGCCAAGATTGCCTTGGAAAACATGACCCCTGTGGTGCTACTCACCGACACCTATCTGGCGAATGGAACAGGGCTATGGCGCATCCCACAACTGAGCGAACTGCCTCATATTCAGCCACAAAGCGTACCCGAAGAACTAAAAGGCAACTACAACCCTGCCCTGCGCGATGAGCGTGGCGTGCGCTACTGGGCATACCCAGGCATGGAGGGTTACGAACACCGCAATATCGGACTAGAGCGCGATGCTGAGAAAGGTACCATCTCCACCAATCCCGAGAACCACCAACGCATGGTGCTCGCACGCCAAGCAAAGATTGAGCAGGTGGCAAACCAAATACCTCTGCTGCAAGTACAAGGCAACCCGCAGAGCGACACGCTACTGGTAGGTTGGGGCTCAACCGAAGGTCACCTGCTGGCAGCAGCCGAGCAGTTGGATTGCGCATTGGCACACTTCAACTATATTAACCCACTACCGAAGAATACCGAAGAAGTGTTGCGTCGATACAAGCGCATCGTGGTGTGCGAACTCAACAGCGGACAGCTGGCGGCGCAACTGCGCAGCAAGATAGAGGGGCTGCAACTGGAGCAATACAACGAAATGACCGCACAACCTTTCTCCGTGGACAGAATCGTGAAGGTTATTAATCCAGCACCCCTCCAGTCCAACTAGCTCAACTAGCATAACTAGAACTACTAGAACAACTAGACAACAAAGAAAAAAAATGGAAGCAAGTCAATTTAAGAGCAATCAATATGTAAAGTTCTGCCCTGGTTGTGGTGACCATGCTATTTGCATGGCGTTGCAAAAATCCATGGCGGAGGTGGGCGTACCTATGCACCAAACAGTGGTCATCTCTGGTATCGGTTGTTCGAGCCGTATGCCTCACTACCTCAACACCTACGGTTTCAATACCATCCACGGGCGTGGTGCAGCTATCGCCACTGGTGTCAAGACTAGCCATCCTGAACTCAGCGTATGGCAGATGACAGGCGATGGCGACTGCCTCGCTATTGGCGGCAATCACTTTATCCACGAACTGCGCCGCAATGTAGATCTCAATATCTGCCTATTCAATAATCGCATATATGGTCTGACCAAGGGACAATACTCCCCTACTTCACCGAAAGGCTTTGTCAGCAAATCCAGTCCGTTTGGCACAGTGGAGCGTCCGTTTATCCCTGCCGAACTGGTGTTCGGCGCTCGCGGCACATTCTTCGCCCGCACATTGGATGTGGATATGCCTACTACTGTGGATTGTATGGTACAAGGACATCAACACAAAGGCGCCAGCGTGATTGAGTGTCTGGTGAACTGCGTGATTTTCAACAATGGCACCCACAACTGGATAGCCGACCGCGAGATGCGCGCCGAGCGCAGTATCGTGCTCAGACATGGCGAGAAGATGATCTTCGGCAAGGAGAAAGACAAAGGTCTGGCATTGGATTACTCGCAAGGACTTATTCCTCAACTCATCGTCGTACCAGCCAACGACCCACGCGTACTTACCCACGATGCCACCATGCAAGACCCAACGCTGCATCGAATGTTGGCGATGATGGGGCAAGATATCCCTGCCTCATCACCTAATAGCCTTATAACCTCATCACCTCAATTGCCTATCGCCCTCGGCGTGATACGCAATGTAGAAGAAGAGGCATACGACATGGCTGTCAATCAGCAGATTAACGAAGTACGCGAGAAAAGCAAAGTAAAAACATTCGACCAACTAACCCAGACCCTAGAAACCTGGAAAATCAATAATAATTAATATGAAATACCTTCTTCTATCTCTTGCACTCCTTGCTACCACACTTACTTGGGCTCAAGACACCACCATTTTACCCGCCGAAGGCACCGAACCTTCGCTCATCGAGCAAGTTGAAAACTGGTATGCCGACAATATGAATTACCCGAGCATCACACTGCTCATGACGGTGGAGTCATCTTTTATACCTTTCCCCAGCGAGATTGTCATTCCTCCCGCAGCCTATGTGGCAGGCAAAGAGGAGAGCACACTGCATACCACAGACAGTTATCCTGTCAATGTACTGCTTATCGTGCTTTTCGGTACGATAGGAGCTATGCTGGGTGCTATCATCAACTACCTGCTGGCGATGTGGCTCGGTCGTCCTATCATCTATGCATTTGCGGATAGCAAGGTGGGACATCTCTGTTTGCTGTCATCGGAGAAAGTGAAGAAAGCCGAAGACTACTTCAACGAGCATGGCAAGGTGAGCACCTTTGTTGGTCGCTTGATACCAGGTATTCGCCAACTGATCAGTATCCCTGCTGGCTTGAGCAAAATGCACTTCGGTCAGTTCTTGCTATATACCTTCTTGGGTGCTGGCATTTGGAATATCGTGTTGGCATTGCTGGGTTATATCGCCCACGGACAAATGGATCTTATCCACGCCTACAGTCACGAACTGAGCATCGCCATCATGGCATTGCTGGGCATAGTGGTGGTGTATTTTGTAGCAAAAACAGTGATAAAGAAGTTAAAGGCTAAAGGTTAAGAGCATCCCACGAAGCCACAAGTTTCGTCGGGCATCCCACTTAAGTAAGATTAATTATGCGCCCAACCCAGGGCAAAGACGCTTATTCGACAACCTCGGATAGGCGTCATTTGTTTCATGCATGCCATCAAGGTAGAACCCGAAGTAATCACATCGTCCACCAGCAAGATATGCTTATTCTTCCACTCTTCAGGATAGCGCACCGCAAAAATATCCTTCACATTGTCTTGGCGCTTCTCAAACTGCGAGCGCGACTGATGGGCATTATTGCGTGTGCGGATAAGATGCTCTGTATCAACAGGTATATGCAACACCTCGCTCAATCCCTTGCATATCCACTCCGCTTGATTGAATCCACGCTCGCGCAAACGACGAGGGTGCAACGGCACTGGCACCAAGCAATCAATATCGTCAAACAAATCCGAATCAATATATTCCTGCGCCGCCAAACGCCCTAAAAGATAGAACACATACGGATCGGGGTGTGCTCCGTATTTCCCTCGTTCAATCAGTGTACGAAGAACTTTCCCGCGTTCACGATTATAATATGCAAAGGCTGCGCCACCTACGTAGCGCAGCCTTGTTTTTTCTTTTTTAATCCATTCTGCAAAAAGCATATCTATTCCATTCTGCCTGATAATAGCATGCTCAGTGCGAGGAATTGCCGCTAAGCAGTCGGAGCAAACATGCTGCTCATCATCCATGAGTTTTCCGTCACATGAGAGGCAACATGCAGGAAACAGCACCTCTAACATGGCATTCCATAATCGGGCAATCACAGATGACATGGCATGTAGGACATTATCTGCGACCTCTCATCCAACCAGCGATACCCGATCGAGACCATGTAGCATCCTCTCTTGTGGGCTCTGGCGTAACAGGCCGAGGGTGATTATCTGCTATTGGAGTGGAAGGTAACAAGTCCTCATCCAGGTTGATAATGACATCGCTATCTTGTATGGTTAGTTCTTCTGTTGGTGCAGCCACAGGTTCTTCTGGAGTATCCTCAATAGTCTCGCCCGCATTTGATTCGCCATAAAATTTCTCAATAGCTTGATCCACTGTTTTCTTACCCACAGCATCATCCAATCCAGGAATATCCGACACCTCGAATCCTGTAGCAATCAGTGTCACGCGTACTTTCTCACCCAAATTCTCATCCAACGAAACGCCCCATTGTACTTCCACCTCATCGCCCATTGCATGTACAAAAGCGTGTATATGGTCAAACTCTTGCATGATGATGGGGTGTTCGGATGAGCAATAGAGTTGCAGCAGCACACGCTTCGCACCTTTGACATCGCTATTGACCAATGGCGATGTGAGCGCTTCGTGAATCGACTGATTGATACGATCCTCTCCGCTGGCACTACCCACGCTCATGATAGCCACATTGCTGTTGCTCAGTGTATTAAACACATCCGTAAAATCGGTATTGATAATACCAGGCACGGTAATGATTTCTGCTATAGATCGTGCGGCGTTAGCCACCACATCATCGGATTTAGAAAAGGCGTTCAAGAACGTAAAGTCTGGATATATCTCGCGCAGTTTCTCGTTGTTAATCACTAGGATAGCATCCACATGCTCTGCCAACTGCGCCACACCTGTCATGGCCTTTTTGATTTTCTTGGTTCCTTCAAAAGCAAACGGAATAGTCACAATACCCACAGTAAGTATATCCATTTCTCGGGCTACCTCTGCTACCACCGACGATGCGCCAGTGCCAGTACCACCGCCCATACCTGCGGTCAGGAAGAGCATCTTGGTACCATCGTTCAATGCTTCGCGTATGCGTTCGCGGTTCTGTTCGGCATACTCTTGTGCAACTTCAGGTCTACCACCTGCACCCAAACCTGGTCCGAGTTGCAGTTTAGCAGGAATGCTACTGCGCCCAAGTGCTTGTTTATCTGTATTACATACCAAGAAAGTAACATCCTTGATACCTTGCGAAAACATATAATTCACAGCATTGCAGCCACCGCCACCAACGCCCATCACTTTGATAATCGTATCTTGACTTACTTCAAGACCCAAATCATTAATCACATCGTACATAGTATATTGATTTATAGTTTGTTCTTAATATTGTTCTGTAAACATATCCAAAATGCTCGTTTGCACATTCTTGGTTATTTTCTTAAATCGTTTTCCAAAGTCATCCATTGGCTCTACTATTGGATGCGTTTCTCGATATAGTGCTCCCAGTATCAGTGTTCCCACCAGCGACGAGTAATTGGGGGCACAAAACTCATCAGGCGTATCCGCAGTGAGCCAAGGAGCATGCGAGCCATACATGACGGGCACTGACGTCAACTGTTGAATATATTGATCTACGCTAGCCAACATCGATGCTCCACCCGTGATATAGAGCACAGCTATATGCTGTTCATAATGTCGCAAATCCTCCATGAGAGGAGTAAGCACCTGATGCAAACGCGATTGGATAGTGGTGTTGAGTTCACTCATTCGAACGAGCACGGTACTTCCTTCCACAGTGGCATGTGGTACACGAAAACAGGGGTTGTCCATACCTTCGTGCCAACAAGCATCGCCGTATCCGCACTTCAATCGCTCTGCATACGCAAAACTCATGCCCAGTTGCTCAATGTCACGTGTTATATCGTAGCCACCTTGCGATACCACCTTGTTGTACAGATATTTGTCGCCTTTGAAGATAGTCAGTGTCGTGGTCTGTGCACCCATATCCAAAATAGCACAACCGTTGTGCAAATCCTCTTCTGTAGCCAATGCACACAGCAATGCATCAGGACGAGCATAGGTACGCTCAATCTTTTTGGGCGTACGAATAAAACTATCCAATACCTTCTGTTCCAGTTCTTTGATACCTACAAAAGCCACATATTTCACTTCTATTCGTGCCGCATGTTGCGTTGATTCTGGTGTTTCTGCCTGTGCTACGCCATCTAGTACGTAGCAATAAGGCACTAATGCCAATACAGCCACTTGTGCATTGCGTGCTTCTATCTTCTGCTTACACTCAGCATCCATATCCTCTAATAGTTCCTGCGGTATCTCACGTTTGTGCACTTGATCACGACATGAGGTCACTTCCACTATTTTCATTGAGCGTCCGCCTATAGCAACAAAACTATTCATCAATATGGGATATTGAATACGGTTGGCCAGCAGTTTCATACTCTCGCTAATACTATAGCTCGCATCACTGGTGTTAATTACCACACCACGTTCGACGCATAATTTTCTGCTTGAAGCATCTGCGCCTAAAATACGCAGTAATCCCTCTCCTGTTCGCTCCGCCGCCATGGAGCGAATACTATGACTACCCATATCTATCGCCACTAAAGGATGGGATAAGGTTGATTCTATTTTTTTTCGTGACATAATATTCTATATTTAGTATATGGTGGATTGGCTGGCAGTTATTTTCTGCCTACCACTTGTCCTTCAAATCGCAAGTCATACTCCTTGTAGGGTTGATAGCCTATCTCATCAAATCCCTTGACATATAGTTTGCGTAAACGATCCATCTTGTCTTGATAATCCGTTAGTTCGCCCAGCACGATATTACCCTGCACTTCACGTTGCGCGAGTACAACGTATTTGGGATTTCGTACATGAATATGCGTAATACGATCGCGCCAATAGCGGTCGCTATTGAGCCACTGCACAAAATCGTAGTACTCCTGCGTTGCAGCACGCTGGCCTACTACCCCTTTGATTATAGGTACGCTCATCTGTATAGATGGGCGCGCAGGCATCACACGGCGGTCCATATCCACAAAATATTTGCCTTCTGCAGTCTGCACACATAGCAACGGTACACGTTGCGTAGCACGTACACGCAACGTACCGTCCGACAATTCGTAACATTCAGCCGTACGTACCATATCATGCTGCGAGATAGCAGTCTCTATCTCATGACACGACACTTCGTCCATCTTTCGTCCCACGGGCAATAGTCCTTGACTCTTGAGTACGCGGAGCAATTCGTTTTCACTGACAAATTGATACTCTGTACTGTCACACAGCACAATTTCTACCTGCTGACACACCGTATCATCAGGAATATGTGACACCCAAAGGGCAGCAGTTACAACAGCAACTGCGACCAACACGGCGCTCACACAAGCAATAATGGTTTTGATTTTCATAATTAAAGTATTTTGTATGTTAGTTTTTGGGTTATCTCATTCGCTTGGCGGTCTATATCGCCTGCGCCCATGGTTATCACCACTACAGGTTTGCCCGCAGCAAGGCAACTCTTAAAACGTTCGCGCAAATATTTAGGCAATATGACAGGCAACACCAATGCTCTTTTTACCTTATCAGCAATCTTCTCCAAGAGCCATTCACTGGTAACTCCTGCTATCGGCTCTTCGCGTGCAGGGTAGATAGGCATCAAGGCCACCTCATCTAACTGACTCAGTACGCGGGCAAAGTCATCGGCGAAATCGCGTGTACGCGAGAAGAGGTGAGGTTGGAAGACGCCAATCACATATCGGTCAGGGTATAATCGTCTAACCGACTCAATCGTAGCAGCCAGTTCCTGTGGATGATGGGCATAATCGTCTATATAAGTAACCTGCGGTGTATTCACATGTGTATTAAATCGACGATAGACACCTGCGAAAGTACTCACCCCCATCCTTATCTCCTCCTCTGTTGCTCCGACTAACCATGCCACCGCCATAGCCGCCACGCTATTCTCGATATTCACCCAAATGGGCACGCCCATGTGGATATTAGGTATCGGATGTTGGGTATCGGGCGTATGGAAATCAAAGAATATATGCCCCTCTTCTACGCGAATGTTATCTGCATAAAAATCCGCTAACTCCCCTACTGCATAGGTATAAAGGCGAGAGGTTATAGGGGAAAAGCAAGAGGCTATATTTTTCTTTACCACCAACGCCCCTTGTACCAAAGAGGCATAATGCGCAAAACTCTCGCGATAGGCTTCTTCGGTGCCATAAATATCCAGGTGGTCGGGATCCATGCTAGTAATAACCGATATATGAGGTACGAGATGATGGAACGAACGATCAAACTCATCGGCTTCTACCACTACATAGTCGCTATCGGTATCAAGCAAAAGATTGGTCTGATAGTTATTAGCTATACCACCTAGAAAGGCATTGGCACCCACGTGCGAAGGATGCAACATGTGCGCCAGTATGGTACTGGTGGTGGTTTTGCCATGCGTGCCTGCCACACATAGAGCTTTCTTCTGACGAGTGATTAGTCCTAATACTTCAGCACGTTTGTACATGACAAAACCATGCTCTTGCAAATAACAATAGATAGTGGTATTGGTCGGTACGGCTGGCGTACGCACGACAAGGGTAGTATTTTTATCTAGCGTTTCCACCCACGCCGTGCAATCCTCATATTGGATGGCAATACCTTCTTCTTCAAGGGCATACGTTAAGGCAGAAGGAGTACGGTCGTACCCCATCACACGATGACCTTGTGCCATAAAATAACGCGCCAGCGCACTCATGCCTATGCCACCTATACCCAAGAAATAATATGTATCAGTCATCTGCACTTTACTGCACATTCTTAGCAGTTTGCAAAATTACAAAAAAAAATGAATATACACAAGTTATTTAGAAGATTTTAAAATAAAAACTCGCTTTTCTTGCATATCTGCAATTTTTATTGTACCTTTGTGCCCAAATTGCGTAATAAGGTCTTTTCACCCCTTTGAGCATTAAAACTTTTGAAACTTTTAGAACTTTTATAGATATGGCAACACAAGAAGAAACCTTCAAAAAACTAGTCGCACACTGCAAAGAGTACGGCTTCGTTTTCCCTAGCAGCGAGATTTACGACGGACTTGGCGCCGTGTATGACTACGGACAAAACGGTGTAGAACTCAAGAACAACATCAAGAAATACTGGTGGGATGCTATGACCATGCTCCACGAGAATATCGTGGGTATTGATGCAAGTATTTTCATGCACCCAACCACTTGGAAAGCATCTGGTCACGTAGATGCATTCAATGATCCACTCATCGACAACAAGGATAGCAAAAAACGCTACCGCGCAGACGTACTCATCGAGGATCAACTCGCTAAATACGACGAAAAGATTGAGAAAGAAGTAGCCAAAGCCCGCAAACGCTTTGGTGAGAGCTTCGACGAGGAGATGTTCAAGCAAACCAACGAGCGTGTCAAAGCCAACGTGGATAAGCGCAATGCTCTCCACGAGCGTTTTGCGACGGCCCTAAACGATAGCAACCTCGAGGAGCTCAAGCAAATCATCCTCGACGAAGAGATTGTTTGCCCAATCTCTGGTACCCGCAACTGGACCGATGTGCGTCAATTCAACCTCATGTTCTCTACCGAGATGGGTTCTACTGCGGATGGCGCTATGAAGATTTACCTCCGCCCTGAGACTGCACAAGGTATCTTCGTGAACTACCTCAACGTGCAAAAGACAGGTCGCATGAAGATTCCTTTTGGTATCGCACAGATTGGTAAGGCCTTCCGCAACGAGATCGTAGCACGTCAGTTCGTCTTCCGTATGCGTGAGTTCGAGCAGATGGAGATGCAATTCTTCGTTCGTCCAGGCGAGGAGATGAAGTGGTTTGAGTACTGGAAGGAGTTCCGCCTCAAATGGCACAAAGCCCTCGGCATGGGTGATGAGAACTACCGCTACCACGACCACGATAAACTCGCTCACTACGCTAACGCTGCTACTGACATCGAGTTCCAAATGCCATTTGGATTCAAGGAGGTAGAGGGTATCCATAGCCGTACTGACTTTGACCTCAGCCAACACGCACAATATAGTGGCAAGAAGATTGAGTACTTCGACCCTGAGCTCAACAAGAGCTACACTCCATATGTCATCGAAACATCTATCGGCGTGGATCGTATGTTCCTCTCTGTGATGTGCGGTGCATACAAGGAGGAGGTACTCGAAGGCGGCGACACCCGCGTAGTATTGAACCTCCCTGCTGTATTGGCTCCTGTGAAAGCATGCGTGATGCCTCTCGTAAAGAAGGATGGTCTGCCAGAGAAAGCGCGTGAAATCATGGATATGCTCAAATATGACTTCCACACCAACTACGACGAGAAAGACTCTATCGGCAAGCGCTATCGCCGTCAAGATGCTATTGGTACGCCATTCTGTATCACAGTAGACCACGACACCTTGAACGACAACTGCGTTACTATCCGTCATCGCGACACCATGGCTCAAGAGCGCGTGAAGATTGAAGACCTCCACGCAATCTTGTCAAAAGCTTGCAACATGCGAGAAACGTTTAAGAAATTAAAGTAAGTATCGGATATCGGCTATAAGAGAGAAGAAAACAAGCACCCCGCGGGGTGCTTGTTTGTTTATCGGTACTTGCCTTCGGCGGTATCATCGAGAATGGAGAGATAACTCTCGTACCGCGATAGGGCTATTCGTCCATCTATCACCGCTTGATTGACTGCACACCCTGGTTCGTTCATGTGAATACAATTGGAATAGCGGCACTCACGACTCACCTCAAATATCTCACGGAAATAGTGCCCCACTTCTTCCTTCTCTATATCCAGCAGACCAAACCCCTTGATGCCTGGCGTGTCGATGACCCAAGAGGCGTTGTGTAGCGGGTACATCTCAGAGAAAGTCGTAGTGTGCATACCCTTGTGATGCGCAGAAGAGATAGCACCCGTTCGAGCTACATCCTCACCCAATATGGCATTGAGCAGCGTAGATTTTCCCACACCCGAATTGCCCGATAGAAGAGTGACTTTGCCTTCGAAGATAGAGGCGATAGGGCTATCAGGCGATGAGGCAAGGGTTAGTGCAGATATAGCATAGGTAGGATAGCCCAAGGATTCGTACAATTGGCGCAGGGCAGACAATTCCTGCAGTTCGTCTTCACTGAGCAAATCCACTTTATTAAAAATAAGGCACGCGGGCACGCGATACGCCTCGCACGTCGCTAAAAAACGGTCAATGAAAGTGGTAGAAGTTTCTGGGTGGCGAAGTGTAACAATCAGTGCAGCCATATCCACATTAGCAGCCAATATATGCGATGCATAACTGAGGTTAGTGCTGCGTCGAACAATATAGTTTTTGCGGTCATGCACCTCCGTAATCCAGTGGGTTCCATCGTCCAGCGTAGTCACCTCTACGTAGTCACCAATCGCTACAGGATTAGTAGAACGGATACCACGAATACGGAAATTACCTTTCACATGACATTCCGCTGTGGTACCGTCCTCAAAATGCACGCCATAACTCGTGCCTGTAGATTTGATGACCAATCCTTTCATTATAACCCTTATACGGTCATAATCTCTTTCTCTTTCTTTGCGTAGATGTCATCCACCTGCTTCACATACTTATCGTGCAGTTTTTGAGCATCGTTCTCAGCATCTTTCTCAGCGTCCTCTGGCAATCCCTCTTTGATTTGTTTTTTGAGGGTATCAATCGCATCGCGACGTGCGTTACGAATGCTGACCTTAGCATTTTCTGCTTCACCCTTACATTGCTTAGCCAACTCCTTGCGGCGTTCTTCAGTCAATGGAGGGATAGAGAGGCGGATACTCTCACCATTGTTGCTTGGTGCCAATCCCACACTGGAGTTGATAATAGCACGCTCTATTTCGGCTATCATCTTCTTCTCCCAAGGTTGAATTTGGATGGTACGAGCATCAGGAGTAGTGATGGTAGCCACATTAGAGAGTGGCGACATTTGTCCGTAGTATTCTACTTTCACTACATCCAAGATTCGTGCACTAGCTTTACCTGCGCGAATACGCGCCAAAGCATCATCAAGATACATAACAGCAGATTCCATTAATTCCTCTGCTTCGTTCAAAATCACTTTAGGTTCAATCATGATTATCAAGGTTTTACAAGTGTTCCTATTTGTTGTCCATTCATTACTTTATTCAGATTCCCCACAGTGTCCATATCAAACACGTAGATTGGCATATTATTTTCACGACACATGGTGATAGCAGTAAGATCCATAACACGCAGGTTACGCTGAAGCACCTCATTATAGGTAATCTCATTGAACTTCGTGGCAGTTGGATCTTTCTCTGGATCAGCCGTATATATACCATCCACACGCGTCCCCTTCAGCATCACATCCGCTTTGATTTCTATAGCACGTAGCACGGAAGCCGTATCTGTGGTGAAATAAGGGTTGCCTGTACCGCCAGCGATGATGACCACATTACCTTTGCTAAGCAAACGCAATGCCTTGTCGGTGCTGTAGAGTTCGCCTACAGGCTCCATGCGCACGCTGGTGAGTACGCGCACCTTTTGACCTATGGATTCTAGCGCAGAACAAAGCGCCAACGAATTGATTACTGTTGCCAGCATGCCCATTTGGTCTCCCTTGACACGGTCAAATCCTTTCTGCGAACCACTGAGTCCACGAAAGATATTACCACCTCCGATAACGATACCTACTTCTACACCTTTTTGTGCAATCTGCTTGATTTGTTGGGCATAGTCGGATAGACGGTTCTCATCAATTCCATATCCCTTACAACCCATAAGACTCTCACCCGAGAGTTTCAAAAGTATTCGTTTGTACATAATCCTATTTAACTTTTCGACTGCAAAATTACAACAAAAAATGCATATATGCAATAACTGCCAGCACTTTCTTTATATTTTTTTGCACATTCGCTTTTTTTTTCGTACCTTTGCAGAATAATTTGAGTTTCTTCTATGCAATCGACATCCATCATACACTATCGAGTAGCAGGACATTTGTTTGCCGTGCATAACTACAATAGTGCTTGTGGGGCATTGTTCAAGAACTACGAGCCCTTTTTGGAGCGCTATCCACAGGATAGCCCTATCTTTGTATTATGCATAGAGCAAGACGGATTACTCCATGAGGAGCAACGCCAAAGCTACCAGCATGTCTTCACCGACAACTCAGAGGAAGATATGCCGCGCATTGAGGTGTTTAGAGAGGTGAAAGGCGAAGAAGGGGGATGGTTGATGCGTGTATCACAGATAGCCCAGTCGCCGATATGCTGCGAGATTGCGTGCAATGCTGCTTTCACGAGGGGTGTATTACATATTGCTAGCGATTGTCACGATATGCATTTCTGCATTGATAATGCACTGATGCTTATGTTTGCATTTCGTACCGTCCCCCTCATGACACTAGAGATGCATGCAGCTGTGGTGGTGAGGGAGACTAAAGGCGAGGAATTGGGCTACTTGTTCTTAGGACATAGCGGCACAGGCAAGTCCACGCACGCACGTCAGTGGTTGCAAGCATTTCCCGATGCATGGCTATTGAATGATGATAACCCTATCTTGCGCGTCATGGATAACGGCGAAGTATGGGTATATGGATCGCCATGGAGCGGCAAGACACCTTGTTACAAGAACGCGTGCGCGCGCGTGAGAAGCATTATCAAATTGAGTCAAGCACCTTTCAATGAACTGCAAGTATTGACTTTGCCGCAGGCATATGCCTACATACTGTCATCAGCTTCAGGACTGAAGATAGACCGACAAATGGCAGATCAATTGTACAATAGCATAAAGCACATCATCACGCACGTGAAGTGCTACCACTTGAATTGTTTGCCTAATACAGATGCAGCAGAGGTGTGTTTTCGAGGGTGTAAAGTGTAAGGTGTAGAGTGTAAAGTGTAAAGGCAAGAGATATGGAAAAGAGCAACGATATATTAATCCCCGAATTTGAGCGACTGCTCAAAGGTGGTCACATGGTAGAGTTCGTGCCACGCGGTGTGAGCATGCGCCCTTTTATTGAGGGAGGACGCGACAAAGTAATTCTCAAGACATGCAAAGAGCCAAAAGTGGGCATCATTGTATTAGCAAGAATAAACGGTACATATGTGCTTCATCGAATATATAAAATCAAGGATGAACAAATCATCTTGCGTGGCGATGGCAATCTCAAGGGACAAGAAGTTTGCACTTTCGAAGATATTATCGGTCGTGTAGTGCGTCTAAAAGGACGTGCAGGCAAACGTAAACGTCTAACAAAAGCACGGATATGGCGCCGTACGCCCACCGTCCTCAAGTGGTTGGTACTCAAGGTTTATAGTAAAATCATTAAATTACAAAACATATTCTATGAAGACTAAGAAAGGATTTCGCCTACGCGAGTTGGGCGGCGACTATATACTGATTGGCGAGAGCGTAGAACTCGTGAATTTTAACAACCTCATCACTTTCAACGAGGCTGCGGCGTACCTATGGCAAAAAGTGGAGGGCAAAGAGTTTGATGTGGATACCCTCACACAGTTATTGCTGGATGAATACGATGTCACCGAAGACATCGCCCGTCAGGATGCCCAAGCTACTATTGACGACTGGAAGGAAATCGGGATTATCCATTAACAGGGAAACAGGAAGCCAGAATCCAGAGCCCAGCAACAAGACATGAATCAAGAACAACTGTTTTTCTCAATACTCAGATCCGTGCTGTGGGGGACTGAGGCGAAGGTGCCCACCGATACGGATTGGAAGGGCGTGCTGAACTTGGCGGCACGTCAGAAGTGCTTACATGCCCTTAGCGTGTGGCTCAAGGCACATCGTATCTCTACCCCTTTTGACAAACAGCTCACGCCTACTATGTTCATGGTGCTGCAACGCCAAGCACGACTCAATCAGTTGGCGATCAGCATGATTGACCTACTAATGCAGCACAATATCCCTGCTACACTCATCAAGGGCTATAGCCTGTCGGCACTATATCCTGACCCTGATACCCGCGACTTTGGCGATGTGGATATATATGTGGGGGAGGAGCATTATGAGCGCGCTGCCGAGATAGCCAAAGCGGCCTACCCCCATGCACATTGGTACTCCGAGACACATGGAGGCATACATTTCATCTTGGTGATTGACGAGAATCTGGATCGTGTGGTGGAGCTCCACCGCGTGACCATGGAGTTTCACGACAAGCAAGCCGACACGCTATATCAGGCTTTTACCCACAAACACTTAGACGGCTCCACCACTTTGGACATATACGGTCATGCCGTACCCGTCCCCAGTGCGGCATACAATGCGCTGTATGTATTTATGCATGCTTGGCACCATTTCGAGAGTACGGGTGTGGGCTTCCGCCAACTGAGCGATTGGGCACTGTGCCTCCAATTGGCACATGAGCAATTGACACCAGCAGAGTGGCAAACACTCACGCAGGAGATAGATGAGATGCTCACAGCCATGCATATGAAAACCGCATGGCAGACATTTGGGCATATACTGGTCAATGCGTTGCACTTGCCGATAGAGGCGTTTCCTCTTTATACCACTGATTATCAAAAGCGTGCCAATCGTTTGCTTCGCCAACTCCTACGCGACGGACATGGTGGGAGACCAGCGAAAGGAGATTACTGCCTAATGAAATGCTTCCCTTATGAGCGACCTGAGAAGCACCGTATGTTGCAGAAGGGTTACACCGCCTGCCGATTGCTCTTTGAGGCATGGCAAATGGCTAAATTCTTCCCCGACCTGGCTTGGCACGAACTGCGTGCTACAATAATTTCTCTTTAAGCATCATAACAAGAGTATTCGCAGGCATGCTGGCAGGCATGTCTTTGGGTATGTGCACAAAGATGGCCCGTTGTTGCAGATATAGTGCTTCATAATACACACGGTTGCAGACGTATAATCCTGCGGAATTAGACACTTTTACGGGCTGTACATTATCTGTACAAAACATCTCTAATTCCCTGATAGGCAATGGTGTTTGTAGCGCGAGTGGTTGATTCGCGTAAATAGTTTCTTCGTTGGGGATATAGCCATCATTATCGCCTTTTGTGCTGTCCATCATATTGATAGCAAAGCGCTCCAAACGGATGTTTTCGCCCGCAGGACATTGTCCAAGCATAATGACTAAATCAGGAAAACAGGTTGCTATTGCCTCTCGCAATACGATAGGTGCGCGCTTAAAGCTCACTGGCAAACACACTTTCTCAATTGCCCAATCCTCGATGGAATCAGGCAATAGAGAAAGAACGGATTGTGTAATATTGCTCTCCGCCCCACCAAAAGGATCAAAGGCGGTAACAAGAACGCGCATCTAGATGTTAGTTTACATAATCTGCCATACCAAAGTCTTTACCTTTAGGGCGAGTAACCATTTCGGGAGGAAGTACTAATGCTTTTTCAGGTTCTAGAGTATCATGTAATTTTTCACTCATACTCTTGATTATAGACAAGAAACGTGCATCATATAACCAAACACGACATTCTACACGAATGGTAAAGACATTGTCTGCAACAATATGGTGTGCTATATTGTTTTTGCCAATAGCATACCATTCGTTCTTATCCGACTTATAGCCGTACTCCTTTTCTAATTCTTCCGAAACAGCATTGTACATTTTATCAAACAATGAATAGTCAGTAACACGACTGTTTGGATCATCATATGAATCATCATGTTTGGTACTATTGTAGCAGAAATGAATTTGTGTTGGACGATTGAGCAAACCTATTGCACCTAATATAGGTATTACCCAACTACCTTCTTTAGCAGATAATCTATTAATATCCTCAATAAACAATGGTAAATTAGGGCAAGCATTTACATCCGATACATTGTAATAAGTGGTTGGATTATCCGGGTCTGACTCTATGTCCTTGGCAACATAATTGAAACCACCTACTTTAGCGATATGATAAGCCAACCAACCAGTTGCCGGTTCTGTATGTCCAGAGGTACTAACGATTGTCACTTTTGATCCTCTATCAATGCAACATCCATATGGTCTATTCTTATAAAAATTGATTACAACAACTTTATTCTCTGGTTCATCCTGCGAATTCTTTGCATCCATTAGATTATATAGATGCAAGCAATCTGACGCTTTTACTGCTTCAAGAATATTCTCTTGTGTTAGAAATTTACGAGTCAATATACGGTCTAAAGGAATGTATCGAGGTACATAGAAAAGTCCAGTATGTTGTTGATCCTTATCAAATTTAAACGAATGTACAATGCTATTAATATATCCCTCTATCTTCTCCTTCTTCTCATCTTTCTCCATCACTTCGGTGAAGGCGGAGCCAATCAATCCGGCAGGTACGGCGAAGATAGCAATACCTAAAATACCAATGATGCAGGCAATGATACGTCCTGTAAAGGTGATAGGTGGAGTGTCTGCAAAGTTACCTGGATCACCGATATATTGCGCAAATGCCCAAATGACTGATGTCCAACCATTGTCATATACTTCAGGCTGTGCCTCATGCTCTACAAAGAAGAGAACAAAAGATAAAATCAATGTCACGATCGCCAAGAACTGGAGCGATACCTTCATCTCGTTTGTTTTTGAGCGAAATGCTCGTGACAAAATGCTGAATGCCTTCATATAGCGGAAGATACGCAACAAGCGAGCGATACGCAATGCCTTAAGTGCCACGTATGGGATAGGCATAATGAAGTGCAAGTAGAACGGATAGGTAGAAAGGATATCAATCAATCCGTAAAAGGAGAAGCAATAGCGCACGCGTCCCCAGAAGCCTTTATATTTAGGGTCCAACTGGTCGGCATTCCAGATACGCAATGTTACCTCTATGGTAAAGAAAGCAGTTGTGAGATAGTCGATAACATGTAACCATGTGCCGAAACGCTCTACAATGCCGTCGTAGGTGGAAAGAAAGACTTCGACGGTGGACAGAACGATAAAACCGATGATGGCATAGTCCACATAGTTATGCCATTGTTTGGTGTGCAAGTTATCGTCAAAGACGCGATTAAGCTCTTGCTTGAATGTAAGTAGTTTTGAGTTCATAGTATATTTATCCTATTTCTTGTTTATTTTTTTGTGTGCGTTATCTATAATTTTTGTGATACCATCGATAGCTCGGTCATCTATATCTCCCAATAATTCATGGCATTTTTGTTTAGATTCATTCTGCATTTCAAGAGTAATGCATGATGCTAACGCACTAATAATAGCACCCAAAGCAGCTAAATCATCAGTAAATCCAGCAGTTGGAATAGCATCGGGAATCAAATCTACAGGCAATATAAAATATCCCAATGCTCCGATGATCATTGTCTTTTCTTTTAAGTCTGTTTCCGATGACTTTAACAAATTAAATAGCAATAGTACTGGGTAAATAATTGCGGCACCAATTGATTTACCTATCTTTGCAATTTTATTCCATAGTTCACTTTCAGAAAAATGTTTTTCATATATCTTAAGGTTATTAATAATATCCTCTACCTTAAAATCTGATATTTTTCCTTTTATTTCAGAAGTCTTTTCTGCAACTGTTTGTGACACTTCTTTTGTTGCGTCTGACAATTTTTCTGCCAGCCCTTGAGCTTTGCTTTTGAGTTTTGTGAAATCCATAATGTAAACTATTTATTTCATGTTATGAAAATATAATACTTTTAGTTTTGCTTTTTTGGTTTTGCTCCATAAGGATTTGTTTGATGCGACGGCAGTCACTTTTAGCCATAGAACGTGCGGTTAGTTTACCACCTACGGCTTGAATAGTAATATCTGCACCTATTAGGTGTTCATTGATTTCTACTCTACGAACAAAACGAAATGCCAATGTCTCCTCGTCCGTTCCAATTAGGAATTTGTTGCGTTTGCTTACCGTAATGGTTTGCTCATCGGTATCAATTATTATTCTCCAAGGGGTAATCTCGCTTAGATTACCATTTGCAGCCATAGCTGCCGCGGAAGATGTAAACTCGTATCGCATAAGTTATTAGCTGTGTGTATTTTGTTGTTTATGGATTAATTAGCCATGCTACGCCAAGTCCCACATTAGAGTACTTAGCTGGATCTTGGCAATTGATAGAGGCATAGACATCCAGTTGTACACGATGATGAGGCATATAGGTAAAACCTGCGTCTAAGTTCCAATCGGCTTCGGTATGGCTATTGAGACGAGTGAAATAGTTGTAACTCTCCACAAACGCGCCCCATTGGTCATTAATAGTAAAGCCAAGGCATAGTGCGAGGAAGGTGCTGGGTGTAGCATCCACGCCATTCCATTCGGCTCCAAGATTATAGCATAGGTTCAGCCAATCGGTCACATCGTTCTCAAAGAGCAGATATAGACTAGGGGATACATGCGAGCTCTGATATGCCTCTTTGGTGATAGGTATGGCGATGTTCGCCAAGAAACTGATTTTAGGTACGGCTTTCCAACCGTCAAACACACGAATCTTGGTACCCAATATCAATGGCTCTACCTGATATTGCCATTTTGCGTCGGAATACAATGTTCCATCATACTCCAAGCGTAACTCCGCAAAGGGTGCTACACCAAAGCGCAGCATGGTAGTGGGTAATGTGAACGAGTGTTGACGATCTGCATAATCCCATTGGAAGCCCGTCTCCCATTGAATGGTTTTGAATGGCAATACACCTACGCCTGTCGCCATGCCAGGGCGATCCGCCGCCACAGATAGTGGCTCTGCGTTCTCGACATCCTGCGCTTGTAAGCATAGCGCAGCGAATGTAAATAAGAGTAAAAGTGATATTTTCTTCATATTTTCTTCTTTTTCTTTGCAAGTCAGCGGCAACCCAATCCCGCTGACCTATAGTGTATTATTTTTTAGATAAATCTTTATAAGCCTTAGATCTTTTATCAACCGTACCATCTTTATTGAATTTAAAACCATTCTGCATAGCAAATACACGTAATAAGCTTGCAAGAATAGTACCACCAAAGGTAATTATAATAACAACTAATATCACGATGGTTATTAAAACATTAGATTTGAAATTTTCCTTTTTTGTAACCATATGCTTCATGGCTACATATCCAGTCTGATCTTCGTATTCTATTTGTCCCCAAGCTTCATTGTGTGGGGTGACCTTTACACGGTCATTATGGTGTAGTTGTCCTATAACTTTTGCCTCCTTCGATGGCGCAGAACGCACATTTAAATTTTCTGTCTTTACAACATGTGTATTACAAGCTGTAAAGAGTAACGCAACAAATGTAATTGATAATAAGAGTTTTATTGCTTTCATAAATCTACAAACTATTAATTAGGTATTATTCTTTAATATTTACTTCTACCACCTTGTAGCCAAATGTCTTAAAGAGATTAGCAAGACGCTCTTTTCCTTCTGTTTTAGCCTTGCCAATGATATCTTCTTCCAATGCATGTGTGCGTAATTGCTCTTTAGCTTGTACTTGGAAGGTCTGAATCTCCTCGTGTGACCATTTACCTTTTTCCACAAACACTTCGTAGTCAGAAGGATTGATAATCACATCAAAGAGTTCTGGCGCAGGCAAGTTGATAGTAAGTGTGTCAGATTTGGCTACGAGATTACCCTCACTGAGTTTGCTCAAATCAAATCCTGCACGAGCTATGCCCTTAAGAAGAAGTACGAGCTCATTTTGCGCTGAATCAGGTTGCTCCTTATGGAAACCTAGAAGACCCTCTTTAGCAACCATCTTGGTCTCATGTACCACAAACTCCTCGTAGTAACAAGCAGTGGTAAACTCTGATATCTCGCGTACATGCTCTACCACATTCTTAGTATCTGCAATTTTAGGTTTCTTACTAAAACTTAATGAAAAATTCCAACCAAATGGATTGAAATAGAATACTGCAAGTGCAGCCGCTGCTACGACTATTCCCGTAATGATAAGAGCTACTTTTATTTTCGCTTGCATAGCAATACCTGTTTTTATGTTTTCTTGTAAACTCATAATTATTTCTCCTTTTTATAAGTGATGTTAACTTTATCTACGCCTAATTGTGCAAATAGCGACTCAAAGAAAAGAGTAGCATTCTTCTCTGCATCTTTAAGAATGCCGAGGTTGTCGATGTCAGCCATGATATTCTCTTCTCCTTGCTTGAGGAAATTCATACGATCGTCGGTTGTAAATTCCGAACGCAATCCGCTTACGCTCTCATATACCAATTTGGCTTCTTCCACAGGCATATTGAATGATAGCACTTTAGGTTGAGGGAGTTCCACTGTTACACTATTGTCTCTGTGATTAACTGTGATGTCATCTGCAGAAAAATCTGCAAGATCAATACCTGCCTTCATATAGGAACGGCAAGAGAAAAGAATCTTACGCTCTCCCAACTTGTAGAACGCATCATGATCTACTTTTACAACTTTGGTAATGGTATATTCCACAGTACCCAACTGCGACATACCATCCATTGACTTGATTTGTTGTTTCACTCTGTCTTCCAGAGAGGTGCATGAGGTCAGTAGCCCTGCTACTACCACTGCAACTAGTAACCCATTTTTTGTTTTCATATTTGTCTTTTATTACTTTTATTTTTTAGTGAGTGCTTCTAGTACTTTGTTACCGAATTGGCGTGTTGTCCAATCAGGATGGTACTCAAAACCAATCTCCTCTGCTAACTCGCGAAGAGCAGGTTTGGATTTAGCACATAGTACTCCGTTTTTATATACTTCCACCCGCTTATCTTCTGTACGAACCAATTTCCACGCACCATAAGTGATACTCTTGCTTTTGCCTTTTTTAGGTGCAGAGTCAAAGGCCTTAAGGTTGGTTACGGCAGACAACTCCATTGTAGCAGCGATGATATCACCTAATTGATCATCGTTGTTGACGATAGTAGCTATCTTATTCAGCAAAGTTGATACTTGGAATACACGATTACTCAGGTGGGTTTCCTTTTGACACATACGGAAGAGAATCTTTTCCCAATCATTATTAAACTCTTCTGCGGCATTGAGGCTCTCTTGCTCTTCTGCGGTCAGTTTGCGCAATTTGAGTTTTGCAGCAATGCTTTCGTTCCATTGTTTGAAGTCAGGCTCCTCACTCAACTGATTATATATATAAGGATATGCGATTTGCATACATACAAATGCAAAGTTCAGCAACTTGTTGTAGGAATCTGTATCCTCTGCTTCTGACACCTCGCTATTGATGATTGAGATGAGTGAGAGGGTATTGGTCAAACGCTTCAAAGATCGTGGGTTACATCCTACCGATAGTTGAGCAATCTCTGATAAGTCTTCAGCCAATTGAGGATTACTGAGCTCCTCGTCATTGAGGAATTCTATTTTTTTTAGCGCATCTACCAAGAAGGTGTTGACATTGTATGATGCTACAGGCATGGAGAATGGCAATTGGATAATCTTATCAAAGAAAGCACGGAACTCGCGTTCGTTCTTCTCGGTCAGTTCGCCAAATTTAGATTTAAGACCTTTGATAACCACATCATAGTCAATAGCGAGAATAAAGACACACTTGTCCAAGTCAAAGATATTCTTCAATAATTCCAATATCTCTACCGCCACTGGTGGATCGATACGGTCAAGGTCATCAATATAGAATGTAAAACCTTGTTTGGATGGATCAGCGGTCAATGCTTCATCAATGAGTTTGCCGATTTCGTTTTTCAGTTGCAGGATATCAGATTCGGTACTTGCATCGGTGCTAAATAGTTCGTCCACTAATCCGCCATCAATGCCTACTGTATTGGCTGCAATCTTCGTTCCGACTGTAGCCATTTTCTTGAAGATACCGCCAATCTTCTTTTTGCTTTCATCCCATTTGTGGGCATTAGGATTGAGTGCGCCAATTTGGTTGATACAACCTTCTAAGATACTCATGATAGCTTGGTTAGGAGTTTTCATCAATGAGTATTGCCATGTATTGACCCATACAGGGAAATAAATTGCGCCCTCGCTATCGCACAACTCCCATCGAAGTTGGTTCATTAGCGATGTCTTGCCACTTCCCCACTCGCCTTGTAGGGCAATCGTGATAGGGGTGTTAGTAAGTTTGATAAACTTGGTCAGTGCTTTTTGGTACTTGTTGATACCAAACAAATCTTCCTCGGTATATTTACGAGGTACATCAATAATACTAGATTTCATACTTTAGTTTTTTTATTGGACACTTGTGTCCTTCCATTTTTTTAGAGCTCCCACAAGCTTCGTGAGCGAGTGGGAAGAGCGGAGGAAGTTGTCGCCTAATGACGCAGTCATTCTTTGCGACCTACTTACCGAACGCGAGTGTAAGCCAGCGGAAACCCAATCCCGCTGACCTAAAGTGAAAGGATTATTTATATTCGCCTTTCTTACAACCATCTTTTTCACATTCTGCATTGAATGCCGCTAAAGTTTTATCATCGTCACTGCCGCTAGTATAGTAACGTTTACCCTCACCGGTTGTATAGCATACCTGAGCATACAAGCCAAAAACGGTATCAAATTCTTTTTCAAGAGTTTTGATTTTTTTATTACCTGCAATGCTGATATCTCCTCCTGAATCAGCACGGCGTACAGAAGCTAAGGTTTTATCTCCAGACAATGGTGTTTTAGTACTTTCGTTACGCATGTAACTATAATACAAACTCAAACGAAGATATGGGAATTGCTTGTTAAATTCTTTACGCAACGTATCAATCTTCTTATTGCCAGTCACTGAAATTTCTACTGCTTTTTTTGTTACAACCTTCTTTGTGGAAGTTTTAGTAGCAGCTTTCGTAGTAGTCGTCTTAGCAGCTGTCGTCTTCTTTGCTGTAGTCTTTGTGGTAGCAGCTTTCTTTGTTGTTGATTTTGCAGTTGTGGTCTTTTTTGCTGCGGGCTTAGCTGCGGTTTTCTTTGCAGCAGGTTTCTTTGCTGTTGCCATAATGTAATGATTTAAAATGTTTATTTTCTTTTGCGCTCACGAGCGATAGACTCTTTGCAGCTCTCTATCTGGCGCTTGATTGATTCTATCTGTCGGTCATGCGAAGCTGCGTGGTCAATTTTTGACTTGCGATAATACGCCTTACTACTTGGCGAAGATGCTCCTTTTACTAAAGCAGCATAACGCTCGTTGTCTTTTTTCTTTGCGTCTTTCTCTTTTTGCAATTTGGCGCGCAAATCTACCATTTGCTTTTTGTAATACTCCAAACTCATAATGATTAGTTTTTAAGGGTTAATGATTGATATTTGATTTTTCTTTTAATTCGTTAATAGACTTTTGCAGTTCATTGAGTTTGGTCATGACATCATCGTTGTTGTCTGCCACCATCGCATCCACAAAAATCGAGTTGATGAATGACATGCCAATAATACCGCCTAAGATAAGCAATGCGCAAAAATACAAGCGTACAAACTCAGCCGCAACAGATGAAGCACCATAATACTCTGCAACGGTATTAGGTATTTCGTACCAGCCTTCTACTGTACATATTTGGAAAACAGCATAAATAGAGCGCAGAGGTGTTTGGAAGTGTTCTGGATCTGCTTCGCCAAAAAGGCTACAGTTGAGTAGTCCAAAGATGACGATAATCACCGCAAAACTCAATAGGATTGCATATGATTGTCGCATGGCTTGTGTAAACGCCTTAATCAGTTTGCTAAAATTAGGGAAGAAATGCAGCACACGGAAGAAACGCAATACACGCATGAGACGGAAAATCATCAGTATCGACAAACTGGCATAACCGTTGGGGATAAATAACTCAATGATAGATGGAATGGACAGCAATGCCAATGTACCGTCTAGTCTGTTCCAACCTTCGCGCCAATAACCACGTACACCCAAATGAATATGCTTGACTAGCATTTCTATCAAAAAGATGAGCGTACAGGTCACATCTATGACACTAATAGTTGTGCTTTGATAACCAGCCACCTGCATATAGATAACGCAGGAGTTTAGAAGAATAACACAGAGAATAAACTTGTCATTCAAGAAGATTTTGTTGAATAATTGTCTCATGCAGTATTTTGTTGTCCTTTATTTTTTATCTTTCACTTTTCCGCGTTCATTCATCATATGCTCGCGCCATGTCTCATTGATAGCGGGATTGCCATCGATATTGAGCGGATAGGTGCCGTGCACAATACATATCGCTTCTATACACTCTACCAAGCTCTCTTCTTCCTTGTCAATTACCGCCCACTCGAAGTAGCATTCTTTCAGTATTTCATCAATCTGCTTTTCGTGAATGGGTTTGTTGTACTCCTCATCCGTCAGCAGACTATGGATAGTTCTGCGCAGGGTAGAGGTGTGTACATTGCCCGTACTATGCTGTATAAATCGACGATAGCCTTTATTACTTTTGCCAAAATACAACGCATAGTAGGTCTTTCCCTCTATCTCGTGTGTCAACACCCCCTCAAGTAAATTGATAGGCTCCTTACTATCCTTGCTTTTCCACTCACGCAACAATTTCACTACCTCTGATTCGGAGTGAAACCACCAGCGATAGAGTATAGGTTCTTTGGGTACAGGTATCTTACCTGCCCCTACCCGATAGCGTTCCGTATTATCCAACACTTGACTCACAATCTCTGCACAATGTTGCAGGATTAAGTCTTTGTAAGTAGCCATACTTTAGATTAGTTATTTATGCATTTTAGTTATTCTAATTAACAAGTTCTATTGCAGTATTATAGAGAAAAAGTCGTTTCCTTGTTTTTAGTGGACAGTAGTGATCATTGTTTATAATTTAGGTAGATCCCTCCCCACCAATCAGCGATCAATTACGGGTTCATAACGGGTTCTTGATGGGTTCATAAGAAGACATCACTATCTCATCCGTAGCACATCTGTATCCTATCACTATCCTGTTATATCCATTGTATCAATTTTCTGTAAAATATAGAATGAGGGAAGTGAGGGAGTGAGGGAAGTGAGGGGACTATTTCCCTCACTCCCTCATTCCCCTCACTATGCAATATATGAGGGTATCTTTCTGTATAAAACCTGTTGCAAGTCTTTCTATATAAGCTATTTGTACAGATTTCGTAATCCATCTTTCCATTGTGTTCAATGCCACTCCAAGGACTTTCGCTTGCTTAACTGCGTCCTGCTTTGTAAAGTCCGTGGGGAACATATTTTTGTTGTACTTCGGATACTACCTTGGCTTTGATTAATCTGTTTCTTCCAAAATCAACATGTCAGCTATCAAAAAGTTAGTTAACCAATTGCAAGACAAGCATTATATTGAGCGCGGTCATTCGCTCATGGCGAGTGTTTATAACACCGTCCATGTAAGGATTGCTATTTAAGATTTTCTCTACAATACGTCAAAGATCACTTTCCTCATTTTATTCCTCCCCTTTGAAGGGGAGGTTAGGAGGGGTCTGTAAGCAGGTGGGCGGTCAAGCCCGCCTGCCTTATTCCTCCCCGCACGCGGGGAGGTTAGGAAGGGTCAATTAAGCGCGACCAGCAGCAGCGATAGTGCCACCGTTGTCAGCCAAAGCGCTGTCGTCAGCGTTAGCTACTTGAACGCCAATACCGTACATCTCAGCGATCTTCTTCTCGAAGTTGCCTACTTGCATGTGACCAACGATCTTCAACTCGCCACCCTTAGCGCCCTCAGCGCGGATAGATGCGAGAGTAGCGTTGTCATCAGCGAAACCACCTTTGCAAGATGCGCTTTTGTACACGCGAAGAGTTGCACCAAATGCCTCTTTGAAATCAGCCTTGAGGGATTTAACCTTCATGTTGCCAGTCAATTTAATTTCTGCCATAGTTGTAAAATATTTAATAATTGATTAATTATGCCCGCAACTTGAGGACTGCGAGCGTTGTCCTATTTTCAGGTTGTACTTATGTAAATGAAATATACAGTGTCTTTTTGAAGTGTCGTCTGAGGGGCGTACTCCTTAACCAGAAACCCTTTATTAGTCAGTTTCTTGATGAGTTTTTGGGCTGAAGGTCGCACATTTTCTTCCTCTAAAAAGACCATAAATTTGTAATAGCCCTTGATGGCTTTTTGCGTCAAATCAGACTTCTTTTTGCTATTAAATAGATGCTCCACATCATCCATGATACTACTCTCTTGAGCAGCACCAAAAGACTTTTCATTGACTGGAATATTACATTTTACTTCCGCTACAATCTTAACTTCTTTGTTATATTCGACATCAAAACCATTTGTATTAGCATGGGTAGCTAAGAGTTGTTGTAACATCTCTGCCTCTTGCTGAGAAGAAATAACTCCATCATTTTGCAAAGTATGGATAAATCCCTCTGTTGCTAACATTGTGACAATATTATTGATGTTGGTAATAGCCTTTTTGAGCATAACAAACTCCTGTAAGGTCAACTTAGAATAAAAGTCTTCCTTGGAGTTTAAAGCCTTTTGCCAAAAATCATTGAAAGCTTTAGATAAGTCGTCTTTTCGATTGTAGGTGGACATAGCAATAATTTGATTTTTTTCTTGTAAGCATAGGAGCGATCAAACTCCTATGCCTGATGGGGATTACTCGCCGCGGGCAGCTTGGCCGATGGTGAGGTTGTTATCCACACATTTATCACCTGCAGGGTCTTTGATTTGTACGGTCAGACCAAAGAGATCGTTGAAGAGTTTCTCTGCATCGCCTACTTTCATCGATGCTTTAATCTTCAACTCAGCTGTAGCACTTGTTTTCACATCTTTGCTGGTCTTTTGGTTGAGTTGGTTGAGTGTCAAATCGCCATCAGCCAATTGTTTGCCTTTGTAGATTGCCAAAGTACAGCCAAAAGCTTTCTTAAAGTCAGCACAGATAGTTTTTACTTTCTTGTTTGGTGCCACAGCGAACTCTGCGTTCGTGAAGTGGTCTTTGATTGAATTAAAAAGTCCCATAATTTAATAAGTTAAAAGGTTATAATTATTCTAAAAGTTAGCTTCTCTTTTTGCCTGTTAGGCCTTTGAGGATAGCGCCACCTATTTTGCGCTCTAATCCTTGTTTGGTGGTGGGGATACCTACTGCACGGGCGACTTTGGTCTTTAAGCCCGAAATGCCTACTGCTCGCTTGAGCGAAAAACTGAGTCCTGGAATTCTTGCCATAATGGTGTTTTTTAGAAATTAGTTATTTTATTTATAAATTTCTTTGCTTTGCAAAGGTAGTGTTTTTATGTTAGATGGGCAAGAAACGCTTTGGTTCTTGTTGGTTCTTTTGGCTGCCATGGGTCTGCCAAGGGGATTAAGTGGCATAGTTTTCGTGCTGTGTTTGGCAGTTTGGCACACAAAAAAAGGCATGAACGATTCCTTGTCCATACCTTGAGGTCCTGAGAAAACCCGTATCGTCAAACAACGAATCGCCCACGCCTACACGTGGGCATTCGCCTTTTATTCGATACGATACATACAAATACAACACCTATCAGCAACAATGATATTACTCATTCGTGCCTAACTTGATGCTATACAAATTGAAATTTCTCAGGTTTCAAGGTATGTTAGCGAATAAATAGCAAATGCTACTTCTATATGTCTTGAAAAGATTAGATTGGCACGCTTGCTTACCTATTGAGGAATATTTTATATTACTCTCATCTTTTCGGGTGCAAAGATACTATTTTTTTAGCATATATACAAAAAAATCGCTCCGATTGAGCGATTTTTTCCTATATTACTGCTCTTTATTATTACTGAAGAGGTTTGTTTTGCTTGACTTGAGTGTCGATTTGCATTACTCGAGTACCAAATTCCTGCGCCCAGATTTCTACACAGCGATACTTCAAGTCTGTATTATCGGAATAACACTCAGCAAGCGAGTCACGCACTTGCGCTTGGGATTCCCATAAATTCTGGAGTTGTTGGCAGAAAATCATATACGAAGCGGAAGTATCGGCTATGTATTGCAGTTTTTCGGTTTCCAAATCCACCAATCGGTGTATCTGCGCCATCATCTCTTGCTCGCGTTGCTGCTTTTGTGCATACTCGTTTGCCACTTGTGCCATCTGCTCGGATTCTTGGTAAAGGCGATAGGTATGGATAGATAGCAAATCACTGATAATCAAGATGATGATTGTAATGATATAAGGGATATATTTTTGGCGGCGTTGGCTCTTCTCGATAGAGAGACGGATAGCTGCCATATTGGCAAATTGTCCCCTTTGACATTGTAATCGGAGGCGCCTATAGCGAGTAGGAAAAAGCAGTTGCAATATCTGTCCGAACTTCTGTATATCGTGTTGCAAATCATTCTGCGGGTTGGTTGTATCCAGCTCGCTGAGTCCGAAGTCAATGAGCTTGACATTCTGCCCGTTGCAAGTAATGAGGATATTGCTGCTCTTGAGGTCGTGGTGTACCAGTTGAAGCGAATGGATATACTCCAGCGCATCAAGCAGTTGCATCATCACGCGTTGGCGTGCCGCTTTCGAAGGATTGGTGGTCAGCCAATCCGCCAACGTGGTGCCATCCACATACTCCATCACGATACACCTGCCGCAGCCTTCTACATTCTCCAGCGAATAAGTTTCTGCAATATGAGGATGACTGAGCGCAATGCCCAAGGAGAACTCTTTCTGCTGAAGCAGGAGCAAGTCCGTCAGCGATTGGCAATCAGCCGATAGTCCCTTCAGCACATAGCGTTTGCCGTAGCGCGAAGCAGTGTAGAGGCAGTTGTGCGACCGCTGCTGAAGAAGCGTAATAGCATGCCAGTCAGCAGTAAACGCCTCGGGGGATATGAAGCCAGAATCGGAAATGTCCATGGGGGCGTGGTGTAGAGTTGTGTAGAATTGTTTAGCGTGGTGTAGAATTGTTTAGCGTGGTGTAGAGTTGTTTAGAGTGGTGACAGAGGTGAGGCCATGGCGTTTGCCAGCGACGTAGGAGGTGCGAGTGCCGTCAGCGAGGAGAAGATTATCCAGATACATGGGCTGACCTATCATGAAACATACGGCATAGAAGGTATTGCCCTCTTGCAGTTTGGCATTCTTAGCCTCCTCTACAACAAACTGGTTATCACCCATATACCGAAACACGCAATGGCGATTAGGTTGCCATGTTACCTCTATGCGTTCACCCACTTGCAGATCCAATGCGCGCACCCCTTCACCCATAAACATGCCACTCTCGCTCTCCTTGCGCTGCTCCAGCGCCACGAGGTAGGCATTCCAATCGGTATAATCCAAGAACTGCGAAAGGGTATTGAGTGTAGAAAGACGAGGTACACCACTACTCTCTACATATCCCCAGACACGTTTGATAGTAGAGAGGGACAGCACGCTATGCTGCTTGTCCCAAATCTGCTGAAGCAGTTGTTCAAAATCAGCAGGGGATTGCAATGCAACCCCCATGCGTTGTTCTATGTCTCGGCGGAGCGATTGTATCTCGGGTGACATCATTCTTCGTCTTGCTTGTACCAAGAGGCGTACATGGCGTAGTTGTGCGCAATCTTGCGATTGATCTCGTTGGTCTGCTCTGGATCGGCTTTCTTGATGAACTTAGCAGGCACACCACCCCACACTTCGTAGGGGCCGATCTGTGTATTCTTGAGTACCAATGAGCCCGCAGCCACGATAGCCCCCTCGCCTACTACCACGCCATCAAGCAAGGTAGAACCCATGCCAATGAGCGCATAGTCGTGGATATCCGCACCATGAATAGTCACATTGTGACCGACAGACACATAGTCGCCAATGGTGATCGTGGATTTCTCGTAGAGCGTGTGCAATACAGAGCCATCTTGGATATTGACATGGTTGCCAATCTTAATCCAATTGACATCGCCGCGCAAGACGGCGTTAAACCAAATGGAGCAACCATCGCCGATGACCGTGTCACCGACAATAGTTGCGTTCTCTGCCAAAAAGCAGTCCTTGCCTATTTGCGGAGTAAATCCACGTACAGGAACAATCAGAGCCATAATTAGCGTGCTGCAATGATAGCGCAGAAGTCAGCAGCTTTGAGTGAAGCGCCACCAATCAAACCACCGTCCACGTCTGGGTTATCGAAGAGCTCAGCAGCGTTCTTAGCGTTGCAGCTACCACCGTAGAGGATAGTGCAATCGTCTGCTACTTGCTCGCCGTACTTCTCTGCTACGAGGCTGCGGATATATGCGTGGATCTCTTGTGCTTGCTCTGGAGTAGCGGTCAGACCTGTACCGATAGCCCATACTGGCTCGTATGCCAATACGATTTTACCAAAGTCCTCTGCGCTGAGGTGGAAGACACTGCCCTCGAGTTGTGCTTTCACAACCTCGTTTTGTTGACCTGCCTCACGCTCCTCTTTTACCTCGCCAATGCAGAAGATTGGTTTGAGGTTGTTAGCGAGAGCCAACTCCACTTTGTCCTTCAAGATCTCGTAGGTCTCACCGTAGTATGCACGACGCTCAGAGTGACCGAGGATGCAGTACTCAGCACCAGTAGAAGCTACCATAGCAGCGCTTACTTCGCCAGTGTATGCACCTTTCTCTTTGTCAGCGCAGTTCTCAGCAGCCACAGCGATTGGGCTATCCTTGAGAAGCTCAGCTACAGTAGCCAAGTGAATGAAAGGAGTGCCAATAACGACAGCACATGCAGGGTTAGCAACTTGATTTTTCAATTCGGTAGCAAGAGCTACACCTTCTTGCAGGGTCATGTTCATTTTCCAGTTACCTGCAACCATTTTTGTTCTCATTTTCTTGAAATATTTTTAATAGTTAATACTTGTATTTTGCTAGTTATGCTAGTGCGACTAGTGCGACTAGTTGGGCTAGTGCGGCTAGCAGGGCTAATCTCTATCGCGGAGATTATACTTGTCGATAACGATACCGTTTTGCAGGACTATCACACCAGGGTTGGCGCGAACGATAGTCTTGAGCGTGACGGGGTCGCATGTGCAAATATAGTCGCTCAAGGCGGGGTACTCCAAGCAGAAGTTAATAATATCATTGGTACCTGAGCCCGTGAGGATATAGAAATTAGGCGATGAGGCGATCAGGCTATCAGACGACGAGGCGAAAGGCGAGAGGTTAGAGGCAAGGGCTTCTACCTTCGCTATTTGCGACTTATCGGCTTTAGCGAGGTCATACATCACGACGAGGGTCACGGGTTCTTCGCTATCGAGGATGTCCCATGTCAGGTCTTCGTAGTCGGCATTCAGTATCTCCAGGTCGTGAATAGGTGGTTCGTATCCTTTCTTGATGAGGCGTGATTCTTGGCGCACGAAGGTCCACGTGCTATCACCTTTGGGGTAGTTCTCCAGGGTGAAGGTCTGCTCCACTCCATCTTTGGCATACACAAAGGAGATGTCGTATTGATCGGGCTCCGCATCTTCGGGATACTCCATAAGCGTAGGCAGGTGGTTGCCAATCTTGTATGGACGGAAGTCCTTGATTGGTAAGTGGAGTTTGGTCCAAGTCATAAACGCTACCGCCACCACGATGGTTAGGACGACAAGCACCAGTTCCATCCAATTGCTCCAGAGTTGGCGTGTATGCTTGCGCAATGCCACCAATAGGATAGCCAATAGGATGAGCACCACATTCTTCCAGAAGGTCTGCCAGTTGGTCAGCACCACGGCATCGCCAAAGCAGCCGCAGTCGCTCACAGGGTTGGTGAGTGCGATATAGAGGGTGAGCGGCGTCATCACGAAGTAGAAGAGCAACGAGAGCCACGATGTCCACTGTGTACGAATATTCAGGAGCATGCACACACCGAGTAGGAGTTCGAGTATGATCAGCCCCCACGCTGCGACTTCTGCCAAAGGCAGGAGTTCGGTAAAGAAGCCGCCAAAAGCCTTGAGGTAGTCCTCAATCTTATACACCGTACCCAGCGGGTCGATGGCCTTCACCACGCCCGAGAAGACAAACACGAGCCCCAGAAGGGTGCGGGAGATTGAGGCGACAAGGCGAGAAGGCGAGAGGCGAGAGGCAGGATTATTTCTCTTCATTTTCCATCACTTTTATAAGGTAAAACACAGCATAGTTGAGCATGTCAAAATAGTTTCCATCAGCACCTTCGGAGATGAGTGTCTGGTTGTCGTTGGCTGCGATGGACTTATTGCGATTGATTTTCGTGAGGATAATGTCCGTCAGGCTGGTGGCGAACATATCGCGCCATGCCTCGCCGTAGTCATGATTCTTTTTGAGCATCAACGCCTTCGCCTCAGCCATATAGTGGTCATAGAGGTTGATGGCGCGCTCGGAGGTCATATCCACGGAGTCGGCGAAGCCCTCGTGCAGTTGGATGAGTCCGATGATGCTATAATTGACAATAGCCATCATCTCGCCTTCGATACTCTCTCCCACCATGTTCACGCCTGTTTGTTCGATCTCGCGCACACGTTTGGCTTTGATAAAGAGTTGGTCGTTGACGGTCTGCGGACGCATGATACGCCAGCTGGGACCGTAGTCTTTCATCTTGAGTTCGTAGATGCGGCGGCATTTGCCTGCCACAATATCAAATTGCTCGGGAGTTTTCATATCATTATTGGATTATAATCTTTTTGACACTATCACCGCGGCGCAGGATATAGCAACCTGCGTGTGGCAACAAGATAGTCTGCTGTAGCGCAGCAGGAGCCATAGCCACCACCTCGCCTGCCAAGTCATATATATAGGTATCGCACGCGCGCGAGGAGGACAACTGCAGTTGCATGCCTTGCATGGAGATTAGGCAATCGCTATCCACCGTAGCAGAAAGCGAAGTATTGACAGGAGGTTGTCCCTGACGATGGTCATACACATATCCTTGCATTGTAGGCGTAGTGAGATCGGTCAACTGCATATTGCCCAAAATGACCACAGTGTCATAGGGAGCCAATTCCTGACCCGTCACAAAATCAGTATTCTCCAACCACTTGGTTTGCGGGCAATAGAGTGCATTGGTTGGAGAGCCATTGTCCGATAGGTGGAACGTAGCATCGCCTGCCTCTGTGGCGATAGCATCTACCTGCGCCACGAGGCCTTGCACATAAACGAGTTGGCTAGTCACTTCGGCTGACTGGAAAAGACTAATCCACTCATATAGCAAGCCCGCATGAGTGGGGGTCAGGGTCTGGTTGGTGAGGGTGAAGTTCTTGTTGGTAGAACCCTCTTGTCGGTAGCACTTGACCACGTGGGCTGGAATCTTGCACTTACCCACGAACTCACGTGTCTGACTGCGCAAATGGTAGTCTATAGCATAGTGTCCGCCCAAGACTTGGCTGATAGTCACTACACCTTGAGTCATCACCTCGTTGACCTGTTTGCCGTCCTCGATGGACATGAGTTTGGTATAGACGGGCGACATAGTACCGTGCGCTTGCTTGTTGGCGGCATCCACGCTGAAAGTACCTATAATGGAATTGACATCTGCGGGGAAGAGGTCTAGTGCCATAGCGGTACCGCTTTTCACTGCACCCTTGGAGTTGAACGCAAAGTCCTCTGTCTGTAGGACGACACGCAGGTTGTTAGCGCCTGTCTTAGCAGAAAGGTCAGTGACTTGCATCTGGGCATATTCGATGCCGTAGTACTCGCTTTTCTTGATAATCTCCTTGAGGAAGACGGAGTCGCTGGTGACGGTCATCTGATAGCGTTTCTCTCCAATGCCGTAGGTATAGATAGGGTATTGCGTTTTGTTGGTCACGTCAATGCCCACGAGCAGTTCGTACTCGCCTGCTGGGATATCCGCCATGCTGGCACTCGCATCCACACTACGGTTGTAGTACATCGGCTTGAGTTGCCATGTCTTGCCTGTACTCACGGTCTGGTATTTCTCGCCATTCTGATAGAGCATAAAGGCTATCTCCCCCCCCTCTTCGGCTAATCCCGCATTCTGGAAAGAATAAATCGTCACCTTCACCTTGCTGCTTTTGGCGATAGCCGCTGCGCTGGTCATATCGATGCCGCCAGCTACTATGTATGGCACCGTCTGTCCCCCTTGGTTAGGTTGAATGCCTGTGTAGAGGGTCACCTGCTCGGTGAAGGCGCCGTCGTCGCTGGCGCCACCGATACCTTGGTTAGTAGGGTTCATGGCTGAGAGGGCAAAGTAACCGTTGCCATAGCCGCCCCAACCCCAGTTGATGTGGATATACCCATCGGCTTGTATGCCGTCGCAAACGAAGGCATGTCCCTCATCTTTTTTGGTCAGTGCTTCTATAAAAATAGGACGACTGCCTTGCAAGTCCGCCACGATAGCGTCCATAACCGCCTCTTCGTCCATATAATCTTTCATCAGCACGCGGATAGCGGCGTCGTAGTCAAAGTGACGCATCATGGCTTGCATAGCGGTACCCATGGCTGCGCCGCTGGCAGAAGAGCCATACCACATATTGCTTGCTACACCGACATGGTACATCAGTTGCGCTACGGCATCGGACTCCTGCTGTGTGTAACCATTCTTGTAGGATGGCAACATATGGTCCCAGTCGTAGGTTGCTTCGGAGAAATTCACCGACAAGTTCTCCCACCCGCACCAATAGGAATAGCTGCCTGTACCTTTCTCAGGATACCTATGGTGATACATCACTTGCGCCGCAGCTGTGGCCATACAGCCAGTCACAGAACGTTTCTGGGTCTTTGGGTCGATGGGGCAATGGTCGTTGTAGGGAGCATCTTGGTTCCACGCTAGGTTGCCTAACAAGGGTTCGATGCTGGGATAATACTCCACGGTGCGCTGTACGACTGCTGCTGGCGCTTTAGCTGCGCGTGCCAACTCATCAGCGTACATCTGCAACCACGCGCGCATGTTAGCGGGTATGTTTTGGGCGTCTATATGTCCCTCGTCGCTGTAGCCCAACACGGCACGAGCGTTGTCTTCGGCAGACACCAGCACGAAACCCTGCTCGCCTACGGCGTTGAAGACATACACGGCAGGGGTAGTCTCATTGATTTGATACTGTGTATAGACCCACTCCACGGGTTGTGTAGTGGTGGTGGCTACCGCTGCACGCTTCACGCGTTGCACGGGATTCGTCTGTGAGTGACTGATAAACTCGCTGGCTATGGCAGCTGCCTGCTCAGGCGTACGTGCCATTAGCCCCACGCTCACCATCACGAGTAGTAATATAACTATTTTCCTCATACTTCTTTGTTACATTTTGGTGCTTAACTCCTCCAGGGTCAACAGTTGTTGTTCGCCTGATTGCATATCCTTGAGCATCACTTTGCCAGCTGCCATCTCATCGCCGCCTACGATTGCCACAAACGGAATCTTCTTGCTATCCGCATAGCCCATCTGCTTCTTCATCTTCGTTGGCTCTGGATATACCTCTACGCTCATGCCCTTCTCGCGCAGTACTTTTGCCCAACGCAGCGCATAGAGCAGTTCCTGCTCGCCGAAGGTCGCAAAAAGCAGTTGGGTGGTGGATTGCAAGTTCTCGTGATAGAGGTTCAACTCGGAGAGTACATCGTATATGCGGTCTGCGCCGAAGGAGATACCCACACCCGACACGTTTGGCATACCGAAGATACCCGTGAGGTTGTCATAGCGTCCGCCACCCGTGATACTACCCATCTGCACATCCAGGGCTTTCACCTCGAAGATAGCACCTGTGTAGTAGTTCAAGCCGCGCGCGAGGCAGAGGTCTAACTCAATTTGGATATTGGACGCCGCTTCAGCGGCTATTGGTAATTGGCTATTGGCATAGAGTGCAAAGATTGTGCGCAGTTCTTCGATACCTTTGAGACCCACTTCGCAGCCTGCCAATACTTGCTCCAGTTGGTTCAGTTTCTCGGTGTTAGTACCGCTGAGATGGAGGATTGGTTGCAGGGCATCTACCGCCTCTTGTGGCAACCCTTTGTCGAGCAACTCTTTGTTCACATTGTCGATACCAATCTTGTCCAGTTTGTCGATAGCTACGGTGATATCAATGATGCGCTCGGGCTGACCAATGACTTCTGCAATACCTGCAAGGATCTTGCGGTTATTGATATGCAGTGAGACACGAATACCGAGGCGGCGATACACCTCTGCTACTATCTGAATAAGTTCCACCTCGCTGAGCAAGGAGTTCGTACCTACCACATCCACGTCGCATTGATAGAACTCTCGGTAGCGACCTTTCTGCGGGCGGTCAGCACGCCATACGGGTTGTATCTGGTAGCGTTTGAAGGGGAACTGTATCTCCTCGCGGTGTTGCACCACGAAGCGTGCAAAAGGCACGGTGAGGTCGTAGCGCAAGCCTTTCTCGCTGACCTTGGAGGTCAGGGCACCGATGGTAGCTTGGTCGAGTGCCTCATGCGTGATGGCACTTTTCCAGTCACCTGAGTTGAGAATCTTGAAGAGCAACTTGTCGCCTTCCTCGCCGTACTTACCCATGAGGGTGGATAGGTTCTCCATAGCAGGAGTTTCTATCTGCTGGAAGCCATAGAGTGAGAACACCGATTTGATAGTGTCGAAAATATAATTTCTGCGTGCCATCTCCAATGGAGAGAAGTCACGCGTACCTTTTGGAATACTTGGTTTTTGTGCCATGTTTGTATGAAGTTGAAAGGGTTTTAAAAGTTTTAAGAGTTTTAGGGTGTTAGAAAAGTGCGTTGTAAATTATATTGGTTGCACCTCTTTCGCTTTGGACGTAGTCAGCCGCAGCTTGTCCCATCTGCTGTTGCTGGTCAAATGCTCGGTCGAGTGCGGCAGCAAACTCGCGGTAGTTCTTCACGCTGATAGCAGCGCCAGCCTGAATGAGTCCACGTGCTTCGCGGAACTTCTGCCAATGCGGTCCGAACACTACAGGCATGCCATATACCGCGGCCTCCAATGTGTTGTGGATTCCCACACCAAAGCCGCCACCTACGTATGCCACCTTGCCATAGCGATAGATAGCAGACAGCAGTCCCATCGTATCCACCAGCAGTACGCGCGCCATGGATACACTCATAGGGGTAGCATGGCTATAGCGCACATAACGTCCTTCGAACAATTGGAAAAGTTGTTTCAGGTGGTTGTCATGCAACTCATGGGGGACTACAATCAATCGAATATCTTCTCGTTCAGCTATATATCGTGCCAACATTTGTTCTTCCACTGGCCATGTGCTGCCCGCCACCAGCACGCGCTTGTTCTCGCCCGCGAACATCTGCACGGTAGGCAACTTTTGGGCTGCTGCACGCACTTGGTTCACGCGGTCGAAGCGGGTATCACCAGCCACGCTGGCGGTGTGTATGCCATATTGCTGTAGGAGTTCGAGCGAAGGTTGATCTTGCACGTAAATATGCGTAAAGCTGTGCAGCAAGCTGCGGTAACCACGTCCCCAAGGCAGGAAGAATAGTTGACGGGGGCGGAAGATTGCCGAGATGAGGTATGTGGGGATATTATTTTTCTTGAGCGCTTTCAGATACGCAGGCCAAAACTCATATTTGACGAATACCGCCATTTCGGGAACGAGCAGTTGTAGCCATCTTTTGGCGTTTCGTCTTGTAGCAAAAGGCAAATATAATACCTTATCCACATAGGCATAATCCTTGCGCATCTCGTAACCAGAAGGCGAGAAGAAGGTGAGTAGTATCTTGCGAAAAGGCAATTCGTTGCGCAAACGCTCAATGATAGGTCGTACTTGTTCGAACTCGCCCACAGATGCGACATGAATCCATACAACAGGCATATCCGCTACGCTGGCACGCCAGTCCCGTAGCGAAGCGATGGCCTGTCCTTGTCCTCTCACCAATTTCTTGGCTTTGCTATGCCCGAAGAACGCCGCCAAACGTACTAACCAAAAGTATATAAACATAGTTTCCTAGCCCTATAACAAGGGGAATGTACAAAATATCGCGCAAAGTTACAAAAAAAACGGCATATACACAAATATTCGTTTCTTTTTTTGCATATTTCAAAAAAATGTAGTACTTTTGCAGGCCCTTAAAACTTTTAAAACCTTTAGAACTTTTTTAACCTTATATAAAAACACACCATGGAATTACCTTTTGCAGAATCGTGGAAGATTAAGATGGTAGAGCCCATCCGCAAGTCCACTCGCGCAGAGCGCGAACAATGGCTGAAAGACGCCAAGAACAACATCTTTATGCTCCGCAGCGAGCAAGTTTACATCGACCTTTTGACTGACTCGGGTACAGGCGCTATGTCTGACCGCCAATGGGCAGCATTGATGTTAGGCGACGAGAGTTACTCTGGTAGTAAGTCTTTCTTCGAATTGAAAGACACGATTACTCGTATCACCGGTTTTGAGTATGTGATTCCTACCCACCAAGGTCGTGCGGCGGAGAACGTACTCTTCTCGCACCTTGTGAAAGAGGGACAAGTGATCCCTGGCAATGCGCACTTTGATACCACCAAGGGTCATATTGAGGCACGTAAGGCACATGCTATTGACGTGACCATTAAAGAGGCGAAAGATACCCAATTGGAGATTCCATTCAAGGGTAATGTGGACCTCGTTTATCTGGAGCAATTATTGAAGGATAACCCTGGTAATGTGCCATTTATGGTACTGACTGTGACCAACAACACAGTGGGCGGACAACCTGTGTCGATGAAGAATATCCGCGAGACATGCGAGCTGTGCCATAAGTATGGCGTGCCTGTGAATATGGACTCTGCGCGCTTTGCGGAGAATGCGTATTTCATCAAGACCCGCGAGGAGGGTTATGCGGATAAGAGTATCCAGGAGATTGCCAAGGAGATGTTCTCCTACGCAGATAGTATGACCATGTCTGCTAAGAAGGACGGAATCGTCAATATGGGCGGATTCATCGCAACAAATCGCGAGGATTGGTACGAGGGTTGCAAGCGCTATTGTATCCCATTCGAGGGCTTTATCACATACGGCGGTATGAACGGTCGCGATATGGCGGCTTTGGCCGTTGGATTGGAGGAAAATACGCAGTTTGACATGTTGCAAACGCGTATTCATCAGGTGGAGTATTTGGCTCAGTTGCTGGATGAATACGGCATTCCTTACCAACGCCCTGCGGGTGGTCACGCTATCTTCGTGGATGCGGACAAGGTGCTGACCCATGTGCCCATTGAGGAGTTCCCTGCGCAGACATTGACTTGCGAACTGTACTTGGAGGCAGGTATCCGTGCGTGCGAAATCGGTTATATTTTGGCGGATCGTGACCCTGTGACAAGAGAGAACCGCTTCGGCGGACTGGACTTGGTGCGTCTCTGTATCCCTCGCCGTGTATATACGGATAATCACATGAAGGTGATTGCTGCTGCGCTGAAGAATGTGTATGACCGCCGTGAGACCATTACCCGCGGTTTGGCGATTACGAAAGAAGCACCGCTGATGCGCCATTTCACCGTTGAATTGGAGCGTTTGGGCGAGTAAGGGCGGCAAGGAGATAAAAAAGCCACTTTGTTGAAAAGACAAGGTGGCTTTTTTTAGGGGGCAGCCGATTATTTGACAATGGTGCGGGTGTAGTGCTTGGAGTTGTCGCGGAGGGTGACTTCGGCGATATGTACACCTTGACCTACAGGCAATGATACTTGATTATAGAGCAGGTCGAGCGCCTTATGGGCAATGAGACGACCCGTCATGTCATATACGGTCACCGACTGAATAATATCGTTGGAGCGGACTGTGATCTCGCCTGCTTGCTCGGAGTATGCCCAGACTTGTAGTGGTGCCACATTGGGGTTGGTGGTATTGGTGACTACACCGCTATTCGTAGTTTGATCGGGACCTGTGATAAAGTAGCGTGTCGCGTGGTTGAGAGGCATATCCATCTCTAGCCATAATCCGTCTAGAATGCGATAACGTGCGCCTGTTACGGCGTCGCAGAAGTAACACTCTTTCTCCCAGTTTAGCGAGAGGTAGAACGAGAATCGCACTTTCTCTGTGCGATAGCTGTCATGTACCAACATAGATACAGGAACGGTATCAATGTTCTCACGCACATCCACCATCATAGGCACTTGCTGCGCAACGGTGTACATATTTACTGGCGAAGTAGCAGTAGCGCTATTTACGCCGTTCTCTACGCCTGAAGAAATAAACAATGCATCTTCATTACCATTGTACATATCGTGCGCGTACGCGTTGGAAGCAAGTACACAACGTGCTTGTCCATTCTCACAAGTAGCATAAATAGTCATCAACTGTGTTTCTCCAGACTCCTCTTCTACTATATACTTGCGAGCAACAACTCCAGCAGGAACAGGTTCGGTATAACCTACTAGATGCGTCTTTGACAGTTTGATGGTTATTGATTTAGCTTCACCTGACACCAATTCTAACAAAACCGAACGCATCGGAGCCAACTCACCTGAACCAGGATGTTCCATTGTAAACCAGTTTTCTGCTTTCCAAGAACTCTCACTCATCGTATAGTACTTCTTAGCCAATTGGGCGTTATACGGATCTTCCAAGAACTTCTTCATATCAATATTGGTCATAGCAGGGTTACCAAACATAAACTGGTTGCTTGACAAATCATTGGTTAGCGTGATGTACATATCTCCGTTGGCATCAGGTTCAAACGCCAACTTCGATGAATGCTCTACGTACGCGCGTTGATCCGAAACCGTTCCATTGGAATAATAGTAGCTATAATAAGTATCAGGTTTTGGCAAGCGTACAATGATATCATCTGATTCATTTCGTTGTGGTCCAAATCCTAAGACTTGATATCCCGTTCCAGGTGGCAATGGTTGACCAAGTGAATTTGTCTGAGCGAATATAGCAGTTGTAGTTAGGGCAGGATGTGATTGATTACCATTCTCGTGATAAATGGTCGCACGTTTATTGTATAACGATTGCCAGAACACGTATGGTGCTTTGCTTGTTCGTGTACCTTGGAAAGAATTCACTACGAATGGGTAGTCACTATGATCCTCTACATTATTATATTCAGCATTCTTTCCATCGGTTGTTCCATCATACATTCCGTTATGCGGCACATACATATCGCCCGTATACATACCTTTGAGTGGAGGAGCCATAGAGTTCCAGTTGGCAGCCTCGATCTTCATGTCCACAAAAGCCTTGTTGTATTGCAATAGATGCTGATTGTGAATCATTGCACCTGGTGCGAAGTAGATATCATTACATGTATAGGATTTGTAGTTTACATCCAATGGGTATTTATCCTCTTTTGTAACTATTGGATAAGGTTTGTCTTCTGGCATTACAGGAATGATTACATCCGTTTCTGGCAATGGTGCACAACCACCGCTCCAGTTTCTGTCATCTCCCCAAATAGCTGATTTTGCTCCGGTCCATGTATTTTCTTTAGGAGCGAACATCAGGTAGAAGTATACATAACCAACACGACATTGAGTGGTATCTCCGCCTATAAATGCATAACCATTTTCGTCATAAAAAGCCATGCGCATTAGGTATTCTTTGCCTACTTCAAAACTAGTTGGAGCGTCTTGTATCTCAATTTGATTATTTGATAAATCAATATATTCCAATACTTGGTTTTTAGGATTGTGTACATTGAATTTTATGGATTCTTTATCGGTTGACAACTCTGTGTTAATGCGAGTTGATTCTATTAGTTCCTTAACAGGAATAGTTACATTCTCTGTGCCCTCAATAACGCGGATAGTAGGGATATCCAAGCGTTGATGCTCTGTCAAATCCTCATAATCCTTAGGCGAAAGGTTGACTCCATATTCAGATTCTTCAGAAGTAACCTTTACCCACAGTGGTTCATCACAGTCTTGCAATGGCACAGGGGTGCCATTCACTATCACAATTGCATCTTCAGCTACAGGGTAAACCCAATAGCGTGCAGATGCGGCAGAACCTAAATAGAACATCATGCTTTGTTGGTATAGTTTGAGCAAACCTTTATTACACAAATCACGAATCATAGCCCTCTCTTTTTCGCCGAAATCTCCATCTACTTGTAAATCATCTGCATTACTAACCGTGTAGTTCTTTCCATCTTTTTGTCTCATGGATACGATAGCATGCTTAATTTCGCTGCGCGTGTAACCATAGTGGTTGAAAAATGCAGTATTAGCGGCATTTTGCTCTTCTTCGGAAAGTGTCGTACCTTCACAACACACATCATCCTCTTCAAATCCTCGCAACCAATCGGCATGTACAAGAGCCTCATAGGTCTGCATTGCACCTCCTGCGGAGGCAGAGATGGCGTTGGAAACTTTTACATCCAAGAAGTGGTGGTTATTGGCACATAGATTATCTAGACATGAGGTGACACGCATCGTTCCAACCTTCTCGTTTCGCAATTCTAAGTATGTGTCTTGCTTTGCTAATAACGGACTAGTAAATACGCAAGCAGCCTTGTGTAGTTCTTTGGCGTTATAAGCTACACGCAAGATGTATTGCCTATCACGATCTAGATACTTGTCTCTATCTCCTTCATCTCCATTAGGGATGATCTGAACTAAATATAGGAACCATTTTTCCGTAATATGATCTTGCACAAAACATTTACCCGATGTGGCAGTGTTGTTAGTTGTAAGTTCTGTTACGAATACATCTACATTTTCTTTCTTGAGGTCATCTTTCACTTCCTTAGGAATAGCAATAGATCCATACTCTTCGTTTTTTGAAGTGCCATCGTGATGATATGTGGGGTTACCATTGGCGTCTTTCAATTTGACAATCACACTATCTACTGTAGTGACATCTACAATTTGATAGAAGACAGAATCTGCTAGTTGGTGTTCGTTTAACTCTTTTAATTGACTGTAGTCAATACGAACTACCACCACGGTGT
>JAXJWX010000005.1:0-3714 GCA_036307765.1 Paludibacteraceae bacterium | reverse complement strand
TAAGTAAACAGTTTCAGAAAATGAGTCAACCTTTTTAGGAAAAGGGACAACTTTTTTAGTTCAATCTTAAGAAAACGCACTTTTTAGTCACGGGGAGTTCTGTCGTTGTTCAGTCGGAGTTCTCTCGGTCGTCGGTCGGTAAAATTAGGCAAGGTATAGGAGAGGAGAAAAGGATGGCAATCTTAAGAAAAAGCCTTTTTTGTATGTTACAAACAAAACGCCATCTATGTTTATAGCATAAATGGCGTTTGGTGATCGTTCTATTTCCTGGCGATTAATAACTAAACAAACGGGATTTATTGAGTTTGGTTATCTTGCCATGTTTGGCTTGGATTTGCTTTTGGTTGATGAGTTTTGGATCACCCATAATCAAGATGGTGATAGGTTTGCCTTGAATACGTGATTGGTAGAACGAAAGCACATTGTCAAATGTCAAACGCTGAATATCACGCACTTGCAACATCGCAGGGTCCACCTTATAACCCATCAGCATATTGGCAGTCAAGCGTTGGCTCTTATTGCGGAAAGTTGGTTTGTTAGACAATACCGACTGACGCAATACGGTGCGGATATTTTCCATCGTTTCAGGATATTGTGGCATAGAATCCAACAAACTCATATAGACATCTATCGCATCAGCTACCTTGTCGGACTGCGTACCTACATAGCCTACGAACTTGGTCATCTGACCTTGTTTTGGTGGACGAGAGAAATAGCCATAGGCGTTGTATGCCATAGAGCGTTTTTCACGAATCTCGTTCATTACAAGCCCCGAGAAACCGCCACCAAAATACTCGTTGAACGCCATATAGTTGACCGCATCCTTTACATTATATGGCTCGCCATCAATGAGGAAATACACCTTAGCTTGTTGCATCTCTGCATCAGGCAAGAAGTAAATCTTATTCTCTGTAATTGGCACCATTGGACGCTCCACTGGCGACATGGTTGGGCGCACATTATTATTGAGCGAGAGTTTGTTGTAAAGGATATTCTTCACATCCAAAGCAGGCAACGCACCTGCGTAGTGAATCTCCAACTCATAGTTTTGCACTTGGTGCAATACGCCTTCCAATTGCGCAGCAGTCATTTGCAATACATCCTCCATCAGCGTTGGGCGCTTGATATAAGGCGAGTTCTCACCATAGCGCACATAGTCGAAGGCGGCATCCGCCACAATGTCGGTATTACGTTGCTCCACTTGACGAGCAGAGTACTCTTGTCCCTTGATATTGTTGATGAGCATATCATTCTCCGAATCGAAATTAGGGAACATCATGTGCAGATTGACCATCTCCACAATCTTCTCCAGATTCTCCTCGTTGCCCTCAATATCCACATAGAAATAGTCCTCAGACACCGCATAGCTGCACTTACCGCCCAACTTTGCCAAATTAGCACGGAACTCAGCAGGCTTGATGCCTGGCGCACCCTTGATACCTGCCATATTCATCAGCGAAGCAGCGTACTCCAGGAATGGCAACTCGTAGGTTCCCACGCCATATTTCAAACGAAGAGAGAAGATATGGTTCTTGGTGTTTGGTGTGCAATATACGCTCACGCCCTCGTAGAAGAGGTCTTGATCAATATCTGAGAAATCGATGAAAGTTGGTGTGAGTTTGCCTGCAGGAATCGACTCCAAGTATTGGCAATAAGCCGATTCGCTCTTAGGTGAATCCAACGATTTGATCTTTGGCTTAGGCAACTTATCCTTCTTAGGTGTACCTTCCTCAATCTCAAACACTTTCTTAGGCGCACCCAAGTATTGTTTAGCTACGCGCTTGATGTCATCCATAGTGATAGCAGCCACGCGCTCCTTCTGCTGCAACAACTCCTCAATCGACTGTTGGTAGGTAAACGCATTCTGCAAGAGTTGTACCTTCATCTCTGGATACTCCATGGTGCGGTCAAATTCTTGGTAGAAGTTCTGGCGTACTGCCTCCACCAACTCCTCGGAGATATTGCCGCTCACCAGTTGTTGGATCGCTTCATTAACCAATTTTTCGGTTTCTTTGAGCGAAGTATAAGTCTGTGTCTCGGCGTCCATATAAGGCACTGCTATCACCAAGAAGCGACCTTGGTCACGGCGTACATCATTGGCTGCGCCTGCGTACATGAGTTTATTGTCCAAAGTGAGCTCGTCCAACAAACCAATCTGCATGGAGTTAGAGAGAATATCGCCCAAGAAATCCAGTAGCAATTCATCCTTATCACCTACTGGCACACCATTGTATGCGATATACAACTCTGGCATATAGCCGAGCTTCGCACTGTAGCGCTCGTCTTGCGCGAAAGCGGTAGTAGGATACTTCGTGCGCACTGGCAATGGACGCGCTTGCAGCTTGCCGAAAGTCTTATCAATCAATGGTTTGGTTGCTTCAATGTCGAAGTCACCCACCAAGATAAGTGCCATATTATTAGGCACATACCATGTGTTGTAGAAATCGATAAGTTTGCGCAGTTTAGGGTTCTTCAGGTCCTCTGCATAACCGATAATATCACGTGCGTAGGCATGTCCCTCATAGAGTTTGCCGAAGATGAAATTGCGTGAGTGAGTAGAATTGTCGTCTAGGTACATATTGTACTCCTCAAACACATTCTCCAACTCGGCTTGGAAACTGCGGAACACAGGATTGGTCAAGCGGTCGGCATACAACGTAAGCCAACGCTCCATCTGGTAAGCAGGGAAGGAGTTCATATAGCAGGTTACATCGTATGCGGTGAAGGCATTCAATCCTTCGCCACCGATACCCTGAATCAGGTTGGAGAACTCGTCAGGAGCCGCATATTTAGCTGCCTCGAGCGACACTTCGTTGATTCGCAATTGCACTGCCTCTCGCGCCTTCGCATCGGTAGTGAGTGCGAGGGTGTCGTACAGGGCAATGATTTGCTCATAGAGAGGTTGCTCTTTCTCCCAATCCAGTGCGCCGATGCGGTCAGTACCCTTGAAGAGCATATGCTCCAGATAGTGCGCCAAACCAGTTGCATCTGCTGGTTCATCTATTGCACCCGCACGGGTAACCGTCCAGCCCTGTACATCAGGTTGGTCGTGGTCTTCCCATAAATATACGGTCAAACCATTGTCCAATTGGTATTGAACAAAATCATCATTTTGTGCCCATGCCGCAATAGTAAAGCAGACAACGAGCAAACTAACTAATACTCTTTTCATATTTCTTGTAATTTAGATTATCGTTTTTTGCAAAAATCGCCTGCAAAGGTAGTGATTTTTTTTGAAATACGCAACAATTATTTCAAAATATCTTCGTAAAATTAGGCGAGAAGATTCCTTGTCAAAGAAACTGCAACTAATTCTTTTTAGCATTGTACGACTCGATGGTCTTCGATTGGATAATCACTGCTGTGTCGCCACGTGTGAGCGACCTACTCTCGGTCGTGATCGTGCGGGTCACATTACACGAGGTCAGTCCCATTGCCATCGCCACAGCGGTGGCTATAGCCACTGCCAGGTACTTCATTGCCTTCACAAGGCGCTCTTTTTGTGCTTCTGTCAACTGTTTCATGATGTGTTAGTTTGCTAATTATTCTTGCCCTTCTATGTCCGCACGCATCAAGTGCCATACATACTGATACAGGGTCTTGTACTTGGTCTGATTGCGGAAGTCCATTTGGTCTTGTACCATCATGTTGGGGTCTTTTATGCGCTCAATAGTAGCTTTACTGATTTGCGCGAAGGTGTCGCGCCATGCACGC
>JAXJWX010000004.1:0-8261 GCA_036307765.1 Paludibacteraceae bacterium | reverse complement strand
TATCAGTAGTGGTGGCCCTGGTGGCGGAAATACGGTGGATGTGGAGATCTATGGTTATGACTTTGATATCACCAACCAAATGGCGCAACAAATCATCGCCTTGACCAAGGAATTGCCTGGAGCTCGTGATGTATTCTCTGATCGTGACGATGACCGTCCTGAGATCAAGATCATCGTGGACAAGGAGAAAGCTTCTCGCCACGGATTGACCTCTGCTACTATTTCTTCTTACTTGCGCAACCGTGTAAACGGTATGGCTGTGGGCTTCTTGAAGGAAGACGGTGATGAGTACGATATTCTTGTTCGCCTCAAAGAGGAGAACCGCAACTCCATCTCGGATGTGCTGGACTTCTCTATCCCAACACCAATGGGACAAACCATCAAACTCTCTGAGATCTGCTCGGTGGACGAATATTGGGCACCACCAAAAATCGTGCGCAAGTCTCGTCAACGTATTGTGACTGTGAAGGTTACTCCATACGAGACTTCACTTGGTGAGTTGGCGCAAGCTATTCAAACACAAGTACTGCCTCAGATCGACAAGCCAGCAGGTTATTCCATCCGTTTGGCAGGTTCGTATGAGGACCAACAGGAGTCGTTCGGCAAGTTGGGTATGCTCGGCGCTTTGATTCTTATCCTTGTATATATTGTGATGGCGAGCCAGTTTGAGTCATTCACTAATCCGGGTATCATCATGTTTACCGTGCCATTTGCGCTATCGGGTGTGATCCTCGCGTTGTGGATAACAGGTGTATCATTGGATATGATTGGTGCATTAGGTATTGTCCTCTTGGTGGGTATCGTGGTGAAGAACGGTATCGTGCTGGTGGACTATATCAACCTCATGCGTGAGCGTGGTATGGACCTCAACGAAGCGATACAAGTATCTGGTCAAAGCCGTATGCGTCCTGTGTTGATGACTGCGTTTACTACTATCCTCGGTATGGTGCCAATGGCTGTGAGCCAAGGTGAAGGTGCCGAGATGTGGCGTCCATTGGGTATCGTCGTAATCGGCGGTTTGACTGTGGCTACTTTCTTGACACTGTATATCGTGCCTGTGATCTATGGTGCGATGTCAAAGAAAGGTGAGCGCGACAAACTCAAGAAAGTCCGCGAGAACTTCATTTTCATGGACATTGAAGTGAAAGACTGCGAAGAAAACGAAAAATAAGCTCCTTAATTCAAATGTAATTATGAAAAGTGTAATGATCATATTCAATCAAGCGAACACCGAGCGTGTAGAGTATATGCTTGATATGTTAGAGATACGTGGCTTTACTTTCTTCGAGGACGTGCAAGGTCGTGGTAGCAAGAATGGCGAACCACGCCGTGGTACCCACGCATGGCCAGAGATGAACTCGTGCGTCATCACTATCGTCCCCGACGAGAAAGCCCCTGTGCTACTCGAAGCCGTAAAGAAACTCGACAAACGCAACGAGGAAGTCGGTGTCCGCGCCTTCATGTGGAACATCGAAGCAACTGTTTAGTGTTTAGTGAACGCGGCAGAGCCGCTACTGTTTAGTGAACGGCGCAGAGCGCCTACTGCATAGATACACCAAAGGCTGCAATCACTTGCAGCCTTTGGTGTATCTAGGGGGTAGTTGGGCTAGTATGTCTAGTAGAACTAGTCGCACTAGCAGTACTAGCCTAACTAGCAAAACAAAAAAACAAAAAAAGAAGCAATCCTCTCGGATTGCTTCTTGCGGTGCGGACGGGACTCGAACCCGCGACCTGCGTTGTGCGTATTCGCGAGTTCTCGCTGTCCTAATACCACAAAAAAGAGATGCACTTTGCATCTCCTTCTTGCGGTGCGGACGGGACTCGAACCCGCGACCCCATGCGTGACAGGCATGTATTCTAACCAACTGAACTACCGCACCAATTCTGTATGTCGCACTTTCTTTTCGAAAGCGAGTGCAAAGGTACTGCTTTTTTTTGACATGACCAAATATTTTTGAAAAAAAATGCAATTTTCTATCATTTTTTTGCATATTTGCTCAAAAAATAGTAACTTTGCAGTCTATTTGTAAATTGTAAACAGTCAAATCGTAAATAATAATGTCTGTACACACACATACTACGCGCATGACGACAACCCGTCTGCGCCAGATGAAGCAGCAAGGCGAAAAGATAGCCATGCTCACCAGTTATGACTTCACGCTCACTACCCTACTCGATGAAGCGGGTATTGACATGATTCTTGTAGGCGATAGCGCCTCTAATATCGTATGCGGCAATGCCTACACGCTCCCCATCACCGTAGACGAGATGATTTTCCTCGCGCGCGGCGTAGTGCGTGCAGCCAAACATTGTTTGGTTGTGCTGGATATGCCTTTTGGCAGCTACCAAGTCAGCGAAGAAGATGCCGTGCGCAATGCCCTACGCATGATGAAAGAGTCGGGTGCGGATGCGCTCAAGCTTGAAGGTGGCGAAGAGATTCTCCCTGCCATCCGTCATATGGTGCAAGCAGGTATCCCTGTGATGGGTCATCTTGGCCTCACCCCACAGAGTGTCAATCAATTAGGCGGATACGGGCTGCGTGCCAAAGAAGATGCCGAAGCCGAGAAACTGCTACGCGACGCCAAACTCCTGGACGAAGCGGGCTGCTTTGCCATCGTGCTTGAGAAGATTCCTGCGGCATTGGCAGAAAAAGTAACCCAAGCCGTATCCTGCCCTACAATAGGTATCGGTGCAGGTAATGTCACCGACGGACAAGTACTGGTTCTCCACGACATGTTGGGACTGAATCAAGGCTTCAAACCTAAGTTCCTGCGCCATTTTGCTCAATTGGGCGAAGCCGTGAAAGGCGCTGTAGGCGAATACATTGATGCAGTAAAGCAATCCACTTTCCCTAATCAATCAGAGTCTTACTAAATCCACCACATATAGAGAAGAGGGTATGTCAAAATGCTGACATACCCTCTATTTTCTTTAAACACTAAACAGTAGCGTCCACTAAACCTTAATGTACAAACGCTCTCTCCAAGCTCTGCGAGATATTGATCATATAGTCGCCCATGTGCTCGAGCTCGTTGATAATATCGATGTAATATACGCTCGTTTGGTAGTTCTTGTCATTGTCCTCCAGCGCCTCAATCTCTGCCTCACGCAGTTCGTTGCGTAGCACATTGATCTGTTCCTCAGCGTGATATGCATTCGCAATACTGCTTAGCGTACCCTCGTGCGCCGCAGTCAGATTGGCAATCATCACCTCATATGCGCTATCCACCTTCTCCAACATCAGATTGATATTGTCAATCGTCTCCGCGCTAAAGGTCTTCTTATGCTCGTTGCGACGACTGAGCATACGGCTAATCGCTTCACCCGAATCGCCCAAGGACTCCAACTCGCCGATAATCTTGTACATCGCCTTGATCTTCATAGAGGTTGCCGCGCTAATATCGCCAGCGGATACGCCATTGAGGAAGGCTGCAATCTCGTACTCGATGCGGTCGGAAATCTCCTCGTATTTTACCAGTTTCTCGCGCAGTTCTTCAAAATGCTTGGCATCTGCTGCAATCGCTTGTTTTGCATAGCCCAAGCCGTTACGAGAGATTTGTGCAAAGTGGATAATCTCGTCGAACGCCTGTTCCGCAGCCAACTCTGGCGTAGCCAAAGGACCAGCAGATATATACTTCAAACGGAATGGCTCTTTGTCTTGGCTCTTGGGTTTGATGATCCAAACTACGGCCTTCTCAATCAACTTGATAAACCAGATGAGTATCAACGTATTGATAGTATTAAACAGCGTGTGCAACATACTCAGTCCGTACAAGGCTGCTGTGCTGGTATCTGCACTACCCTCCACTACTGCAAAGCCCTCTGCTGCAGGGTTTGGCAAGCCAAAGAGTTCGATCACTTGACCCACCAAGGCGGTAAATGGCTTAAACAAGATCAGCGCCCAAATCACGCCAAACACGTTAAAGATCGTATGTGACATCGCCGCGCGTTTCGCTTGGGTGTTACCTACTGATGCTGCGATATTCGCTGTGATGGTCGTACCAATATTCTCGCCCAACACCATCGCACATGCCATATGGAAAGGAATCCATCCCATGCTGAGCATAATCAGCGTGATAGCCATCGTGGCAGAAGAGGATTGCAGCACCAATGTCAGTACCGTACCAAATGCCAAGAACAGCAATACAGAACCGAATCCGTGGCTTGCCCATGTGGTCACAAACTCCAGCACTTGTGGGGTCTCACGCAAATCAGGTACGGAGTTCTTCATAAACGACAGACCGAGGAACAAAAGCGAGAAACCTACGATGAGCTCGCCAATATTCTGGCGTTGGTTCTTCTTCGAGTTGGAGAAAAGGAAGCCGAAGAGCATCATGGGCACTGCCAAGATTGAGATATCTGCTTTGAATCCCAACCATGCTACCAACCATGCGGTAACGGTCGTACCGATATTCGCACCCATGATCACGCTGATGGCTTGTGCCAAGGTCAGCAGACCCGCATTCACGAAGCTAACCACCATGACTGTGGTGGCGGATGATGATTGAATAACGGTTGTGACGCCAAGACCAGTCAGCACGCCTTTGGCAGGGTTGGAAGTCATGGCAGACAGGAAACTGCGCAGTTTATCGCCTGCGGCTTTTTGAAGTCCAGAGGACATAAGATTCATTCCGTAGAGGAACATTCCAAGCGCTCCGAGGAGCGTAAAGATCTGTAAAATTCCCATAAATAATGTATTGTGTAGTATTCTTATTTCGCTAGCGCTCAAACGATCGCTTTGCGTACGTGTAGCGTTGTGTAGCGTTGTGTAGTATTGTGTAGTATTGTCAGTCTAACGGCTAACAGCGTAGCGATCTAACATCTAACATTTTCTTTTCAAATCCTGTGCAAAAGTACTGCTATATTGTTATATAGGTGTGAAGAAAATATTAAGAAATTGTTAAATGTTATTCTGGGTTTTCAACAACTCTGATATCAACGCATCCAAATCCTGCTGATAGTCCTCTTTCCAGGCACTACGGATGGTGAGGATAGGCGAGACAATATCAATGTTCTTCATCTGCTCCAGCATGCTGCATATCGTTTTGCCTGCCGTGGGGGCCCAGGTGCCGTTCTCTACCACGCCTACCCTACGCGATTGGTAGCCCTTGATGCCCAACTTATACAAAAACTCATGCATGGGCGGAAAGACACCGCCATCATAACTCGCAGCACACAGCACCATCTTGCCATAACAAAAGGCTTGACTAACCGCCTCCGACATGTCCGAACGGCATAAATCTAGCTCCTTAACATCCACACCCTTACTGCGCAATTGCTCTGCGATACAATGCGCTACCGCAGCTGTATTGTCATAGATCGAAGCATGCGCTACCAGCACGCCATCCGTCTCCACTTCGTATCGACTCCAAATGCCATACAAACGCAATGCCTCTGCGACCTCGCGGCCCTCTAACACACAGCCATGCAAGGGGGCGATACGCTGAATATCAAAGGCTTGTATCTTCGCTAAAGCCGCTGCCACTTGTGCGCCATACTTGCCACAGATATTGATATAATACCTGCGTGCTTCATCTAGCCAATGTGCCGAAAACGACGAATACACCCCAAACGAGCCAAAGGCATCGGCAGAGAAGAGTGTCTTCTCTTCGGGCAGATAGGTCATCAGTACATCAGGCCAATGCACCATCGGAGTGCTGCTAAAGTGCAAGGTCAGCCCGCCTAAGTCCAACGAGTCGCCATGCTTAACCATGAGGGTATGAGCAGGTTGATAGCCAAACTGCTCCAAGAACTGTAACGCCGCGCGACTGGCAACAATAGTGGCATGGGGATAGTGCTCCAAGAACGCCCCTATCGAACCGCTATGATCGGGTTCGGTGTGCTGAATAATCAAGAAATCGGGCGTGCATTGGGACTGCTCAATCTTCTGGAGCCACTCGGCAGCCTTGCGTTTATCCACACTATCCATCACAGCAACACGCTCACCCAGAAGTAAATAGCTATTGTAGCACATGCCATTAGGGAGCGGGTACTGACTCTCAAAAAGGTCTAAGGTCGCATCATCGCAACCGATGTATTGAATTTTGTTGCTGAACTTGTTGGTAGGGTTTATATCCATAATATATCCTATTTATATCCTTTATATAGAATAGTCTTCAAAATCCGTGCAAAAGAAGAAAGGAGAGAGTTTCTTTGTACTCCGTAATAATAAATTCGTGCAAACTGGCTTGAATCATACACGAAAGAAAAATAGCAATTGCATAAATCCTACGGACACGAAAGAGGAGGGCTGAAGACAGGTAGGAAGATGTCCGCAGAAAGAGGTATCTTAGTCATTAAGTCATTGATAATGAAAGATAGTGTCTATTGAAAAATAAGTGCGCAAACTGCGAAAAGTGCGAATTCGATAGTATTCATTTAGGATTACTTTTGCGCACTTTTCGCAGAAATCGCAGTTTTCGCACATAGATATGGACGAATGGAATTATTGGTGATTCGTCTGGTAATCCTTACCAACAGAAGGTATATGGAAGTGCTCTAAATCACATAGTAATATCATAGTAATCACATAGTAATATCATAGTAGAGATAGGCAATTAGTAGGCAAAGCCCACCTACCCGGCAATCAGGTACCAAGTATAAAGCACAAAGCAGAGAAGCATCACGGCGCCACCGACTCTGCCGATCTTGCCCTTGAAGCCAAAGAGCAAAGGGAAAGCAGCTGCGGCAATCATAACCGCATAATCCACAATCGTAATATCCGCAGAAACCAACGGCATGACTTGCGAGCTAACGCCCAAGATCAGCAAGATATTGAAGATATTTGAGCCCACGATATTGCCCAATGCCAGTTGGGTATTCTTCTTGCATGCAGCTGCCACAGAAGCAGCCAACTCAGGCAAAGAAGTGCCACAAGCAATCAGCGTGAGTGAGATAATCGCATCGCTAACGCCCCAAGATTTAGCAATCACAATGGCATTATCCACAAAGAAATCGCAACTCGTAATCAGCAACGCCAAACCGCCAACAATCTTCAAAAGCGCTTTCCATACTGGCAATATACATTGTATTTCCTCGTCATTCTCCCTTCCCTTTAGGGAGGGGTCAGGGGTAGGCTCATTTCTATCACGGGCGAAAGAGTACCACATATAGCCCACGAAGAGCAACAAAAGAATGATTCCATCCACGCGACCAATCGTGGCAGGTGTACCGTTGAAGAAGTTCAACGCCAAGAGGGTAAGAATAACCGACACACCAATACAAAACGGTATCTCAAAAGTCATGTTCTTGCGGTCAATAGCAATCGGGAAGCAGATAGCCGTCAAGCCGAGGATACCCAATACATTAAAGATATTGGAGCCCACCACATTGCCAATAGCCACATCGGCATTGCCTTTCAATGCACCAAAGAAGCTAACCACCAACTCGGGCATACTGGTACCGATACCCACAATGGCGGCGCCAATCACGAAATCAGAAACCTTGTAGCGGCGAGCCACAGAGACCGATCCTGCTACCAAAAACTCTGCACCAAAAACGATGCCGACTAACGAGATGATAAGAATGAGGTATGACATAGATGTGTTGTTTAGAGTTGTGTAGTATTGTGTAGAATTGTTTAGTATTGTTTGTACAAGGATATTTCAAAATCTGTGCAAAAGTAGCAGGAAATTATTACGCCAATATGAAAAATATGTTAAGAAATTATTAATTCGTGAGAACGGCATGGAAATGTGCATAATTTTTGCTACCTTTGCAGCATAAAACGGATTCGTAGTGAGAGAATTGCGCTATATATTGCTCCTGCTGGTAATTGGACTCTATGCCTCATGGCAGAGAGCCGACGTGCCAGTGTCATCAGATGCTTCTTGCCCATCAGCGAGAGAGAGCAGTATGCCGTCCGTATTGCATAACACATTGGAAGACTATGCCAAACGACTGCAACAGCAATATGATTGGACAGATGCCCTCACTTCGTATCAGATAGGCACACGAAGCGAAGATAATCGCTTGCGCACACGCCGTCAGGAACGCGTTTCTTCGTCGTGGCAAGTGCGTACACATGTAGAGGATTTGCATGCTGCATTACGATACCAATCTAGCAGTATCGCTCACCATATCAATCGGATAGTGGCACTTTCACGCATAATGCCACTCAATTTACCGACCGAACATATATCTTTCCCATTTCATAGTTTTTGGTAGCTATATATTGCTCCTGCTGGTAATTGGACTCTATGCCTCATGGCAGAGAGCCGACGTGCCAGTGTCATCAGATGCTTCTTGCCCATCAGCGAGAG
>JAXJWX010000003.1:0-42607 GCA_036307765.1 Paludibacteraceae bacterium | reverse complement strand
AAGTGTAGGGTGCAGAGGCGAGAAATGTAAGTCAACGGTTTCAGGAAGGGAGACAACTTTTTCGGGAATCAAGTCAACCTTTTTAGGACTCAATCTTAAGAAAAGTGCGGAGTTCTTAGCCGCAAGGGCACGATAACGCTTCGCTCTTCTCTCGGTCGTCTCTCGGAGTTCTCTCGGTAAAACCAGACAAGGTATAAGAGAAGGAAAAGAGAAGGCAATCTTAATAAAAAGCACTTTTTTACTTAAATCTAATGACCGATTTGGGATTACCCGTCACGGAGTGTGGAGCTTTGTGCAATTTTTTCAAAAAAATGCAAACTCGTCCCTTAGGGAGTCTTGCACATCTTACCAAAAAGCAGTACTTTTGCACCGTTTTCGAAAACAAAGCATTTATGAAGCAACTCAAATTACAAATTGGAGAGTTCTCTCGCCTTTGTGGAGTGACCATAAAGACACTGCGACACTATGAAAAATTGGGTCTTTTGATTCCAGAACACATAGATCGCTATTCGGGTTACCGATATTATTCAGTTGGACAAATGCAAAAGATGGGAGCTATACGCGAACTGAAATCATTGGGGTTTAGTCTTGTGGAGATTGTTGACCTATACAAACAAGATACACATTATCCAGATCCAGCGATGTTAGTAACAAAGATCGCAAGCACCGAACAACAGTTAGCTCAACTGCAAACCCGACATACGCAACTTTTGGCGATATTGAACGCTCGTAAAAAACATGAAGCAATGGAAAAATTTACAATTCAAGCTTTACCGTCTTGCACGGTGGCCAGTTACAAAGGTAGTATTCGTAACTATAGCGAATTAGGAAGTCTATGCTGTGAAGTTATCGGTCCAGAAATGGCTCACCTCGGCTGCGAATGTCCCGAACCTGGATTTTGTTTTACTCGGGAATTAGGAAATGAGTATAAACCCGAAAGCATTGATATAGAATATTGCGAGCGGGTAAAGGAAGCCAAAGTTGGCTCTGAACTTATTCATTTCTACGAACTTCCATCGGTAGAAACCGCCATCTGCTACAAGCACTACGGACCTTACGAACGACTCACTGACGCTTACGCAGAGGTGTTTGCTTATGCAGAAAAAGAAGGTTATACCATTCTCGAAAGTCCCCGCGCTGTGTACGTTGATGGTATTTGGAATCAAGAAAATCCAGATTTGTGGTTAACTATTGTCCAACTACCTGTAACGAAGTAATAGAAGCGGTGATATTTAATCCAAGATAGTCATTATTATCCTTCACGGAAGTGATAGGAATTGTGCGCTTATTGTGCGTGTATTGTCCGTCTATTGTGCGTGAATAGTGCGTAATTGATAGAAAAAAAGAAGGTGCGTCTAATAGACACACCTTCTTGGAATATTTATTCTCTAACTGATTAGAGTTGTGGGCCAGCTGCAACGAGAGCCTTACCAGCCTCGTTGGTGGTGTACTTAGCGAAGTTCTTGATGAAACGACCAGCCAAGTCCTTAGCTTTCTCTTCCCATTGAGCAGCGTCAGCATAAGTGTCGCGTGGGTCGAGGATTGCAGGATCAACACCTGGCAATGCAGTTGGAACCTCGAAATCGAAGAATGGGATCTTCTTGGTTGGAGCCTCGAGGATGTCGCCACCGAGGATAGCATCGATGATACCACGTGTATCCTTGATAGAGATACGTTTGCCAGTACCGTTCCAGCCAGTGTTAACGAGGTAAGCCTTAGCGCCAGATTTCTCCATGCGTTTTACGAGCTCCTCAGCATATTTAGTTGGGTGCAACTCCAAGAATGCTTGGCCGAAGCAAGCAGAGAAAGTAGGAGTTGGCTCAGTGATACCACGCTCAGTACCAGCGAGTTTAGCAGTAAAGCCGCTGAGGAAGTAGTATTTGGTTTGCTCTGGAGTCAAGATAGATACTGGAGGCAATACGCCAAATGCATCAGCAGAGAGGAAGATAACGTTCTTAGCTGCAGGACCAGCAGAGATTGGGCGAACGATCTTCTCAATGTGGTTGATTGGGTAGCTTACGCGGGTGTTCTCAGTAACGCTCTTGTCGGTGAAGTCGATCTTGCCGTTCTCATCCACAGTAACGTTCTCGAGGAGAGCGTTGCGCTTGATAGCAGCGTAGATGTCTGGCTCAGACTCTTTGTCGAGGTTGATAACCTTAGCATAGCAACCGCCCTCGAAGTTGAACACACCATTGTCATCCCATCCGTGCTCGTCGTCACCAATGAGGAGACGCTTAGGATCGGTAGAAAGGGTAGTCTTACCTGTACCAGAAAGACCGAAGAATACTGCGGTGTTCTCACCGTTCATGTCGGTGTTAGCAGAGCAGTGCATAGAAGCGATACCTTGCAATGGCAAGAAGTAGTTCATCATAGAGAACATACCCTTCTTCATCTCACCACCGTACCAGGTGTTGAGGATTACTTGCTCGCGGCTGGTAGTGTTGAATGCTACGCAAGTCTCAGAGTTCAAACCGAGCTCAGCGTAGTTCTCAACTTTAGCCTTAGAAGCGTTGTAGATCACGAAGTTAGGCTCGAAGTTCTCCAACTCCTCAGCGGTAGGTTGGATGAACATGTTGGTAACGAAGTGTGCTTGCCATGCTACCTCAACGATGAAGCGAACAGCAATACGAGTATCAGGGTTGGTACCGCAGAAAGCGTCCACAACAAACAAACGTTTGTTAGAGAGCTCTTTCAAAGCGATGTCTTTAACCACAGCCCAAGTAGCCTCAGACATAGGTTTGTTGTCATTCTTGTAGTTTTCGCTTGTCCACCAAACGTTATCGTGACTTTGTGCGTCGTCCACGATGAATTTGTCCTTAGGAGAACGACCGGTGTAAACACCTGTCATCACGTTTACTGCGCCAAGCTCAGTCTCTTGGCCCTTGTCAAAGCCAGTTAATTCTGCTTTTGTCTCCTCTGCGAAGAGTACTTCGTAGGAAGGATTGTGTACGATCTCGGTTGTACCTACGATGCCGTACTGGGTCAAATCTAATTGTTTCATTGTTTAATTAAAAAGGTTATTTTAGTTAATATTTTGATTTCTGTAATGCAATTTTCATGCCAATTGCCTATTGACGCAATTTTTATCGGGTACAAAATTACTGCAAAATTCTGAAATGGGCAAATTTTTCAGCATTTTACTGCTATTTTGCCAAATCTATATTGCAAAATTATGAAAAACATGCTATAAAACATATTTTTTTGTCAAAATATTTGGTGGGTATGAAAAAAAGCAGTACCTTTGCACCGTGTTTTTCATGGTATTAGATTTAAGGTTAAGTAAAGATTGGGTTGTCGGGATGACAATCCTTCTTTTTTTTATGTATATTCTCTTGTTTTTTCTCTCGTTTTTTCCCTATTTTATGTTGTATAATATATATAAGTATTAGTTGCCTAAAGAAAATACAAAAAAAATATATAAACTTTTGGTGGATTAAAAAAAAAGTTGTAACTTTGCAGGCGCAAATTGGTAGGGTGTGCAAGAAACCCTGACATGATTCGAGCGGACAGTTATTATTCGAAGCGTTTACTACTGGGCTTTATGGAGAGCAAAGGTAAGGTTCCACGCTTTTAGTTTATTAATTTATACCAATGGGTTGTTAGGAACCAACTCCCCTCAAAAACACAAAACAAATGAAAAAATTAGGTTTTTTAGCTGTTGTTATTGCTGCGTGTTTGTTAAGTAGTTGTACTCAAGACAACCAACCTACAGATAACACCAAGCCAATTGTTGATCCATCAGTAAAAGGTTTGTCTGTTGGTCCTGACAAACGAGTTGAGTTCGCGGGAGGAAATTTGACGTTCCGTAGATTCCCAGGTACGATCGTTGTTGACTCTTTCTATATTAAGGTTACAAAAACGAAGGTGAGTAAACCACGTGATCCAGCGGTATATGATTACACGTTTACTGTTGAGCAAGTGAATCAGATTGATAATCCATTGCTGATTTCTCACGAGATTGGTTTTGTGGTGGATAGTATGTTTTTGACAAATGATAAGGGCGAACCTAAGAGTGGCTGGGTGGATAGCGTCTGGGTAGCAGCTGAGGGTGGCTTGATTGACGAGATGCAAATTAGTGCTGTTTTTGAGCAATGGCAATTGGCACAAAATCAACAAACGTCTTACGGTGAGACTTATCCAGCACAAAACTTGGAGGGAACCGAATTTGTGGTAGATATGTTCGCTTGGAGTAATGGTGTTCGAACTAATGCAAAGGGAGTAGAGTTGGCGAGATTTGGTATGACAAAGTTAACTGTAGATAGTCTTTATACTGGGGCCTTTGTGGATTGGGGTGCATTGCCAATCGATGATTATGAGCCAAATACATGGCGTACATTGACTTCTGACGAGTGGGGTTATTTGCGCTGGAGCCGTCCACGTGCTACTGAATTGTGTGGCGTAGCTCAAGTGAATGGCGTAAATGGTCTAGTGCTACTACCTGATAACTGGCAAAATACGGCTGAGATTACTTTTGTTCCTGGTTTTGATGTAAACTATGGCGCGCAATACTTCGCCGTACACCAAACCTTTACTGCAGAGCAATGGGCAGTGATGGAAGCTGCTGGTGCAGTGTTCTTGCCTGCAGCAGGTTTCACAGATTCTGATTTGACTACTATTACCAATCCTTCTTACTTTGGTCGTTACTGGTCTGCTACGTCAGGTTTTTGCTTTAAGTTCTATTCACGTGAGGCAGGACGAGAAGCTAACGATTTGACACGTGCAATCAGTGTTCGTCTTGTGAAGGATGTACAATAATTGGATAACATTTGTGCAAGAATAATATTTAGGCTAAATACATGATAAATGGAGCCCAGTTCGTTTGAACTGGGCTTTTTTTTGTGTAATTGTGAATGAGAATGGCAAATTTTGAGTAAAGATTTGCAAATGTCAAAAAAAAACACTACCTTTGTAGTCGCAATGGACATGCGTTATGACAAATTGGATTTGCAGCAAGCTCTTCGTGTGTTGCGTGAGGGTGGGGTAATATTGTATCCCACCGATACCGTGTGGGGTATAGGGTGTGATGCTACCAATGAGCAGGCAGTCGCGCGCGTGTACGATATAAAAAGGCGTATGGATAGCAAGGCTATGCTGGTGTTGTTGGATGGTGCAGGTAAGTTGCAAGGGTATATGGATAAGGTACCAGAAACGGCGTGGATGTTGCTGGAGGCAGAGAGTGAAAGGGCAATGACCATCATCTATCCCAATGCGCGCAATCTGGCGCCTAACCTGCTGGCGGAGGATGGTAGCGTGGGTATTCGCATCACATCTGAACCGTTTACCAAAGCACTTTGTGAGCAATTACGCCGCCCTATTGTTTCCACTTCAGCAAATTTTAGTGGAGAGCCAGCTGCCCCATGCTTCAAGGATATTCATTCGGATCTATTGCAGGCAGTGGATTATGTATGTGCGTTCCGCCGTGACGATAACACCGCGTGTCGCCCCTCCTCTATCATCAAGATCGATGAAAAAGAACGTATAACTATTATTCGACCATGATCAATATATCTCAATATCGTAAGCAACAGTGGGCATATATCTGTGTGGATGTTCTCTCGTCTTTGCTGGTGTGGGTGGCATTTTTGGGATTTCGCTGGATGGTACACGAGGGTAAGGTTCTTAGTGTAGATACGATACTGGTGCCTATATTCGACTTCTATCGTCCGCTGGTGTTATATCCATTGGCGTGCTTGATAATCTACTATTTGTCAGGCTATTATATACGCCCTATTCGAAAGGATTATGCCAAAGAGTTTCGTGTCACTATCGTTTCTGCCTTGGTAATAACAATGATAGCATTCTTTATGATTATCATAGATGATCCTGTAGATAGCTATCGCAATTATTTCACCTCTCTTTTGGTGCTGCTGGTGCTGCAATTTATATTGAGTTATGTGCCACGTGTATTACTGACTACTTTTTTGCGCCGTCGTTTTGCAAAAAAAGCAAAGCAATATACGCTTCAATCCATAGAGCAAATTGTGACATTCGCGCAAAAACATGCTATTGAAGTATATGATGAGGTGATAATAGACTTGCCTACATCTGCCTGCGAAGAGGATATTTATACGATTATCAATCAACTATATCCGTATGGCGTGGCAATTTCGGTCAAACCTCGCCTGTATGACATGCTCACAGGTGCTGCAAGTATTAGAGGGGTTGAGGATATGCCTTTGGTACGTATTACGGAACATAAAATGAGCGATAGTCAGTTGTGTATGAAACGAGCATTTGATATGACAGTTGCGTTGGCTTCGTTGATCCTGTTATCTCCCGTATATTTGTTCTTATTTATTTTGGTATGGGCTACCTCTAAGGGACCAGCTATCTATAAACAAGAACGTATAGGGTTGCATGGTATTCCTTTTAATATATTGAAATTTCGGACAATGCGTGATAATGCGGAGTCGGATATACCTCAACTGAGTGCGGATAATGACCCCCGAATAACATGGATAGGAGCGTATTTGCGTAAGTATCGTTTGGATGAACTGCCGCAGATGTGGAATGTGCTGAAAGGCGATATGTCTATCGTGGGTCCACGCCCCGAACGTAGGTATTTCATTGAGCAGATAGAGAAACAGGCACCTTACTATTGTTTGCTATATAAGATTCGTCCAGGTTTGACCAGTTGGGGACCTGTGAAAGTGGGCTATACCGATACGATTGAAAAGATGGTGCAACGCCTGAATTATGACATAGTCTATGTGGAGAATATGTCCTTGCAATTGGACTTTAAGATTCTCTTCCACACGATTGGTGTGATTCTGGATGGCAAAGGGAAGTGATGTTTAGTGTTTAGAGTTTAGTGTTTAGAGAGATATGACTTACGACGAAGCAATAAAACGAATCGAGCAGATTGTGAGTGAATTGGAGCAATCGGAGGCGTTGAGTATGGATGCCTATCAAGTGAAAGCCAAAGAGGCGAAGGAACTGCTATCTTTCTGCCAAAAGCAGTTGACCGATTGGGAGGAGAAGATGGAGGGCATTGTCACTCCAGAGGAGTAACAATGGCGTTTAGTGTTTAGAGGACGGCGCGGTGCGCCTACTGTTTAGAGGCAAGATTACTCCTCGGAGAAGTGTACGAGGACGTGGCGGTAAGAGTTGAATATCTTGGATTTCGAGACAAATCCGAGGTATTTTTTTTGTTCATCCACTACGGGCAGGTTCCATGCGCCTGTATCCTCGAAGATCTCCATCACCTTGCCCATAGGCATAGTGTCGGTGAGGATGGCCTGCGGCGAGTTCATGAGTTGCTTGACCGTGAAGCGGTTATATAGGCGAGGCTGGAACATGATATTGCGCACTTCGTCTAATAACAAGATTCCCAGCAACTTGCCTTCCTCATTTACCACTGGGAAGATGTTGCGATGGCTCTGCGAGATAACCTTAACCAGTTCGCCCAAAGTCATGTCGGGGTTGAGGGTGCGAAGGTCGGTCTCGAGGACATTCTCCATCTTCATGAGTGTGAGGACAGAGCGGTCTTTGTTGTGCGTGAGCAGTTCGCCCTTTTGTGCCAAACGCATGGCGTAAAGACTATGGGGCTCGAAGATTTTAATCGTTAGGTAGGAGACAACCGCCACCGCCATGAGTGGCATGAAGAGGTGATAGCCGCCTGTGAGTTCGGCAATGAGGAAGATACCTGTCAGTGGGGCGTGCATGACGCCTGCCATGAGACCGGACATACCCGCTAATGCAAAATTGGCTTCGGGAACACCGATGCCGAGCATGTTCATGAGTCGGGCGCAGATAAATCCGACGATAGCACCCATGAAGAGCGAAGGCGCGAAGATTCCACCTACACCACCGCCACCGTTGGTGGCAACCGATGCGAAAATCTTGAGCAGCACAATGGCGGAGAAATAGCCCACCAGTATCCACGAACCTGTGCCAAAACGCTCAAAAGGACTATTAGCTATCGCGGAGATAGAGTCGCCGTTGATGAGTTGCTTGATGACATCGTATCCCTCGCCATAGAGTGGAGGGAAGAGGAAAAGCAGCAAGCCCAATGCCGAACCGCCCACGAGGAACTTCACCCAGATGTTCTGGACATGGCGTTTGAAGAGTTGCTCCAATCGGTTCATGCCGCGTGTGAAGTAGAGCGACACCAGTCCGCATAGAATACCTAAAATGATATACCAAGGCAGGCGCTCCACGAAGAAGGGTTCGCTGTTGGTCAGCGGGAACATGGCCTCTTGTCCGTTGGCTATGAAGGAGATAGCGGTAGCCGTGACTGAAGAGATGAGCAATGGCGCCACGGAGGTCATGGTAAGGTCCATCATCAGCACTTCGAGTGTGAAGACCAGACCTGCTATAGGGGCTTGGAAGATGCCACCTACCGCACCTGCGGCACCACAACCAATCATGAGCATCATGGTCTTCTGGTCAAGGCGGAAGAGTTTGGCAAGGTTGCTACCGATAGCCGAGCCTGTGAGCACGATAGGTGCCTCAGCTCCGACTGAACCACCAAAACCGATGGTCAGTGCCGAACCCACCAGGGACGACCACATGTTGTGAATCTTGATGATGGATTTGCGCTGTGAGATGGCGTAGAGAATCTTGGTGATACCGTGCGAGATGTCGTCCTTGACAATGTATTTGACAAAGAGCCCCGCGAGGGTGATACCAATCATTGGGGTGATGAGATACCACCAGTGGTCTTGTGCAATGAGTTGGTTCTCCACGAAATGTTGGATTCCGTGAATCATGAACTTGAGGAGCTGTGCTGCGCACGACGCCAATGCTCCCACAAAGAAACTCAGAATGAGGACGAGGTTCTTCTGTGGGATGTGTTGCTCACGCCAAGCGATGAAGCGGTCGTATGTTATTCTTGAGTGTCCCAACCTATGCCGCGATATTTGTCGAGATCCCACTCCTCTTCCACCTCGTTGAGGTAGATGGTGTGTGGCTCGTCGTCGTCTTCTTCAGGTTCCTCGTCGCGCTCAATGAGTTTGACTTCGATAGGCGCGTGGGAGATGTCGATAACTTGGTTCTGCTCTTTGTTGAGTTCCTCCCACAGCATATCTTTGAGTTCGGTGATACCCATGCCGCTGGCGGAAGAGAAGGTAATGACGGGTATTTCTAACTCCTCTGATAGGTCTTTTGTTAGTTTGTCGAGGTCAATCTCTGGGTCAGCGATGTCGCATTTGGAGATAGCCAAGATGCGTGCTTTGGTGAGCAGTTGAGGATTGTATTTCTCCAACTCGGCGAGCAGAATCTCATACTCCTTCTTGATGTCTTCTGTGATAACAGGCACCATGAAGAGTAGTACGGCGTTGCGCTCGATATGGCGCAAGAAACGAAGTCCCAGTCCGCGTCCTTCGGCAGCGCCCTCGATGATACCTGGGATATCCGCCATGCAGAAGGACTGGTTGTCGCGGTAGGAAACGATACCAAGTTGTGGCGTCAGCGTTGTAAACGGATAGTCCGCAATCTCTGGTTTGGCTGCGCTGACTACGGAGAGTAGGGTGGATTTGCCGGCATTGGGGAAACCCACCAGACCTACATCGGCGAGCACTTTGAGTTGGAGAATGACGTTGGCTTCCATGCATGGTTCGCCGGGTTGCGAGTAGCGAGGAGCTTGGTTGGTAGCAGTGCGGAAGTGCCAGTTGCCCAGTCCACCTTTACCGCCACGGAAGAGGATGATCTCCTCTTGGTGCTCCTTGATCTCGCACATCCATTCGCCCGTGTCGCCGTTGTAAACCACTGTACCACAAGGTACTTCGATGATCTTGTCCTCGCCATCCTTGCCGTATGAGCGCGAAGCGCCACCTTTGCCACCGTCGGTGGCGAAGATATGCTTCTGGTACTTGAGGTGCAGCAGTGTCCACAGGTTGCGATTGCCACGAAGGATGATATGTCCTCCTCGTCCGCCGTCGCCGCCATCGGGTCCGCCTTTGGGCACATATTTCGCACGGTGGAAGTGCATGCTACCTGGTCCGCCTTTGCCCGAGCGGCAGTAGATCTTTACATAATCGATAAACGAGGAAGATGCCATGTTTTATTTTTGTATGATGTTGAGGATGTTGTCGATTTGGCTGAAGGTGTCCTCCATAGAGTAGTTGCCATTGATAGCAAAGTAGTTATGACGATGGAGGTAGTATGTGCAAACAGGTTTGGTCTCTGTCTGATATACTTGGAGACGTTTTTTGATGGTCTCGTAGTTGTCATCGGCGCGACCGCTGGTCTTGCCGCGATTGAGGAGGCGTTTGATTACCTCGTCTTCCTCTACAAAGAGGTCAAGCAATACTGCCTTCATTTGGCGGCGTTCGAGCAGGAGCTCCAATGCTTCGGCTTGAGCCACAGTGCGTGGGAAACCGTCGAAGATAACACCTTTGCAATCAGCAGGCAGATTATCGAGGTAGCGTGCGATGAGGTGAATCATCTTGTGGTCTGGTACGAGGTTGCCGCCAGCAATGAGTTCGCCAATCTCTTTGCCGAGTTCGCTGCCAGACTTGATTTCAGCGCGAAGCGCATCACCCGTAGAGAGGTGTTGCAATCCGTATTTTTGTACGATAAGGTCAGATTGTGTGCCCTTGCCACTACCTGGGGCACCGCAGAGGATGATGTTGAGCATAGTGTAGAATTGTGTTGTATTGTGTAGAATTGTGTAGAATTGTGTTGTATTGTGTAGAATGGTTTTTGACACAAAACGAGTTGCCCCCAAAAGAGCAACTCGCTGTATCTACATAATTGGATTAGAGAGCCAAACCTTTACCAGCTTTGAACTTAGCTACTTTCTTAGCAGCGATCTCAATCTTAGCGCCAGTAGCAGGGTTAACGCCTTGGCGAGCAGCTTTCTCAACTACAGAGAAAGTACCGAAACCTACCAATTGTACGCTCTCACCCTTTTGGAGTGCACCAGCGATTGCGTTTACAGTTGCCTCAAGAGCACCTTGTGCTTGTACTTTTGTCAAACCAGCCTCAGCTGCAATAGCAGCTACCAAATCTGCTTTATTCATACGAAAATTAGATTAAATTATTAAACATTAAGTATTTTACATTGGCTTTTCCAACGATTTGCATGCAAAGTTACTACAATTTTCTAATTCTGCAAATATTTTGACTGAAAAAATGTCATTTTTCTGCCATTTTTTGCATTTTTCTGCCTTATAGCACAGTTTTTGTTTGTGTTTTCATTGTTTTTTACTACTTTTGCATAGAAATCATCAATCAATTGACAATGTTTAGAAATTTACCACCGATTACAAAAAATCTGTTGTTGATAAACCTCATCTGCTATCTTGCGGATGTGGTTTTTCAACGCTATGGCATTAGTTTTAGCCATGTTTTTGGCTTGCATTATTTGACAGCTTCTGACTTTCGTTTGTGGCAACCGCTGACTTATATGTTTATGCATGCGAACTTCTCGCATATCTTCTTCAATATGTTCGCGGTGCTGATGTTTGCTCCTGCCTTGGAAGAGCGTTGGGGAGGCAAACGCTTTTTGATTTACTATCTGGTGACGGGTTTGGGCGCTACGGTCGTGCAAGAGGCAGTGTGGGCATTGCAATTGCAACCTGTCTTGAGTACGCTTGACCCATTGATGGCTACTCGATTGGCTAACCGTGTGGTGACTATTGGTGCCAGTGGTGCGGTGTTTGGCATTTTGTTGGCGTTTGGTTGGCTGTTCCCCGATGTGCGTATGTTCATTATGTTTATTCCGATCCCTATACGCGCGCGTACTTTAGTAATTATCTATGCGTTGATAGAGTTGTTTACAGGTTTGGCGCCCACTGCGGGCGACAATGTGGCACACTTTGCGCACTTGGGCGGTATGATTTTTGGTTGGCTGCTGATATTGTGGTGGCGTCATCGCGGGTATGATGGTTTTGACTCTACGCCATGGAACGATGGCACGTTGCGCCGCTGGTGGGAGAATGTGAAGCGTTGGATTAGAGACAAGTGGGAAGACAAGTTCCCACCACGCCACCCGCGCATCAATCGAGATAAGGATAGCAACTACCGTGACTATCACTACCACGAACCGTTGTGATTTTTATTCGAACTGCTATAATCTTAATCGCCATTCGTGTTTTTTTATGCACGAGTGGCGATTTTTTTTATTTGCTTCTTTAGCAAATCGAGCACTGTGTGTTTTGCCTTTCTCTTGTATCTTACGCACAATATACGCACTATTCACGCACAATAGACGGACAATACACGCACAATAAGTGCACAATTCCGAGCACATCACTGGCGGTTGACTGAAACTTGATTAAGCCTAAACCTTCATCTACCAACCTTAAAAACTACAAAAAAAGCAACTTTTCTTGCTCAATTCAAAATAATTCACTACCTTTGCAGTCGCAAATCCGAGCAATCGGTTTTGCAGACATATTTGATAAAAGCGTTTGCTTTATTTGAGGATTCATTCAATCTACCACATTTGAATTTTCGTATTCCGAGAATATTGCGAAACGCTCACGTTTATACGTGGGCTTTTCTGCATATATTGGATACGAAAGGTGTGGTAGCCTGAATGAACCAATAGCAGTGGCTCACGTTTTTTTGTGTACCTACCTCTCAATTGAGAAAGAAAACAAAATACTAACCAATAAAAACAACACAACGATGAAAAAAGTATTCTCTTTATGTATGATTTGCCTATTGGCAGTATCAGCAATGGCACAGCGTGCTGCTGTTATGGAGTTTAAGGCTGGCGTAGGTATCTCACAAGCCGATGTAGATGGACTTTCAGGTATCTTTACCACCTATTTCCGCCCCTCAGGTTACACTATGATTGAACGCACACAGATTGACCGTATCATCGATGAACAGCAAATGCAGCGCAGCACTTTGACAGAAAGTCAAATGGTGCGTATTGGTGAGTTGTTGAATCTGTCAAAGATTGTCATTGGCGATGTGAATATCGTAATGGGACAGTACAATGTGGATGTGCGTGTAATCAATGTAGAGAGTGGCACAATCGCAGCTACAGAGGGTGCAACCTTTGCAGGAAGTTCGTATCGTGAAGGAATGAAGAACTTAGCGCAAAAGTTGGCTGCACAAATCGCAATCAGTGCAGGTCCAACGGTAACGGCACAGCCAACTCCTCCTTCTCCTACTCCAAAAACTCGTACTAAAGTGGAAACAGTCTATGGGTATCTGCATGTATTTCCTAATGAATTGGGAGTGTTTCAATCGCATCCCAATAGTGTGATAGCCAACATTAATAACCAAGGTATGCACGGTTACGATGAATGGCGTGTGCCAACCAATGAGGAGTTATCGTTGCTTCGTGCGAATGGTTATTTGAGTAGCGCACAGTATATGACAAAAGAGAATGCTTCTGGTATGGTCTTGTTGGTAACAACAGGTAAAACAGTAGCAGAAAAAGAAGCGATTAAAGCTGAGCAAGCTCGCCAAGCTCGCCAAGCAGAGATTGCCCGCCAAAAAGAAGCCGAACGCCAAGCAGAAATAGCACGTCAGCGTGAGGCTCGTAGGCAAGAATTATTAAGTCAAGGTTTGGTTGATTTAGGATTGCCAAGTGGTACCTTATGGAAAAATGCGAATGAAGGTGGTGATAATGCTCGATATACTTATAATGAAGCAGTAAGTAGATTTGGTAATAAGTTGCCAACTAAGCAACAGTTAGAAGAACTTAAAAATAAATGTACATGGACTTGGACTGGTAATGGTTATAAGGTTACAGGTCCGAGTGGAGAGTCTATCACGTTGCCTGCTGCGGGCGTCCGCGATTACTATGGCTATGTGGGCGGTGTAGGTACGCGCGGCTACTATTGGTCGTCCACTCCTATCGATTCAGACCGCGCGTGGGATCTCGGCTTCGATTCGAGTGGAGTCCGCATGGGCAACGGCCTTCGCAGCTTCGGGATATCCGTGCGTTTAGTCCAGTAATTTCTAAATTTTGCAAAAAGCATTTGCGTTAAGCAAAATTGGAAGGCACAAATCAAGAACTCTCACCTTAATTTTGGTGAGAGTTTTTGTCGTTTATTACTGTACCATAAGGGCCCTATATCCGCCACGAATTGTGTGGTTATTGTATGGTTATAGTATGGTTATTGTGTGGTGCGGATGAGGAAAGTGGAAGGATATGCTAATACACAAAACCAAACATCCACAAAGGAATAGAGTTTTGGTAAACATATTCAGTGTCATCTTTAACGACATACCCCTGATTGATAGGAAGTGTGGCAAGTTGCTTTTTGGTTTTATTCTTACCTCCTATCTCGAAAGTCAATCCGTCCACTTCAAAATCGGAAACAAGCGAGGAAGAAATAAAATGTCCCACGCGAAGCCATGCAAAGAAGATTGTTTCACGAATAGTGCCAATATCTGGGGTGGTATCAGACAAGACGTATGCCTCATTGGGATTATGCAAATATACCTTTTCTATCTTTTCGAGCAATTTAATGCCTGATGCCTTTTCTCGTAACACACCTATCAATCCCGCCTTCTCAAGAAAGAGCATGTATTTGGGTAGTGTATTTCGAGAGATTTCCAAATCACGCTCTAATTTAGCATAATTAGGTTTAAAAGGAACACTTTGTGCCAATACATAGAGCAATTTCTTAAGTTTCTGCACCGATGCTACTTCCATTTCTGCAAACTTAGGTATATCATCTTCTACCACCTGCTTGATTATACCATTCAAACGCATTGCGTAGTTGTCCTCTTGAAAGAATGGAAAATATCCTTCACGCAGGTATTGTGTGAATAATTGCAATGGACGTGCCTTATCGTATGGAAAGTCCACCGAACCTGCCAGAATATCCTCTAATGAATAACGTGGCAAATTCCAACCTTGAGATATATTCAGGTATTCACGGAAACTAAGTCCAGGCAATGTATATTCTACCTTTCTTCGGCTCAGATCAGCCCCCCCTTTTTCTAAATCCAAAATAGAAGAACCACTATACACCACTTTCAAGTCTGGCATCATATCATAAATGTTCTTTATCTCCGTTGACCAACCGTGGTATTTGTGTATCTCATCAATATAGAGGTGTTTACCGCCCTGCAACATAAATTGCCGAGCCAAATCCACTAAGCGATGCGTAGTGAAATAAAAATCGTCAGCCATCACGTATAACGTCTGCGGTGTATTGTCATATAGGCGAATGTGCTGCAAAATCATTGTGGTTTTACCAGTACCTCGTGAACCTAATATGGCAACTAAACGACTATTCCAATCTATTTCATCATGTTTGTCACGAACAAAGGCAATACTTACTCTGTTGATTAGTTCTCGGGATGTAGCAAATAAATTTTCCATATCTGTAGTAGTAAAAATCGCTGCAAAGGTACATAAAAAAAATGAATTGCACAATAGAAGATGCACTTTTTTGATAAAATTGCATTATCAACGGTGCATTTTCTGATGAACGTGTATCACATGTCTGTTACATGGGGGCTCTATATCCGCTTCGAATTGTGTGGTTATTGTATGGTTATAGTATGGTTATTGTGTGGTGCGTGCGGGGAAAGTGGGGGCATCACCACCCAATGGTAGCACAGACGGGGAAGTGGTCGGAGTATTTTACTCTGTCCACTTCGCATTTTATAGGGGTGAGGTTGCGCGAGCAGAGGATATAATCAATGCGAATGCCCAAAGGACCTTTCTTATACGTATTACCTAATCTGCCGAAACTGCCCTCCAAAAAGCAGTCGCGCATACCCCAACGAATCTTGCCATACACATACGACAATGGAATGGAATTGAAATCGCCTACAGCCACTACAGGATAAGGTGATTGGTTAATCGCCGCTTTCACCGCCTTCGCCTGCTCTTGGCGCAGCTGGCTGGCTGCATGGAGCTTCTGATTGAGGGTGCTCTGCTTGAAATGGCTGACGGACAGCGTGTCCAGTTGCAAGTCTTCTTTCATGAGGCGAAAACTCTCCAAGTGATTTACAATGAGGCGGATGGTGTCTTTCTTAATGACCACATCACACTGGCTGCTGATGTTATTCTGCGACTCGTAGGAGATTGTCTGCTTGTGGATGAGCGGGTAGCGCGAGAAAACCACATTGCCAAACTGCCGACGGCTGTTATAGCGCTTGAAATCGTAGTAGGTATAGGGGTATTGGCTCATGGCTTGGCGCAACTGGTTGAGGGTCATGCGTTGCGCATCTTTATACACCCTAACCTCTTGCAGGCAGATGATATCCGCGTCCTGCTTGTTGAGGTAGGCAAGCATCTGTTGGGCTTGCTTTTTATTGCCCATACAAAGCGCATGGGTGTTGTAGGTCAGCACTTTGAGCGTGTGGGAGAAATCCTGCTGCGGCTGTTTCCACTGGTGAGAAACAAAAAGGGATACTACCCCAATGAGCAGGAGTAGTATCACTATTTTTATCGTTCGCCAAAGCTTGCGCATGCTTATTTAGGGTCGAGTGTTACGATAGGCACCAACATCTCCTCCAAGGATATTCCTCCGTGCTGGAAGGTGTCGCGATAGAACTGTGCGTAGTGGTTGAAGTTGTTGGGGTACGCAAAGAAGTCCTCTCCCGTGCAGAAAACGTAGCTGCTGCTGACATTCGGACAAGGCAGACCCACTTGCTTAGGACGGGTGATCTCAAAGCAGTTCTTGGACTGGCAGTTGAGTGCTTTGCCGACTTTGTAGCGCAGGTTGGTGTTGGTGTTCTTGTCGCCGATAATCTGCACCGCATTGGTCACACGCGTGGTGCCGTGATCGGTGGTGAGTACGACTTTGTAGCCCAACGAAGCGATACGGCGGAACATCTCCGCTGTAGGCGAGTGGCGTAGCCAACTGAGTGTGAGGCTGCGGTAGGCTGCCTCGTCGTTGGCGAGTTCGCGCATCATCTTGCTCTCGGTGCGCGAGTGGGAGAGCATGTCGATGAAGTTGAGTACCACCACATTGAGTGGTGTCTGCAAGCCCTTGAACTGACGGGTAATCTTCTCGCAGAAGTCGCTCTCGTTGACCTTGAAATAGGAGTAGGTGTAGCGTTTGCGGAAACGGTCGAGTTGGGTCTGAATGAGGTCTTTCTCATTGTTGTTTTTGCTCTCCTCCTCGTCCTCGTCGATCCATAGGTGAGGGTACATCTCTTGTATTTGCAAGGGACTGAGTCCCGAGAAAATAGCATTGCGGGCATACTGCGTGGCAGTAGGGAGCATAGAGGTGTACATCTGCTCCTCCTTGACGGTAAACCACTCGGAAAGAAGAGGTTGGATAATCTTCCATTGGTCATAGCGGAAGTTGTCAATCACCACGAAGAACACCTTTTCGCCCTCGTCGAGCAGCGGGAAGATATATTTCTTCATCACATCTTGCGACATGGTAGGGCGTGTGGCAGGATTAGCCCACCAACTCTCATAATTCTTGGCAATATATTTTGCAAAAGCTTTGTTTGCTTGCTCGCGTTGCATGCGTAGCATGTCGTGCATGGCGGAGTCCACCTTCTCTAACTCCAGTTCCCAGCGGGTGAGGGTGCGCTCAATCGCCATCCACTCCTCGATGGTGTTGGCGGTGTCAATCATATAGGTGATGTCGGAGAACTCCTGACGGTAGGTGGTGTTGGTATGCTCCTCGACAATCTCGCGCTGGTGGATATGCTTCTTGAGGCAGAGCAGAATCTGGCTGGGATTGACGGGCTTGATAAGGTAATCGGCAATCTTCTGACCGATGGCTTGCTCCATGATATGCTCCTCTTCGGACTTGGTGATCATCACCACAGGCAGGGTGGGGTGTGCCTCTTTGATCTCTTGCAATGCTTCCAGACCCGACAGACCAGGCATGTTCTCATCCAAGAAAACAATATCAAACTGCTCCTCGCGGCAAGCATCAATAGCATCTTGTCCGTTATTGACTGGGGTAACGTGGTACCCTTTTTCTTGTAGGTAAATGATGTAGGGCTTCAGCAGATGAATCTCATCGTCCGCCCAAAGTATTCGGTTCATAGTTTCTCCATTTGTTTATTAGGTTTAACATATCTTCAGCCCAAGGGCTATCAAAGTGCATTCTTTCTCCCGTTCGGGGGTGGGTGAAGCCCAGTGTCTTGGCATGCAGGACTTGTCGTGGACAGAGGGCAAAGCAGTTCTGAATGTACTGCTTATATTTCTGTGTGCGCAGACCTTTGAGTACCTCCATGCCGCCATACTTCTCATCGGCAAAGAGAGGGTGACCGATGGTCTTCATATGTACGCGTATCTGGTGCGTGCGACCCGTCTCCAGACGACATTCCACGAGGGTGACATATGGGAAACGCTCCAAGACGCGCCAATGAGTGATGGCCTCTTTGGCGTTGGGGTTATCCTCTAAGTCCCAGACACGGTAGATGGTGCGGTCGCGGTTGTCGCGTGCGAGAGCACCTTCAATCGTTCCGCTATCTTCGGTGAAGGTGCCCCAGACAAGGGCGTTATAGGTGCGTTCGGTGGTGTGGTCAAAGAACTGCTTGCCGAGGTGGGTTTTTGCTTCGGGGGTCTTAGCGATGAGCAGCAGTCCGCTGGTGTCTTTGTCGATGCGGTGAACAAGACCGATATTGGGGTCATTGATGTCCAACTTGTCGCGGAAATGCCACGCCAGGGCGTTGAGCAGGGTGTGTTCGTAGTTGCCGTGACCTGGGTGGACGACCATACCTGCGGGTTTGTTGATGACGAGTACATCATCATCCTCATAGATGATTTCAAGAGGAATATCCTCGGGGTGGATGGTATAGTCATGTGGCTCGTGGTCAAGCAGTACTTGGATGACGTCAAAGGGTTTGACCTTGTAATTGCTGCTGACGGGTTTGCCATTGACCCAGATATTGCCTGCGTCGGCAGCGTTCTGGATACGGTTGCGCGAAGTGCCTGTCATGTGCTCTGCCAAGTACTTGTCGATGCGCTGCGGCGTCTGACCTTTGTCCACCTCCGTGCGCCAGCGCTCCCATACCTCTTGGGGGTCAATATCTAACTCTGTATCCAAATTGTACATGGTAAATTGTCAAGTAGTAAATTAGAAAAACTCCTCCTCGTCTTGCTCGTTATCAGCGGTGACAGTTTTCTCAATATCCATTGATAACTTGAGGTTTACACTGGTACCCTCTACAACAACCGTGCCACTGGCAGGTTCTTGTGAATAAACGATATAGTCTTGTTTGTTTTCCTCTGTGGGTATGGTGTCGTAGAGCACAATACCAACCGTCAGTGCGTGCGAGAGCAACCATGAACGCGCTTCGTCCAGCGATTTGCCGACTACTGTTGGGATAGTTACTTCTTCTGTGCCCTGACCTTTACCAACAATGAGCAACACTTGGCTACCCTCTGCCAGTCGGGTGCCTGCATTGATGATACTATCTCCCATGCGAATATCCAACACAATATCGCGGTAGGCTGAAGGTTCGTATGCAATGCTATCTATTACTAATCCCAAGGATGAAAGGGTGGCTTGCGCTTGGCGCAGACTGATGTCGCGCAGTTCAGGCAGAACGACAGGACGGTGCATTTGAGCATTCTGAATGACATAGATTGTTCGTGCCTGTTTGACCTTGCTGCCAGCCATAGGATTCTGTTCTACAATGGTACCAAGAGGCACTTTTTTGGAGTAAGTAGAGTCGATCACCTCGATGTGCAATCCTTCGGATTCGAGTATGATTCTGGCTTCTTCTAAATAAAGTTCCGTGATTTTTGGCACTTCAATTTCCTTACCATGTTGGGTGTATCGGCGCAAACAGAGTAGTAGAGTAACTAATAATACGATTACGACTACGGCGGCTATTAACAGATTGCTCAGAATAAATTTCCAAGTAGAGGTGGTATGATTTTTCTTTGCTTTTTCCATAAAAATGTACAATTTTGCTGCAAAGTTACACTTTTTTTTGCGTATATGCAAAAATAATGTTACTTTTGCATGAATTTTGCTCATTGAAGATAGAATTTAACCATTGAAACTTTTTTAACCATTAAATTTTTTAAGTGTTATGAAGAAGATTTTATTGATTGCTGCTGTTGCCCTCTGCGCTATGGGTTGCTGCAAAAAGGCTAAATGCCACGAAGGTAAATGCTGTGAGAAAGCAGCTGTAGAGTGCTGCCAAAAAGCAGAGTGCGAAAAGAAAGATGCTTGCTGCAAAGCAGAGTGCCCAGAGGCAAAACCATGCCAAAAAGCAGATTCTTGCTGCAAAGCTCAATGCCCAGAAGCTCCAGTAGCAGAAGTAGCAGAGTAATCTGTGGGTTGCGAATTATATTAAAAACCGCCTAACATTGGTTGTTAGACGGTTTTTTGTTTTGTGTAGGTAGGGGATTATATTTTGAGGTTGATGCCAGCGAAGAATGTGCGGGGAGTAGCTGGACCATAGATGTAGCCTGCATCGCGGTCCATACCTTGGTCGATGTCGGATTGGAAATGGTCGAGCAGGTTCTTTACGCCTGCGTTAATCTCTAATGTGTAGTGCTTATAGATTGGAATGTCGTAGCAGAGTTTTACATCCCACTCAAAGAACACGGGTGTCTCTACCTCCTCATCCTCTGGCACATAGCCCGCAAAGTGCTGCACTAACATATTGCCTGTTACCTTGCCGTTGGTGACAATGTGGAAATGTTTTACAGGCTCGATATTGCAGAGGAAATAGCCATAGTGGTCTGGGGTACGGAACATGCGGCGTTGAGGTGCAATGTTTGGATTCTCGCTCCATTGCAATGGTTCAATGTAGCGGCTATGGTTGTAGGTGTAGCCTGCTTGGAAAGTGAGCAAGTGACCATATCCCACCTTGGCTTCTACATTCAATCCCGCCACACGTGCGCCGCTTGCGTTGGTGCGCGTGAGCAGCAGGTTGCCTTGTGCATCGTGTCCGTTCTCCACGAGGGTAAAGACATCGTTGAGTTGGGTGAAAAAGCCCTCCAACGTAAGGTTGAGATCCCACTTGCCAAATCGCTTGTACATGTCAATGCTTCCGCTGATGGAGTGGCTGTATTCGGGTTTGAGGTTTTCGTCTAAAGAGATAAGCGATACCTCTCCACCTACTGCACCTACGTGCAAGTCTTCTTCGTATATTTGTGGTGCACGATAGCCGCTGGCATAGCTCAAACGCAGAATGAGGTCGGCTATTGGCGATTGGCGATTGGCAAAAGGCGTATAGCGCACATTGGCGCGGGGGGAGAAGACGGGTTTGTCCAAGAGAGAATGCTGCTCCAAGCGACCGCCCACTAAGACAGAGAGGTATTTGTTTTTCCACTCGTTTTGAACGTATCCACCTCCGATATGTACGCGTTGGAGAGTATTGCGGTCGTAGCCCAGAATCTGGTCGCGCAGTTGGTTGTAGGAATACTCTGCCCCAGCGCTGAGGTCAGCATTCATCCAGCCGCAAGGGTAGGAGAAACGGTATTGCGCGCCTGTAACGGAGACAATATCGGTGGATTTGCCATAGGCATTAGGATTGTAGTTCGTGCCGAAATAGCTGTGGCGACCGATATGCTGGAAACTGGTGTATGCGCTGAGGAAATGCTTGCTGTCGGCGGTGTACATGTCCCATTTGAGGGTAGCAGCGTCGATATTGTGTCGCAGTTGTTCGGTGAGAGGCGATTCGTGAGGTTGTACGCTGTCGATGCCATATCCGCCGCGGCGGTACTCGGTGGTGTGGTGGTATTCAGCCGTCAGCTTCGAGTAGTCAGTAGTCTTGAAGAATGAACGGAAGCCCGCGGTGGTGGAGTTGAGCAGCGGAATATCGGAATAACCATCATGATCGCGATCGTATTGCTCGCGGTTGCGTTGTACGCCAAAGAGGAAGATACCTGCTTTTTGGTTCTCCGATACGACACTGGCATTCATGGCGGTGTTGATGTCATAGGTACCGCTTTGGGTGAAAGCGGTGGTGTGATTGACATTGAAGAAATTGCGCGATGGCTCTTTGGTGATGATATTCACTACGCCTGCGATGGCATTGGCACCATAGAGCGCGCTACCGCCACCACGAATGACCTCGATACGGTCCACCATACCCGCAGGCAGTTGCTCCAAACCATAGACTGAAGCCAGTGAGGAGAAAATAGGGCGGGAGTCCATGAGAATCTGTGTGTATTGCCCCTCCAGACCGTTGATGCGGATTTGTGGCACACCGCAGTTGGAGCAAGTCTCTTCCACGCGCAATCCTGTTTGGAAATTCAGTACGTCTGCCATGGTGTTGGAGGTGGTGGATTCGATGATAAGAGGCGATATGACATTGACGATAGTCGCCACTTCTTTTTGCTTGGTTTCGTACTTGTTGGCAGTAACAACCACATTGTCAATCATAAATGATGTTTCAGCAATCTCCACATTCATCTCAATGAGGGTGTCGCGGTGCAGGTGAAGGGTGCGTTCTTCTGTCTCGTAGCCAATCATGGAGAATACGATAGTGAGTTCGCCTTCGGGGAGGTTCTTGAGGTAGAAGTGTCCCGATTCATCGGTAAGGCAACCGAGTGCAGTGCCTTTGACCTGTACATTAACAAAAGAAAGATGCTCCCCAGTGTGAGCATCCAGTACGTGGCCTGCAATGTGAGCATCTGACATTTGGTGCTGATGGTGGTGATTGTGGTGTTGCGCCAACAGCAGGGTGTTGCTGGATAATAAACCAGCAAGGATTGAAAAGAAAATAAGAATTTTTTTGTTCATATATTATTACATTTTGTACCTTCGAAATCGGGTGCAAAGGTACTGCTTTTTGCTCATGTGGGCAATCCCCAAAAATGGCGAAAAAGAAAATGGTGTGCCATTGCTGACACACCATTTTTAGGTAAAATCCCTCTCCTAATTCCTCTCGGAATGGAAGGATTGGGTGTGAAATTATTCAACTACTTGACCGAGTACATTGAACATTACGCCTTCACGGATGATATACATTTGTCCGTTGCGGATGATCTTGGTAGCTTTGTTTTCCAAAACTACGTTATCCAACGCAGTAACTGAAGATTCTGCAATCCAAAGCACATCAACATCAGTTTTGTAGTAGAAGTCATATGTGCCAGGAGCAAGAACGATATTACCCATATCATCCGCAGTGCGTTCTACAGGGCAACCTTCTTCTACATTACCGCACCATGCGGTAGCTGTACCATTGGTGAGAGTAACCACCTTAACAGCATCACCCTCAGCAATTGCTTGACCGAGGAGCACATATTCTTTCTCGTTATCAGGGTTTTGAGTCAAAGCGATTCCAGTTGTCCAGTCGCCAGCAACACCCATCAAAACGTAGGTGATAACAGCAGGCTCAGTAGAAACGTAGAAGTTACCAGCAACTGTTACGTTGGTTCCGTTGAAAGTAACCTTAACGTCACCAGTCTCAGCCAATGTAAATACGATATTGCCATCGTTGTTGCGTGTAACACCTTCAGGAACTTCAGTGAGTGCGTCATAGCCCCAGTTGCCACCGTCATCCCAAGTTCCGTTAGTAACCTTAATTTGGCACTCTACACCAGCTTCCAGAGTAAGAGTTTTGGTATAAACACCACCTTCTTCTGTCATTACAGTAGCTGGATCTGGGTTGGTCCAATTATTGAAAGAACCTACTACATAGTATGCAGAAGGAGTAACAACAGGGTCACCGCCTTCGCAATCAACAACGGTGTATGTAGCCTTGCCACTACCCGCTTTGATTTCGATGCAAGTATTCTCAGAGAAGACCATATCTACTGTTTGGTTAGCATCGCCATTCCATCCCGCACCATTCTTGAAGATGATGTTGAGTTCAGCGCAGTGGTGTGTATAAACATACCAGTCACCCTCTTTGGTAGGTATAACCTCTTCACCTACGCCACCAGTAGGCCATACCCATGCAGTGATGGTCTCAGTCCAAGCAGCTGGAACTTTAGCTTTTACAGTGATATCCTTCTCTTCTTTTGGCTCTTCTGGTGTAGCGCTTGGTTCATATACAGAAGCCCATTTCGCTACTACATCTGCGGCAGAGTAACTACGGTCTCCTATCTCATTGCCAGAAGCATCTTTTTCAACATAAGCCCAACCTGGACCAGAGCAGTATTTGTACTTCATTGCGTCAGTAGCATCAGCCACGTCAAGGGTGTAGTGAGTGTCATCTACTTTAGTCATCTCAGTGAAAGACCAATTGTTCATTCCACCAGCGATGTAACAAGCCTTGGTTCCTGTAGGAACTGTGACATTGTAGGTCAACGCCGACATAGACATTGCGCACACAATGGCAGCAAAAAAAGTAAAGATTTTTTTCATAATAAAATGAATTAAAAGTTAATAGTTATATAAAGTTGTTATATGTCAAAAGGTTGGTGCGTGATAAATGATGACTTATCACGCACCAAATAGAATTAACGTAGGTATTTATGTCCGTTTTGAATCACAATGCCGTGATAAGTAGTACCCACTTTTTGACCCAAAATATTATACATTGGGCGTGTGAGATCTAAGGCAGGCTTTTCTATTTCGATGTTTTCTACATCGGTACCCGCACAGTCAATAATCACAGCTTTACCATTTTCCCAAGTATAGCAGACATCCTCGTCTGTCCAAAGGTCAGCTGTTTGGGTAGAAGCACCATCGTTGAAGATGAAGTTAACTTCCTTGACATCTGTACCGAAAGTGAAGTAGTAGAGTCCTTGTGCATTCTTCTTGGTCATCTCAGCGCCTGGCCATTGACCATTGTACAGGGTTGCACCACCATCATTCCATGCATAGAGGTGAACCTTGGTCCAGTCATCTGGTTTAGCAAAACTGATTGTTAGTGGCGTAGCTTGAGGTGTCTCGTAGGTGTAGGTGTGGGTTTGCACCTCAGTCTCTTTGGCACCATCTACAGCATATGCCTTGAGTGTCGTGGTTGTTGTGATAACTACAGGAGCAGTGTATTGCTTCTTGGTGGAAGAAGTCTTTGGATTGGTGTTGTCCAATGTGTAGTAGATAGCAGGTGTACCTTCCGCACCTGTAGTACTCATCGTGATTTTCAACGACTCGGTCTTGAAGACTTTGCCTTCTGGAGAAATGATGAGTTGGAATGGAATGTCAGACAGTGAGCAGTTTTGGCTCAGTTTCTCTTGGGTACCGTCCCACTCGTAGCAAGCATCCTGATCGAGGAGGATATCGCTAGATTGTTCATCCACGCCGTTGTTAAAGATAATACTAACCTCGCGTACATCGCTTGGGAATACATGGTATAGCCATCCTTTGCTATCTTTGGTTTTCCACTCCATACCTGGCCATGCGCCTACGTTAGCACCACCCCAAGAGTACAGATAAACAGTTTCCCATGTAGTAGGAGGCATGAATTTCACGGTGAGCGGTGTTTGTTGAGGCTCTTGGTAGGTATATGTGGCCTCTTGTACGGCTGTTTTTACGCCGTTGAGTTCAGCATATGCTTTCACGGTCACTGTTCCGCTGATAGTGAACGAAGTAGTATAGGTCTTTTTGGTTGCAGAAGTAGTAGGGTCGGAACCATCAAGGGTGTAGTAGATGGTTGGCTTTCCGCTCAAAGCTACAGCACTCATTTCCACGGTGTGAGTTTCTGTTTTATAGATGGTAGAAGGAGTGATGCTGAGCACAGGTACTTCGGCTTGTGTGGTGGTGTAGTACATAGCGAAGTTTCCACCCTTATATGCCAAAGTATATCCCGCTGGAGTAGTGTTGAATCCACTATTTGGACCGAGAAGGAGGCGAATAGAACCATGTTTACCAGTAATAGTAGATTTGTAATAACCATTACCTGCCTCATCGCTCACTTTGGATTCAGAGTGCACACCTGCTGCCTTACGAGCCAATACCATTTTGCCAATAGCATCTTTGTATTTCACCCAGTGAGGATAGAACACACATGGTACGCCAGGCATAGAAAGAATAAAGGCATTGGCACCCAAAACGCGGTCTTTGTTAGAATCTTTCATAGAATTACCGCAACCGCCAATCTCATCGTTGTTATCGCGACCGCCTTGGCAACCGAAATAGGTGTCGTGGCTATCCACGAAGGTCACAGCGTACTTGCTGAGTCCTGCGCCCAAAAGTCCAGAACCCATACATTTTGTGTAGTCGCCATCTGCAATACCTTGAATTGCAGAATATTTGGTGCTAAAGTCAAATGCCAAAGTGTTCCAATTAACATCGTTGAGATAGCTCTTGATGTTGTTCATGTCGCCATTCCAGAACTCTACGACAGAGAAGTAGTTCTCTGAAGCGCTATTGTACATGTTTATATAGTGACCTTTGAAACCTTGTGCATAGTCGTAGCGCCAGCCATCGAAACCGATAACATTCTTCATCCATTTAAGATACGCCTTCATCATCTCTTGCACGCGTGGATCAGCATGTGCCCAGTCACGAGCGGAAGCATAGTTGTCTTGCATATTATATCCGCCGTCATCTACGCCTGTCGCTTTACCCTTCCATTCACCTGCCTCAGGATTGAAGTTAACCTCATCGGTCTTACAGATCCAAGAAGCATCTGGTTGGAATGTACCATACTCGCCAAAGTTTTGTGGGTAGAAATCGCACCATGAGGACTTGCAACCTGCGTGGTTGATAACGATGTCGGCTACCACCTTGGTGTTAGCAGCGTGCATGCGATGGATGAACTCCAACAATTCCTTTTGTGAACCCCAATCGGAATTTTGGTTGCTGTATTGCGTTTGGTGATAACCTGTACCACCTTCTGATTTGCCTGATGGTGGCAACCATACGAGGTCGAAATAGGTACCTATCTCTCCTGATTGATCGAGCAATACATTCCATTTGGTGTTTCCTAATTGCTTTCCGTTGATTTTTACATCACCAGGAGCACCATCTCGGTAGGAGTCGTAGTAGAATGCTTGCAACATAACATCTTCACATTCAGCAGGAACGGAGTTCGTATTAACAGGTTTCTCGTCGGTGAAATCACCTGTTAATGTAATACTTGCGCCGTTGAAAGTAACACTCACATTACTTTTTGTAGCCAACTTAAAGACAATGTTTCCATCTGAATCACCCGTTACACCTGCATGCGCATTTTGCACTGCGCTAAAGCCCCAGTTTTGAGCCCATGTACCATTGGTGATTTTCATGCGATATATCACACCTTCTGCCAGTTCGCTGAAAGTGTGGGTGAAAGTGTTGTCTGCATTCTTGGTCATGGCGATAGCTGTCTCGCTCCAAGCTTTGTCTGCACCTACAAGTTCGGCAGAACCAGTCACATAGTATGTGGCATTTGGATCTGGGGTAGGAGGAGTGACATTGCCGCAGTTTTGTCCAGGACCGATATAGAGCATGTCATCATTGAACTTCAACTTGATGTAGAAGTCATACGAACCTGCTGCATTACAGATGAGGTGGTCGGTGTTCTTAGTGAACTTTTGGTACTCGCCGTATGGGTCAATAGCGCACATCCATGATGCACCACTGCCAAAATCGTGCAATTGCACTTTATCGCCTTGATTCAAGGCTACACAAGAAACTAAGAATTGATCACGATCGTTGAAATCTTTTTCGCCTACCGCAGTCGCCTCCAACTTGGTTGTACCATTGATGAGCAAACCATAAGGTTCAGCATTTACTGAAATGCTACATAGCAAAATTGCTAACAAAAAGAAGTAAAACTTTTTCATTAGTATTATATTTTAAAATTAATTATTCATTCAGCCGACAAAGTTACGATTTTTTTATGACATACGCAAACAAAAGTTAAAAAAGATACTATTTGTGGACTATATTTTTTACGCAAACGGTTGCGCTGTCTGCGGTGAAATCTACCATCCAACTATCATAATCAAGATGATAGACACGTTCGGGGTCGTTTTGGTAGGCGGGTCGAGGGTCTTGACTGAGTATCTCTTTTATCGCATCCCACGGGCAACCTTTGTACAGGATTTCTTGTAACAAATGGTTGGGAATTTGCACCTCTAAATGGTAGTCTTGTGTGGCTTCTGCAAATCCATTTTTTGCTTCAGGGTGGCTATCGGAAAACGCCAGATAGGGTTTGATGTCGTAAATGGGAGTGCCGTCTAATAGGTCTGCTCCTGATACTACAAGTACCAATCCATTGTTAGGAGTGTCTTCTATGCGCAGCAGTTTGACGCTGGTTAGCCCAATCGGATTTGGTCGAAAGGGTGAGCGTGTGGCGAAAACGCCCATGCGTTTGTTGCCACCCAAACGCGGTGGTCGCACGGTGGGGGACCAATGAGGCGACTGTGTCGCTGTCTCAACGGTTTTAAGAGTTTCAAAAGTATCAATTTCTGAAAATCCCCACAATAGCCATAGGTGCGAGTAGTCTTCTATTCCGCGCAAGGCCTCGCGCACGCGATACGTGTGCGTAAATATAATATGTGTCTCAATGCAAGAGTCTTCTCTACTTTGGCGTGGAATGCCGAACTTCTGTGAGAAGCCGTTATGGGCGTGGGCGATGACTTGGAGTTGCATAGTGGTGTATGGCGTAGAGTGTAGGGTGTATATAGTAAAAAAGACTTTGAGAAATTTTCTCAAAGTCTTTTTGTGGTGCCACCAGGAATCGAACCGGGGACACAAGGATTTTCAGTCCTTTGCTCTACCAACTGAGCTATGGCACCCCTCGCATTGAGCACAAATCTCAAAAGCGAGTGCAAAGGTACTGCTTTTTTTTGACATGACCAAATATTTTGGTACTTTTTTTTAAAAAAAGCGTATTTTCTTTGTTTTTAGCCCAATGCAGCAATGTATTTCTCGGCTTCCATGGCTGCTTTGCAACCGCTGGCAGCTGCCACGATGGCTTGGCGGTAGTGTGGGTCAGCGCAGTCGCCTGCGGCAAATACACCTGCCACATTGGTGCATGGGCTATGACCTTCTACCTTGATATATCCCTCCGCATCGCGTTCTATGTACTCCGCAAAGAGGTCGGTGTTGGGCTTATGACCAATAGCAAGGAAGAAACCGTCGATAGCTATGTGGCGGATCTCCTCCTCTGGCGTACCTTTCTTATATACGAGGTCTGCGCCTTCTACTTTGGTTTCACCTGTGAGGTTGAGGGTGTTGTGCTCGAAGAGAATCTCAATCTTAGGGTTATTCTTCACGCGTTGTTGCATAATCTCCGATGCGCGCAGATATGGCTTGCGGACAATCATATAAACCTTTTCGCAAAGACCAGCGAGGTAGTTCGCCTCTTCGCAGGCTGTGTCGCCACCACCTACTACAGCTACGGTCTTTTTGCGGTAGAAGAATCCGTCGCAAGTAGCGCATGCGCTCACGCCACGACCTTTATAGTCTTCTTCGGATTGGATGCCGAGGAACTTAGCGCTTGCACCTGTTGCGATAATCACGGTGTCAGCTTCGTATAGTTGGTCATCCTCTACCCACACTTTCTTGGGCGAGCAAGAGAAGTCCACCTTGGTGACCATACCCGACACGAACTCAGTGCCGAAACGCTCGGCTTGGCGACGCATATCGTCCATCATTTGATAAGGTTCTACACCGTCTGGGTAACCAGGGAAGTTCTCCACCTCGGTGGTAATCATCAGTTGTCCGCCTACCTGCATGCCCTCGATAAGTACGGGGCTGAGGTTAGCGCGTGAAGCATAAATAGCTGCGGTATAGCCAGCAGGGCCAGAGCCGATAATAAGACATTTCATGTTATATAAGTTTTAAAAGTTTCAAATGTTATAAGAGTTTCAATGGCTATCTTAGGTCGTTAACAAATGCGCCTTCTTTGTTGATGATAAATGATGGCGTTTCGTCTGTATAGCGAGCATTGCTAAGGCGGAGGGTGGTGGTTTGAATCTCTGTCTCGTGTATCTCTATGTTCGTTGGGAGTAGGGTAGCTGTGGTTACGCGCAGTACGAATTTTGCAATCCCTGCAGATTGGTCATTCGGTGTCAAGGTGATTTGCGTCTTGTCGCCTACGACTTTTTCGGCATACTGGCAAATAGGCAGCAATGCCTGCGCGTAGAGGAATGGATTGGTTTGTGTTAGTTCTTCTTCGGTGGGGGTAGAGAGGGTCAATTCTTCCAACTCTTCGCTATACATATATAAGGTGTTGCCGTCGTAGGCAGCCTCCATGTTGAACATGCTCAGTGTGAACTGCTTGCCGTGCATAGCCAAACTGCCCGTATAAGTCATGGGTTGGTTTTGTGCCTCCGCAACACTAAGGGAGAAATCCGATACCAATGTCTTTTGTTCCAATGTTGCAAGCAAAGACTGGAGTACGGTGAGTGTGATGAGTAGCAGTTTCATATTAGCAACCTAATTCTTGTAGTTTCTTATCTAGTTCATCTAAACTCTGTATCAGTACATCGCGACCTTTAGGACCTTTGTTTGGTCCTACGATACCTGCAGCCTCCAACTGATCAGACAATTTGCCTGCACGGTTGTAACCAATCTCGAACGCGCGTTGCAGGCGCGAAGTAGAGCCCTCTTGCTTGGTCACGACATAGCGTGCTACATCCGCGAACATTGGGTCAAGGCGTTTGAGATCCACCGCACCAGGTGCCAATGCTTCGCCTTCGCCACCCTCTGGGATGTACTCTGGCAGTTGGTATGGTTCGAAGTAATGTTGTTGCTTTTCAATGTGCTCCACAATCGCATCTACCTCTGGGGTGTCCACAAACGCACATTGCAGACGGGTGATATTGCCGTTTCCTGAATAGAGCATATCACCTCGACCGATGAGTTGGTCAGCACCCTTGGTGTCAAGCACAGTACGTGAGTCCACTACGGATTGTGTGCGGAGAGCGATACGTGTTGGGATATTCGCTTTGATTACACCCGTCACGATATTCACCGATGGGCGTTGGGTAGCGAGAATCATGTGCATACCCACGGCGCGCGCTTTCTGGGTGATACGCGCGATAGGTGTCTCCACCTGCTTGCCCGCTTGCATGATAAAATCGCCATACTCGTCGATGATAATCACAATATATGGCAAGAACTGGTGGTGCAAACTATCTGCCACCACTTTCTCTGGATTCAGGCGTCGGGAGACAAACTTCTCATTGTAGTCTTCGAGGTTACGCACGCCCGCATCCATTAGCAGTTTGTAGCGGTTCTCCATTTCGATAACGAGTGAGTTGAGGGTATTCACCACCTTGTCGCAATCCACAATTACGATATTCTCATCCTCTGTGTCAGGGGTAGCTGCCAAATAGTGACGGAGCAACGGCTTGTATGGCGCAAACTCCACCATCTTTGGATCCACCATTACGAACTTCAGTTCGGCTGGGTGTTTCTTGTAGAGCAACGAAGTAATAATAGCATTGATGGCTACCGACTTACCTTGACCTGTAGCGCCTGCTACAAGCAAGTGTGGGGTCTTTGCCAAGTCAAACATAAACACTTCGTTGGTAATGGTGCGTCCGATAGAGATTGGCAACTTCATCTTTTGCTCCTCTTGGAAGCGCTTGCTGGCGATTACCGAGTGCATTGACACCACCTGTGGTTTCTCATTTGGCACCTCAATACCGATGGTTCCTTTACCTGGAATAGGAGCGATAATACGAATACCCATTGCAGAAAGCGAGAGCATGATGTCGCTCTCCAAGTTCTGAATCTTCGATATACGCACGCCCGCTTGAGGTACAATCTCGTAGAGCGTTACGGTAGGACCCACAGTTGCCTTGATCGACTCTATCTCAATACCATAGTTGCGCAATGTGGTTACAATGCGGTTGGCATTGGCTTGTTGCTCCTCTTGGTTGATGACGGGAGCGGTCTCGTTGTCATAGACCTTGAGCAGACCCAACGAAGGGAACTTGTAATGTTCGAGATCCTTGCGTGGATCGTAAGGACCGAGTTTGTGGAGTAAATACTCTGGATCATCTTCGGATAGTTCGACCTCTTTGACTTCTTCTACCGAAACTTCTACGTCCTCCTCTTCTTGCTCTTCTTCGGTCGGAGGGGTGAGTAGGTCTTCGGTTGTTTCTTCTTGTAGAGGTGTCTCTACATCTAATACGATGTCGGGTATTATGGAGTCACGTTGTGGTATATCCTCTATCTCTATGGTGATAGGATTAGAGAGCGTCTCATCAACAATGTCTTCGATGGGTTCTTCTGCTTTAGGTTGGCGTTTGAAGCAACTAGCAATCCATTGTCCTAGTTGCTGACAATGCTCAACAAAGTGTTGGTCCACAACAATGAGAAAAACGATTAGTACTGCCAATAAAATAAGCAGCAATCCAATCCATTGTACGTACGAAATTGCCCATTCTGCTACTAGTTGCCCGAAAGCGCCTCCCCATCGGAAGAATGTGCCTATTCCTGCTATGTGTTGTGCAAAACCGAGTGTGATGGACCCCCATAAGATGGTGAATACTGTGATGAATAACAAGCGTAATCGCTTTAATGGAAATTGCACTACCATACGCACAGCGTAAAGTGCAAAAGCTACTAATGCGGCTAGTGATACTACACCAAAAGTGCCATCTACTAACCACCGTGATATGATTGCGCCTGGAAGACCGAGGGCATTTTGTATTTCGCTGCGTAAGGTACGCGAATCTGCGTGCTCAAGGATAGAAAAATCGTTGGCACCAGTGAAGAAGAAACTGATGAATGATATCAGTAGCATTAAGCAAAGGGCTATGAGGATGATGCCTGTTGCTAAACGAAAACGGTTGCTCATCACCATGTCGCGGGTGGAGAGCATATAATCCTTAATACTTGGTTTCTCTACAGAGATTGTTTGTTGTTTGTTGCCCAATGTAGTGGACGCGTTTGGTCGTGTTACTCTTCTAGCCATAAATTAAAAAAGTTTCATAGTTCTAAAGGTGATTCTGTGTATTTATTTCAAACTGCAAAGGTACAACAATTTTTGCAAATATGCAAATTTATTTTTACTTTTAGATTATATGACGTGTCAAATGTGATGGTTAAGTAGTTTTGTAATAGTCATTTCTACATTTTTGGCGGCGAAGTCTGGACGCATAGCTATTTCCAATGGCACTTTCTCCTCCAAGATAGGGTATATACCTGCAAAGCCCATTTGCTCGACACTCTCGCACATTTCCACGCATCCGCCGATAGCCACAACAGGTATGCCTTGCTGCTTGGCGCGAGCTAGTACGCCCGCAGCAGTCTTGCCTTTGGCTGTTTGGAAATCAATCTTCCCCTCGCCTGTAATAATCAAGTCTGCATCTTGGATTATTGCGTTGAAATCGATAGAATCCAGCACCATCTCTATTCCTCGTTGGAGTTTGGCATTAAGGAATGCTCTGAATGCACCACCCATGCCCCCTGCTGCACCAGCACCAGCCACAGGTACGATATTGATACTGTATTTATTTTCGATGATATGGGCAAAAGATGTCATGCCCGCATCTAATCTTGCCACCATTTCTGCATCGGCTCCTTTTTGTGGAGCGAACACGGGTGCTGCGCCTTCTGGACCGCAGAAGGGTGTGTCCACATCACATGCTACGATAAACTGGGCTTCACGTACTGCTTTTGGCACAAAAGTGTCGTCTAAATCGGCGATATCTTGCAATCTTCCACCACGGCAGTCGATAATCTCTTTTCCGTTGAAATCGTAGAATTTGAAGCCTAATGCTTGCAACATACCCGTGCCTGCATCATTGGTGGCACTACCGCCAATACCCACTAAGAACTGGCGGCAGCCGCGTTGAATGGCATCCATGATCATCTCGCCTGTGCCATAAGTGGAGGTCATCCAAGGATTGCGTTCTGCGGGTTGGATTAGGGGTAAACCACTGGCAGCTGCCATCTCAATGATGGCTTTTTCGCCTGCTATGCCATAGCGCGCTTGTATTGGACGGCCCAACGGATTGCTAACCGTGGTATGTACTATCTCGCCGCCCAAAGCATCTACTATGGCTTCTACAGTGCCTTCGCCACCATCTGCCACGTTCACTGCCACTACCTCGCAATCGGGATATACGGCTTTAATGCCGCGTGTAGCCGCCTGCGCTACTTCTATCGAACTCAACGATCCCTTAAATGAATCGGATGCTATAACTATCTTCATTACCTCTCGCCTTTAACCTCTAACCTCTAACCTTTAACCTACAATAAAATACATACCGATACTGCCCAACGTCAATATCAATCCGACCAATGTTTCGTATGGTATCAATCGCAAGCGTTCATTGACAGAGAATCCCATTGCACCACCTGTGGCATGGAAGAACGAACCATGAGGCAAGTGATCCAAGGTTGTTGCACCAGCATTGGTCATCGCTGCGCCCCATACGGCTGCTACACCTGCTGCCAAAATGGCTTCGCCAAACGAAGCCGAAGCGATGGTGGCACCAGCAGTAGTGGAAGCGGTAGCTGCGGACATCAGCGCACCTGCTATGGGTGCCATAAACGTACCGCCATTGCTCCAACCTGCCAACATGCCGACCAGTACATCTTTGATAGCAGATGCCTTGATGATACCTGCCAATGTACCTGTGCCGACGAGCAGAATTGCGATCCCCGACATTTTCTCTAAGCCATAGGTCAAACATGTTGCTGTATCGCGCCATTTGCCAGTAGCGATGATACCCACTACGCCGCCCACAGGTAAGGCGATCATGGGATCAATCACAATCCCTGCAATGGGGCGTAGTGCCAATAGAATAATAGTGACAATAGGACCTAAAAGACTGCGCCATAGAGCCGGCAATGTTTCTTCGCCTTTCGCCTCATCGCCTTTCGCCTCCTCGCCCATCAAATCGCCTTTGGGAATCAACGGAACTATAACAAACACCGTGATAATCAATCCGATTAGTGCAGGCACAATACCTGCTGCCATCACGGATGAGAGGGGTGCATCGAAGTTCTCCGCTGCAATAATCGTATTGGGGTTAGGCGATAGGATATTACCGCATTTGCCGCCACCAATCATGGCCAGTAGCAGCTTGAATTTCGACAAACGCAATCTGCTACCCATGATAATAGCGATAGGTGCAATCGTAATGACTGCTACATCAATAAACACACCCATACCCGTCAATATCATTGCCGAGATGGCTAATGCCAGGTAGATATATTTCTCGCCCAATGCCTTGATGATGCTCTTGGCGATAGTGGTGGCAGCACCTGTCTTGACAAGCATACCAGTCAGCACACCTGCTGCCAAAATACGCACAATGGCGGGGGTGATGTCCTTGACTCCGCCAATCATATGGGTAACGGTCGTTTCCAATCCCCAACCAGCCAGTAGCCCGCCTACAATAGCACCCAACATCAGACTGAATACGGGTGATACTTTTTTGATAATCAATACAATCGAAAGTAGCAGTCCAATTACTGCGGCTAATGCACTATTCATAATCCTTGCCTCTAACCTTTAACCTCTAACCCTATTCAGTCCACACTTGTTTGGTGAATGCTTCAGCATATTTGGTATGGCACTCCATGCCGCGGAGTTTTTCCATGGCATCATGCCACTCTTGTACCACAGGCATATCTTGGCTCTTGTGGCAATAGTAGGCTTTCACTTTCTGCTCGTGTTGCTCGGTGATGTTCACCCAGTGGTTGGGGGCGAAGGTTTGCGTTTGCAGACCCGTCATCACTTCGCCATAGTAGAGGTCAAAAGTGTAACCTGTTTGTCGCCACGCGTCATACACAAGGATAGAGCATACGCGATGGTCGCGGTGCGAGTCGATAGGCCAATGGGTGATGACCATATCGGGTTTCTCGGCTTCAATCAGGGCTTTCATCTCGGCATAGCGCGCTTTGTTGACTTCGGCATTGCCGTCGATTTGTGTCATGAATATGGGACGTACCCCCATCATCTCGCAGGCTTTTGTGGCTTCGGCGGTGCGAATGGTGCGTGACTCGTCGTGTGTTTTGCCAGGAATACCTGCTTCGCCTCCTGTGAGATAGACGGATACGACTTCCACGCCCATTTCGCGCAGTTTGATCATCGTGCCGCCGCACATCGTTTCGGGGTCATCGGGGTGCGCACCAATAACGAGTACTTTTTTGTAACCTTCTATCCAGCGTTCAGCGGCTTGCGAAGTGCCTGCATTGAGCAGGAATAGACCAATGGTCAAGAGAATGATTTTTGTTGTTTTCATGGTATATATTTTATTTGTCAATATGCAAATCATCTTCCGCTGCTGCTATAGTTACTCAGTGTGACAGATGTGCCGCCGCTGACTGTACCACCTATATTGGCTACTCCGCCAAAATACTCCGTGCCACCGTTGACCGTTACGTCCGAAGTCATGCTTGGAGTAGATGAGGTATAAACCACCAACTGCTGGCTACCTCCGCCACCGCTAGGACCGCCTCCTCCAGGAGGGCGATTGCCACCAGGACCGCTACCACCAGGATTGTTACCGCCTGTGGCTTTGGTAGGCGTTTGGAAAGCTGCAACCAATTCGCCGCCGTTGTACAAGGCATGCCAAGTGTTTTCTGTCCATGAGGAAGTGTATTTGCATGTGCCGCCTGTGATGCTTGCGCCACGCTCCAAACCGCCTATGGCGATTACCGTACCGCCTTGCACATAGAGTTTCTTGTTCTCCTCGGTATTGGCATCAATCGCCACTTCTGGTTCTCTTGAACCAATAGCATACACCAATCCGCCCTTCACATACACATTGCCGTTGCCGTCAATACCATCGTTATTCATTGCACGCGCATATACGTATCCGCCCTCGATAATCAAATCCGTTCCATCGCCACCTACATTGATCGCATCGTCGTAGGCATTCACCACTACCTCGCCGTCAGAGATAAGAATAGTAGTCTTGCTCTCAATACCTTCGGCGTTAAGACCTGCGGTGGAAACGCTGATTCTGCCGCCCGTAATGGTAATAGCGCCATCGGCTTTCACTCCCTTTGATGAAGAATGATAGTCGCTATCAATATTGTCAGTATTGCCCGTATAATTGGTGTTCTCGCTTGTGCCGTTGTTGTAGTAAAGAGCACCTGTGGTTGCCACCGTCACATCGCCACCAGACAACTCAAACTCCGCATCGCAGTTGATACCTTTACCGCCTGAACCTGTGCTGGTTAGCGTCAATGTGCCGCCAGAGATAACTACCTTCGCGTCGCTGCTCAAGCAGGCTGCGGCTTTGGTCTTGAGATCCTCATCGTCCCACTTGCCGTGACCTGTGGTAGTGACATCAATCGTGCCTCCATAGATGATGATATCGCCTTCTGACTTAATGCCCTTAGCGGCTTTGCCTGCGATATTCATCGTGATACTACCGCCCTCAATATAGATATTTCCGCTATCCTCGTCCTCGTGGTCGGTTGTTTCTCCCGTCGAACCTGCATCTGCATCGTCAATATCGCATTGAATACCATCATCGGTCACACCATTGATGTGGATTGCTCCGCTTTTCATCAAGAAGTATTGCGCGCAGTTGATGGCATCGCCTTGTACCGAAGTGACATTCAAGGTAGCTTCTTTCAGTTCGATATACTCGCCCGACTTGATAGCGTGCTTCAGGTTGCCTATGACATTCAGCACACCACTCTTGCTGAACTCTGGATGACCTTTTACATAGAACGCGCCTTTTTGCGAACCATTGGCGCAGTCCGCAATGGTGTTGGTTGTGCCGTCCTGCACTTTCACTTTGATGCGCTTGCCGTTTTGGATATGCACAGCCGCACCCGAAGTTACAGGATTGGTGTTGGTGAGTGTCAATCCGTTCAGTTCGATAGTTGACTTGTACGAGCCCGATAGATAGAACTCGCCGTCATCAGAACTTCCTGATAGCTTATAAGTTATCTCCTCCGCCACATCGTCGCTTTGAGCGATGTTTACGTGCGCACCCGATGTGGTGATAGTCAGGTACTTAGCAATATTACCTGCTACGGTAATAGCTGCGGTGTTTCCATTGTACACGACTGCTACGGTGTTGTCTTCTACTGCCAATTCGTTGACGTACATATTCATTCCCTCTACAAGCGTAAAGGTCTTGTCCATGACAGTCAACTCCGTGCCATTCGTATAATTCATTACGCCTGCTTGCTCGGCAGGAAACTGATAAGTCACTTGTTCTACTTGTATGTTCAATGTCTGCGCTGTAAGCAGTCCGCTGATTGCCAAAAGGCAGATAATCAATATATTTCTCATAGTTTTAATTATTTAATCACAATTGTTTGTGATTGATTACCATTAGAGATTACATACGAGCCAGCGTGCAAAGATTTCGCAGCTTCTAGCATTGATTCATAAGTGCCCAAGAAAGCTCCATTAATGCTATATACTTGCACAGGTGTATCCGCATTGAGCACATTCTCTAGGGCAGTTATAGTGCCGTCCTGTGAGAATTGCATTGATTTGAGATCGGTCAATAATAACCGAATATTATAGTCTGTGGTTGTGATGCTTAGACCATCTTCTCCAATGACACTCAATTTGAGGTTTGTGACATCAAAATAGATTGTATAATCCGATGTGTTGGTAAATGCCAGATACTTGTACTTGCTTGCCTGTGCAAAAGTGGCACACAGCACAAAGAGTAGTAGTAAAATCTTTTTCATGGGTATATGAATTTTAATTTGTCTGCAAAGATACGACTTTTTTCTGATATATGCAAGCGGGTATTGATATTTGTACACTTTTTTTATAGACGATAATTGGTGCTGTGCACTTCATTGCGTGTATTTTGTGCACGGCAGCGGTACAGCTGTGCACAGCTGTACCCGTGTGCAAAACCTTGTAATTTATAGATAATCAGGTAAATATTATTTTTTTTTGCAAGAACAGGTGCACAGCTGCACAGCACTTTCTTATATATGCACATACGCGCGGGTAAAGTTTAGAAAACAGCTGTGCAGCTGTGCACCTGTTCCACCGAAAGCCCCATAAACTTGCTGCGTTTTATTCACAAAATTCTCTCCAGAAATTTGGATATATGAGAAAATTTTTGTATCTTTGCAGTCGAATTTTAACTAACAAAATCTTACCAACTATGATTGTACATGTAGCATCGTTTTTAGAAAGTATCGGCGGATCAATTGACAAAGATCATTATCTCCGTCCCATCCCAGGCAGGCTCGGTTATGCTGCCTATTGTCGTAAGCCAGACTACTCAAAGAAGGAACGCAAAGAAATGGCGGAACGCCCTATGGTTAAGGCGTTTAGCCAAGTATCAGCCGAGGCAAGTGCTATCCTGCGTGACCCTGTACAACGCGAAGCGTGGGCTGAGAAACACCGTGCTGCTTTGCGTGAAGCTAGCAAGCACCAGCGCATGCCCGATGCGAAGGGGATGCCAGTCGTGCCTGCGAGGTTGTATGATTATATCAAAAGAGAGTTGTTCAAGGCTCGTTGATGGTTGCTTGATAATATGGTAATCATTCGGTCAGATTCCGATGAGATTCCGATGAGGTTCCGATGAGGTTCCGATGAGATTCCGATGCTGTCAGGTGGCAGATAGGTGGCAGATAATTGGCAAGAATAGGGGAGAGCAAAGGAGAAAATAACGAAATCTCTGGTTTTATTTGCGTATTTTATTGTACCTTCGGATGCCGCCTGTTGGAAGGCAATTCTTATCTCGCTATGCTCGAACGAATTCTCCAACATTCCCCCGAAATTACGGTCGCACGATGCAGCCCATACTACTCGCGTTCGGCAATCGGATCGCATTGACCGCTGACCCCGTCAGCAGTAGGGCGACCGATGCCTCCGCTCTCCCCACTCACTCACGAAGTTCGTGGGGACCCCATAGTATATCACTTTTTCAAAAATCCGTTTGCCCTATCATTCCACCTTATTGCCTACTAGCAAGCGAGCTTACTGTAAGCAATAAAGCAGAATGAGATAGATTTTATCTATCATTTTTGAAAAAAAACTCGTTTTACTTGCGTATGTGCATTTTTTGTAGTAACTTCGGACGCCGCCTGTTGGAAAGCAATTCTTATCTCGCTATGCTCGAACGAATTTTCCAACATTCCCCCGAAATTACAGTCGCGAAATGCAGCCCATACTACAGTACACTCGTTCTTTTTCAAAAAACGGTTACACCTTTTGCAATAGCCTTCCGCAGCACAATTATGAACGAGTTCCTATTGTGCTGCGAAATGCTATTTCAGATAGACAAGTCTATCTTTTTTGAAAAAAAACACGTTTTACTTGCGTATGTGCGGGCTGAGCCCTAGCGTAGAGTGGCAATGTTGTACCTTCGAGGGCACCGACCTCGCTATGCTCGCCCACCTCGAAGCTACTGCCACCCTACGCAGCCCATACACAAGCGTTTTTTAACCTGAAAATAAATTTTCGCTCAAAACACTTGTGTATGTGCGTATTTTTTTGTACCTTTGCGCGTTTTTTGCAAAGCAAAAGGAAAATGATTAAACATGACGGCATAATAATAGCGTTGAATGAGGACGGCACCGCCCTCGTGCGCATTGTGCAGACAAGTGCATGTGCTGCTTGCAAAGCCAAAGCCATGTGCGCCAGCGCAGAGAGCGCTGAGAAAGAGATGACAGTTGTTCTTTTAGGCGGTGAGCAATGGGCTGTGGGCAACGAAGTGGAAGTGATGGTGCAGCAGAAGATGGGATGGAAAGCCGTGGTACTCGCATACTTGCTACCATTCTTTGTGATGCTGGCGGTGATGTTTATAGGCAATGGGCTATTGGCAATGGGCGATGGGGCGACAGGGCTATTAGGCGATGAGGCAAAGAGAGAAGCTGTGCTCGGCACAGTAGCACTCTGCGCCATGGCACTCTACTACCTCGTACTGGGGATATTCAAAGACAAACTGCAAAAAGAGTTTAGCTTTACTGCAAGGAAGAAAAATAACTAACAAAATTATAAAAACACAATGAATTTAATTCTGATTTCTTTAGCCGTTTTGGGCGTGACGGGATTGGTGGCAGCAGTGCTGCTCTATCTGGTAGCCCAAAAGTTCAAGGTGGAAGAAGATCCACGCATCGATGAGGTGCAAGAGGCATTACCTGGCGCTAACTGCGGTGGTTGCGGTTTTGCTGGCTGTCGTGCTTTTGCCGAAGGCTGCGTGAAAGCCGAGACACTCGATGGACTTCTCTGCCCTGTAGGCGGTGCACCTACGATGAAGACTGTAGGTGAGATCCTTGGAATGGCGGTCGGAAACATCGACCCCAAAGTAGCAGTAGTACGCTGCAACGGTACGTGCGAAGCACGACCAAAAACAAGCATCTACGACGGTGCTAAGAGTTGCCAAATCCTGCATAACTGCTATGTGGGTGAGACGGCTTGTCCGTTCGGTTGCTTGGGTTGTGGTGACTGTGTGGCAGCCTGCGAGTTCGATGCTATCCACATGAACCCTGAGACTGGTTTGCCAGAGGTGGATGACGAGAAGTGTACCAGCTGCGGCAAGTGCGTTAGCGCATGTCCACGCAACATCATCGAGCTGCGCAAGAAAGGCCCTAAGAGCCGTCGCATGGTAGTGATGTGCGTCAACAAAGACAAGGGCGCAGTAGCACGTAAGGCATGTACCAACGCTTGTATCGGTTGTAGCAAGTGTCAAAAAGTATGCGAGTTTGATGCTATCGTCATCGAGAATAACTTGGCATACATCGACTACAACAAGTGCCGTCTGTGCCGTAAGTGCGAAGATGCGTGCCCAACAGGTGCCATTCACGCAGTGAACTTCCCTGCACGCAAGCCAAAAGCAGAAGCGCCAGCAGCACCTAAGGCTGCGCCAGTGGCTGCTGAGGTTAAAGGTGAAGAGGTTAAAGGCGTAGAAACTAAACAAGAGGAGGCAAAGGCATGAAAAGTACATTCCGTATAGGTGGAGTACATCCACATGATAATAAGCAATATTCTGTTCATCAACCGATCACCGAGTGCGCTTTGCCAGCCAAAGCAATCATTCCGTTGGTGCAACACATCGGTGCGCCTGCGCAAGCAGTCGTAGAGAAAGGACAGAAAGTGAAAGTAGGTGAGCTCATCGCTAAAGCAGGTGGCTTCGTGAGTGCAAACATCCACGCTCCTTTCAGCGGAACTATCACCAAGATTGATACTACTATCGACGCATGGGGCATGAAAATGCCAGCCATCTTCATGGATGTGGAGGGCGACGAGTGGCTCGAGACTATTGATCGCAGCAATGATATCGTTCGCAAATTAGACTACGAACCAAAAACTATCATTGACAAGGTGCAAGAGGCAGGTATTGTAGGTTTGGGTGGCGCATGTTTCCCAACACACGTGAAACTCATGCCTCCTCCAGGCAAGACAGCTGAGGTACTCATCGTCAACGGTGTAGAGTGCGAGCCATATCTCACTTGCGACCACCAATTGATGTTGGAGAAGGGCGAGGAGATCATCATCGGTATCCAACTGCTGATGCGTGCGCTCAATATCCAAAAGGCCATTATCGGTATTGAGGCTAACAAACCAGATGCCATCCAACACATGACGGCACTTGCTAGCAAAGTGCTAGGTATCGAGGTGAAAGCATTGAAGCTGAAGTACCCACAAGGTGGTGAGAAACAGCTCATCGACGCATGTATCCGTCGCCAAGTGCCAAGCGGTGCACTGCCAATCGAGGTAGGCGCTGTAGTGGATAACGTGGCAACTATCTATGCCGTATATGAGGCCGTTCAAAAGAACAAACCACTCATCTCTCGCGTGATGACCGTTACAGGTAAGAGTCTTGCTAAACCAGGTAACTACGATGTGCGTTTCGGTACACCATTGACCGAGGTGGTAACTCTTGCAGGTGGCGTGCCTGAGGATACTGGTAAAGTCATCGGCGGTGGCCCTATGATGGGTCGCGCGATGAGCAATATTGATATGCCAAGCAACAAGCGCGTGAGCGGCCTGCTGTTCTTGCCAGAGGCAGAGAGTATGCGCCAAGAGATCACCAACTGCGTTCGCTGCGGTAAGTGTGTGAATGCTT
>JAXJWX010000002.1:0-1558 GCA_036307765.1 Paludibacteraceae bacterium | reverse complement strand
CCCGTCATGACCGACCTGATCGGCCATCTACTCTGTCATCCCCGGCTCCGACCGTGGATCTCTTTGTGAGCAGGTAGGCGGTCAAGCCATCCTGCCCTAAATAGGTTTATTCGTTAGTGAATTCTTTTCACTGTAACATCGCCAGCGATGTTGGTTCCATCAAGACCTTCGGTAATCTGATTGCCCTCTGCATCAAAGTATCCTACGCCATCCATAATAATGTCGTTCAATGTTTTGGGTTCATCGTAGTCTATAGTGAGACCACCTGGGAATGTCGCACCGACGCCAGTTTCTGCATTGGCAGAAAGGAATGCTGGCACAGCACCATCTTCGCTATATATGAAGAGGTCATAGTTGCCACCGACAAAACTACCACCATTAATATTAATAGGTTCGTTTGAGCCATTTGATATATCCAAAGCATAATTTTCGCCTATGAATGTGCCGCCATTGATTTCAACAGTGGCACTCATCATAATCACATAATTTACACTGACAAAAGTTCCTCCATTGATAATGGCACTCCAATCCCATCCAAGACCTCTTAACACAACACCTTCTAATTCATCATAAGATTCTGCCCAATTCTCAAATGTTCCGTTGTTAATAATCAATTTTGCATGTTCGTCCATATACAATACATGGTCCTTGCACATGAATTTACCTTGCTTGCTTTCAGAAGAGTCATCAATGGTAAGTGTTGCATAATCCGCTATATTGATATCATGTCTGTCAGTCATGCCTTTTACTAGATGTCCATTTAAATCAAGAATAATTACGCCGGCATCCACAAGAATGTTTTGAACTACAAGACCATTTTCATCAGGAACACCCGTAATTTCCATATCAGCCATAATCTTGACGGTAGCAGGATTTTCTGCTGTACCAGTCACTTCTGCTTCATCAATAGCTGTTTGCAGGTAATCTCCCTGATAGACTTTGTAGGTGTTGGTTGTTGCATCGTATGTATAGGTTTGAGGCACTTCCTCTGCCACACCGCCATCAATATCCTCCTCATTCCAGTCCGCTACAGTGACATCATCAATACTTACAACGTCTTTACCTACTTTGAGAGTGAAGGTGTAGTGCTTGCCAGCTTCAAGATTGATGGCTGCTGTGGTAGTCTTGCCGAGAACATCATGCTCTTCAATACCATCCATCGTCAAGTAGATGAAATAACTTTCGTCTGCATATTCACCCGGACGCAAGATAGCGGTGTACGACGTTTCGCTATTCGCAAGCGGTGTGATTGCCTGTTGAGTTTCTTCGTTGGTATAGAATGTGAAATCCGATACGTACTGATAACCTTTGGGATACTGCGAACTGAAAGTAAGGTTCACCGTTACCTTTGCCAAGCGGTGCTGGAAGTTGAGGTCGAGTACACCATTTCCGGGTTTGTCGATTTCCTCGGTCGATGCGGTCATCCAATCGGCAGAAGCCAACTTGGTAGCATCGCTCTGGTCGGTAGGAATCGTGAACGTATCGTACGAAGAGTAGTCTGCCACGGGATACCATGCCTGGAATTTATTCTTCGATGAGCTGTTCCATACCATAGCAT
>JAXJWX010000001.1:0-2373 GCA_036307765.1 Paludibacteraceae bacterium | reverse complement strand
GCTTGTACGAGGCATACCTTGCAGCAAAGCACATCGCTGGAGACCGTCCCGTGTTCTATGACGACGCCCAAGGCGAGTGGAATAGCGATAGATAGGACAAATCGCACATTCTAACATATCAGACACCGATTATTAATATATTGATTTACAAAGGCTTGTGAAATAGGCGTTCAAATTCACAAAAAATATATTAAAAAAAGTATGAAAATATTTTGTTAAATAGAAAAAGTTTCATACCTTTGCACTCGCAATCGAAAAGATAGCAAATGCCTCTTTAGCTCAGTTGGTAGAGCACGACACTCTTAATGTTGGGGTCCAGGGTTCGAGCCCCTGAGGGGGTACAGAAGAGAAGAACGAGAGTTCTTCTCTTTTTTTGTTGCATATCAGAAAGTTAGCCTCCACCCTGCTGTAACCCGCTAACACTCAAAGGGTAAGAAATGTCGCAGTTTGTCGTATGATTGTCGCACTTTTGTCGTCGTTATGCGGCAGATTTACTCGAGAAAACCACTGACCCACTCCCGAAAAACCATTGACCTGGACCAAATTCGTGACCAACTCACTTTTTGACCGAGTAGGTCATTACCGAATAGTCTGCAGAATCTTCGAAACCTCTCGCAGATTAAGCGAAATTAACTTGACACTTCCAAATAGTGATGTTATGTTTGCACTGCAAACGACTCATATAGAGTGCGTTAAGCAAACTTAACATTGCGTTTTGTCGTACTATTTCGCACTATTGTCGCATAATTGTCGCAATATGTCGCATTGAGGTTTGCCTAATAGATTTAGAAGCACTCTATATTTGCCCTGCACGCAGAGTAAAGAACAAAACTAAATAAGAGTGAATATGAGAAATCAGACAATCAAGGTAAACTTCATTATCCAGAAGGGTAAGCTAAACAAGGAGGGCAAGTGCCCTATCATGGCACAGATCACTGTTAACCGAGAGATGAAGTATCTCGGAACGAAACAATATGTTTTGCCAGAGCGTTGGGAGTATGGCAAGACCCTGGGGCTCTCGCGTGACGACAAACGCATCAACCTGGTGCTGGAGGAGATCAAGCACAACATCTACGAGACACACACCGCACTACTCCGCAGAGGACTATTTGTCACGATGTCGATGCTCAAGGCTGCCTTGCGCGGAGAAGATCCAGAGGAAGAGGCGAACAAGCAGAAGAAGGGTTATATCGAGGTGTTCGATATGTGGCTGGCCGATTACGAGAAGCAGATCGGCTTGAGTACCTCGGCTCGAACATACGACAAGTACGACCTCGTTCGCAGACGACTCAAGCAATATATTGAGAAGACTACGGGTAAGGAGGATATATACATCGACCAGGTAACGCCTATGTTCATCTCCAACTTCGAGACCTTCCTGCGCACCGAGTTTAATGTTGCCAATAACCACGCTATGAAGATGATGCAGAAGGCTCGCACAATTTACACTGTAGCCCGCGATAACGGCTGGGTTAGCGTTAATGCCTTCGCCCCATTTAAGATTCACTATGATGAGGTCGAGCGCGACTTCCTAACCAGGGAGGAGCTGGCGCGTATTATGCAGAAGGAGTTTGATGTACCCCGCATGGAGTATGTAAGAGATGTGTTCGTGTTCAGCTGCTTTACGGGGCTTGCGCACTGCGATGTCGAGGCTCTTACCGAGGACAACATTGTAACCGAGGAGGATGGTAGCGTTTGGCTACGCACCCACCGCAAGAAGACCAAGACTGCAGTAAATGTACCTCTGTTGGAGATTCCACAGATGATCATTGCCAAGTACAGAGGTCTAAAGAAAATGGATGGCAAGCTCCTACCTATAAATAGTAACAGCTGCTCCAACCTCTACTTAAAGGAGCTGGCCGACCTCTGCGGCATCAAGAAGAAGATTACCTACCATATGGCACGCCACACCTTCGCCACAACGGTGACCTTAACAAACGGAGTGCCTATTGAGTCTGTTTCAAGGATGCTCGGCCACAAACATATCCGTACCACGCAGATCTACGCAAAGGTCATCAACGACAAGGTTGCCGAGGATATGAGCCGCCTGGCAATGCGCATCGGTGGCGACTACTCTTTGGCATCCAACTCCGAGCCTAAGCCGATCATAAATGAGGCGATACTTCACAAACGAGCACAGATACTGCACCCCAAGGGTAATTACCACTTGCGTCCCATAGAAACCTATCGCGAGTATAATATGTAGAGACTATACATACTCAACAATAGCCACCTCGCGGTGGCTATTTTACTTTACCGAGACCTTGGGGATGTCCGACCAGAGGGTCGTGTAGTGCGGGGATTGGCTTTCGCTCGATGACTTTATTCGGCCGCTGCCCTGGATGCCCATTTTTACCGCACCACGCCCGTATG